>DATHRM010000035.1:0-33053 GCA_035465295.1 Woeseiaceae bacterium | reverse complement strand
CTCGTGTCGCTGGAAAACGGCAAGATCAAGGCGGAGGGCGACGGCGAAGTCCAGGAGATGATCGATATCTTCGATTTCGCGGTCGGCCAGTCGCGCATGCTGTACGGCAAGACGATGCACTCCGAGCGACCGCGGCATCGTATGTACGAGCAGTGGCACCCGCTCGGCCTCGTCGGCACGATCACGGCATTCAACTTCCCGGTCGCTGTGTGGTCGTGGAACACGAGTCTCGCCTCCATCTGTGGCAACGTGAGCATCTGGAAGCCGTCGCCGAAGACGCCGTTGTGCGGGCTTGCCGTGCAGAAGATCGTCAACGAAGCCGTCGCCGATCTCGACCTGCCGACATTTTCCTGCCTGATCAATGACGGCAGCAACGAACTTGCGCAGCAGTTCGTCGACGATTCGCGTATCGACCTGATCTCGTTCACGGGGTCGTCGGCCGTCGGCCGCCAGGTCGGCGTGCAGGTTGCGAAACGCATGGGCAAGGTGCTGCTCGAACTGGGCGGCAATAACGCCATCATCGTCGACGAGCACGCCAACCTGGACCTCGCGGTACCCGCGATCGTTTTCGGCGCGGTCGGCACTGCCGGCCAGCGTTGCACCACGACGCGCCGCGTCATCGTGCACGAGTCACGGCTCGACGAACTCCGGGAAAGCCTGGTGAAAGCCTATGGCCAGGTTCGCATCGGCGACCCGCTGGATCCGAAGACGCTGATGGGGCCGCTGATCGATCCCTCGGCAATCGAGCGAGTCGAAGCGGCGATCGAAGCTGTGCGCGATGCGGGCGGCGAAATCCTCTGCGGCGGCGAACGCATCGAGGGGCCCGGCAATTTCATGTCGCCCGCCATCGCGATCGCGCGAAACGACTGGGATATCGTGCAGACCGAGACCTTCGGCCCGCTGCTCTACCTTCTTCCTTACAAGACGCTGGACGAAGCCATCGAGATGCAGAACGGCGTCGTGCAGGGGCTGTCGTCCTCGATCTTCACGGACAGCCTGCAGAACGCGGAGTACTTCCTGTCACAGTCGGGCTCCGATTGCGGGCTGGCGAACGTCAACATAGGCACGTCCGGCGCGGAGATCGGCGGCGCATTCGGCGGGGAAAAGGAAACGGGCGGCGGCCGCGAGGCGGGCTCGGATGCCTGGCGTGCGTACATGCGCCGGCAGACGAACACCATCAACTGGAGCAAGGAGCTGCCGCTCGCACAGGGCATCAACTTCGACCTGTAGGCGCAGCCGTCACCCGTAGGAGCGGGCCTCGGCCCGCGATCGGGCTCAATGTGTCGCGGCTCGAGAGCCGCTCCTACACTGCCTCGAAGCGGTTTTCGCTGCGGTTCTTGCGGACCTCGCCGGCCGCGAACACCTGCCCGCTCATGGCGATGTACACGCCGGGCGGAGCTACCTGCACCGCCGCCACGGCCATGCCGACGTTGAAAATCGCGTCGGTGGTGCGGAAACGCGCCGGCGTCAGCGCACCCGTCAGGACGATCGTCTTGTCGCCCAGGCCCTGCAGCGCTTCGGCCGTCTCGGCCATGGTGTCCGTACCGTGCGTGATGACGTAGAGACTCGCATCGTCGTTTTCGATATGGCGGCGCAATTCCGCGCGATCCGTGGCCGTGATTTCGAGGCTGTCTTTTTGCAACAAGGACACGATCTCGTAGTCAAACTGAACGAGCCCTTCTTTGAGGATGTGTTCGACCTGCGACTCGCCGACTTCGAACTGGCTCAACGCGTCGAAGTAGATCTTGTCGATGGTGCCGCCGGTCGTGATGAAACGGATCAACATGGAGCGAAGAATGCCACTAAAACGTCGCGATCAACAGTTGCCGGCCCTGCTATCATGACGCCATGAACACGAGACTTCGCCAGGCTCTGATTGCCGTATTCTGTGCTTTTCTCGCCCTCCACGCCGGCGCAGCCGACAACCGGGTCGTCGTACTCGAGGTCAAGGGCGGCATCGGCGTCGCAACCGCCGATTACATACTCAGCGGGCTCGAATACGCGGAGGCGCAGCAGGCCGAGCTGGTCGTGCTGGCCATCGATACGCCCGGCGGCCTGGTCAGCGCCACGCGGGACATCATCCAGGGCATCCTGGGCTCGAGCGTACCGGTCGCGACGTACGTTTCGCCTGCCGGCGCCCGTGCCGCCAGCGCGGGCACCTATATCCTGCTGGCGAGCCACGTGGCGGCCATGGCGCCGACGACGAGCATCGGCGCGGCCACCCCGGTCCCCCTCGGCGGCGATTTTTCGCCGCCTGACCCGCAGCAGAAGCCGCTGCCGGATGTGCCGCCGCTCGACGACGGTGGCGAACAGCCGGAGCCGGCTCCCGCGGAGGACACGCAGGAGCAGAATTCCGGCACCGCGATGGACCGGAAGGTGATCAATGACGCGGTCTCCTACATTCGCTCGCTTGCCGAGCGTTACGGCCGCAACGCCGACTGGGCCGAGGAAGCCGTGCGTGAGGCGGCAACGCTCACCGACCAGGAAGCACTGGCGCAGAACGTCATCGAGTACATCGCTACGTCGCAGGCGGACCTGCTCGAGCAACTGCACGAAGCGGAACTGGTCGTCGACAACGAGACGGTAACGCTCGATACGGCAAATACCGTGCTGGACAGGTTCGAGCCCAACTGGCGCATTCGCTTCCTGTCGATGCTCACCGACCCGAACGTCGTGCTTATTCTCGGTTTGATCGGCTTTTACGGCTTGCTGATCGAAGCATGGAATCCGGGTGGAATCGTTCCCGGCGTGGTCGGCGTCATCTGCCTGCTGCTCGCCGCGTACGGCGTGCAGGCGTTGCCGGTGAATTACGCCGGCCTTGCGCTCATCCTGGTCGGCCTCGCATTGATGACCGCGGAGGCGTTTGCGCCGAGCTTCGGCGCCCTCGGCCTTGGCGGGATCGCCGCATTCGTTTTCGGAGCAATACTGATGTTCGACAGTGACATACCGGGGTTCGGCGTCTCCATCTCGTTCGTGCTCGGTATCGCCATCGCCTCGGCTTTGCTCATCATCTGGACCATCAGCTACTTACTGAAACTTCGCAAACGCGGCGCCGTGTCGGGCGCGGAGTCCATCGTCGGCGGTATCGGCACCGCCCTCGAGGATTTCGAAGGCGAGGGACGCGTATGGCTCGAGGGCGAGGCGTGGCATGCGTACAGCGAGGTCCCGATCGAAAAAGACCAGCAAGTCGAAGTCATTGCGATGGACGGGCTGGTATTGCAGGTGGAACCGGCGGCAACCGGCGCGACCGACGCGCCCGCGGCACCTTAGAATCTGGCTACTACTGAAGGAAATATCCCATGGAAAGCTTACTGCCCCTCGGATTTGTCATCATTATCGTCGTCGCGCTCGCGACCCAGATTTTCAAGATCCTGCAGGAGTACGAGCGCGGCGTCATCTTCTTCCTGGGCCGCTTCCAGGTCGTAAAAGGCCCGGGCCTGATCGTCCTGATTCCGTTCCTGCAGCGCATGACCAAGGTCGATCTGCGCGTCATCGTCCTCGACGTGCCGACGCAGGACGTGATTTCCCGGGACAACGTCTCGGTGCGCGTGAATGCGGTCATCTACTTCCGGATCGTCGACCCCGAAAAAGCCATCATCCGCGTCGCCAACGTGTTCGAAGCGACCAGCCAGCTGTCGCAGACGACGCTGCGTTCGGTCCTTGGCCAGCACGACCTCGACGACATGCTCGCCGAGCGCGACAGGCTCAATGCCGACATCCAGGAGATCCTGGACCAGCGCACCGACAACTGGGGCATCAAGGTCGCCAATGTCGAGATCAAGCACGTGGACCTCGACGAGAGCATGATCCGCGCGATCGCACAGCAGGCAGAGGCCGAACGCGCACGGCGCGCCAAGGTCATCAATGCCGAGGGCGAAAAGCAGGCGGCAACGATGCTCGCCGAGGCCGCGAATATGCTGGCCAAGGAGGAATCCGCGCTGACGCTCAGGTACCTGCAGACACTCAAGGAAATCGCCAACGAGAAGAGCAACACCATCGTGTTCCCGATCGACCTGGTCGAGAAGATGGGCGCCGCCGCCAAATCCCTCAGCAAGGACCGCTCCGGCGGCTGATGCCGGCGCGGGAACGGGCTAGCGCCTGCCTGTCGCGGGCGGAATATCGACGGTGATCTTCGCGCCGCCGAGCGCGGACCGGTCGATCGTCAGCGTGCCGCCATAAGACTTCGCGATATCGCGCACGATGGCGAGGCCGATGCCGTGGCCCGGCGTTGCTTCGTCCAGACGGGTGCCGCGCTCGAGCAGCGCGTCGGCAGCCTCTTCCGGGATGCCGGGGCCGTCATCGTCCACGACCAGGCGCATACCGCCGCGGCGTCCCTCGGCGCCTTCAGCCGGCTGCACCGTGATCGATACCCGGCTCTTGCACCACTTGCAGGCGTTGTCCAGGAGATTTCCGGCAAGTTCGAGGAAGTCACCCGTATCGCCCCGGAACGTCATGTCGGGCGCCACCTCGGACTCGATGACGGGGTGCTTGTCGTGATACACCTTGCCGAGGCCGCTCACGAGACGCTCCACTTCCTTCGCCACCGACACCGGCCCGAGCACCAGGTTGTCGGCCGCCGATGCGGCGGGCTTCCGGAGCTGGTAACGGACGATCTCGTCCATACGCTCGATCTGTTCGTTGAAGCGTCCCTGCAGCCGGGACGAGGAGCCGATGTCCGCCGTCAGCGCCCGCATGGCGGCGAGCGGCGTTTTCAGGCTGTGGGCGAGATTGTCCAGCGTGTGCCGGTAGCGGTTCGATCGCGCGCGCTCATTGTCGATCAGCAGGTTCATATTACGCGCCACACCGGCAAGCTCCGTCGGGAATTTCCCCGACAGCGATGCGCGCTTGCCTTCCTCGATCTCGCCGATCTCGGTCTCGATCTGCCGCAACGGCCGCAGCAGGCCGCGCATCAGGAACGAAATCGAGAGCAGCATGATCAGCGCGATGGCGGCGAACCAGCCGATCAGCTGGCGACGGAACTCCGCGACCTGGGCGTTGAACGAATCCAGGCTCTCGGCCACCTTGAAGACGTAGGGTTTCAGCTCGCCGTCCGGAAACTCCCACTGCACCGCGAGGCTCAGCGTCAGGAGCGGCGTACCGTCGTCGAGCGCCTCGCGCTCGAAGACGCGCGTGCCGAGCTGCGGGAAGCCACCCTGCGGAATGTCGAGGCCGAGCGCCGAGCGCGAGCGCCACGTGAGCTCCCCGCTGTCGTCACGCAGCTCCCCGTAGAGGCCGGAGCCGATCGTATTGAAGCGCTCCTCGTGCAGGTCCGGCGGAAAACTCAGGGCCCCTTCATCGTTCGGGTTCGCGGCAGCCAGGAGCTGCATGAGGTGGCCATCGAGGATGTCGCGCCTCGCCTGCTCGCCGGCGGTGCGAAACGCCGTATCCAGCACGACGACGGTGGCGCCGAAAAACAGCAGGAGCAGCACGCTGACGGATATCAACAGGCGTGCGCTTAACGATGACATGACCGTCGCGAACTGACTTCGATTACTCGGACTGACTGCGCTCTAGCGCGAACCTGTAGCCGCGGCCGCGCAGGGTCTCGATCGGCTTCAATGCATTCTCCGGATCGAGCTTCTTGCGCAGCCGGCCGATGAAGACCTCGATGACGTTGCTGTCGCGTTCGAAGTCCTGGTCGTACAGGCGCTCGGTAAGCTCGGTCTTGGATATCACCTGGCCCGCCCTGAGCATCAGGTATTCGATGATCTTGTATTCGAAGCTGGTGAGCTCGACGGGCGAGTCGTCGACCCTGACTTCCTGCCGCGACATGTCGAGCACGACCGGCCCGGCGGTCATCACCGAGGACGCCCAGCCGCCGCTGCGCCTGAGCAACGCATGCACCCGTGCGCCGACCTCTTCGAAGTGAAATGGCTTGACGACATAGTCGTCCGCGCCGGCGCTCAAGCCGTCGACCTTGTCCTGCCAGCGATCGCGGGCCGTGAGAATCAGGATCGGATAGGTTTTGCCTTTCTCCCGGGCCTCGCGAATGATGTCGAGTCCCGATACTTCCGGCAGCCCCAGGTCGATGATGGCGAGGTCCACCGGGTATTCCAGCGCAAAATACAGGCCTTCCCGGCCGTCGGCGGCCTGTTCGACCGCATAACCCGCGTCGGCAAGCTGTGCGGCCAGGGATTCGCGCAGGGTGTCGTCGTCTTCTATGACCAGCAATCGCATCGGTGTACTCCGTGCTAATCGCGCGAGCGGCCGCGGATCTTCGCGGTCTTTACCTTGCCGTCCTTGGTCAGATAACGGATGTAGTGGGTCTCCCGGCCGCCGTCACGCCGGGTTTCCGCGCTCAGGATTCGGTCGACGTCGCCGCGCCGGCGCACCGACTCGATGGCCTGGTCCAGCGTCATGCCGTCCTTGGCCACCCGCAGGTCCGCTTTCTGCGCCTGCTGGTGCTGCGCGTGGAGCTCCCGCAGCGACTCCTCGAGATCGAAGGCACTGGCTGCAGCCGGCACGAGGAGCACCGCGGCGATCAATGAGATAAAGGTTAATCTGCTCACTGGCTTTCCGGTCTTTGGGGCGAGCGCGGGCTCGCAAACAACTCGCCGACAGTGTCCTCTGCCGGCGAGTCGATTGCAACGAAGTGCATCACAGTGATTCTGTCGACGCCCGCGATCAGCCGGCGGGGCGAATGTCGACCCGTACGCGGATCTCGCGGCCCGGGTCGTACGGCATCCGCGTCTCGTACTTCTGGCCGTGATAGCGGTAGACCACCCGGTACCCGTCGATGCGCTCCTCCTGGTGCGAGGTCATGCGGGTCTCGCAGCGCTCCACCGGCCTCGCGTACTCCGTGGTAGCGTGCCCGGCGCCATAGCGGCGCTTCGCGCTGTCGTTACCGACCGCGGCGCCGATGATCGTTCCGGCGACCGTCGCGGCATCATTACCGCGGCCGCTGCCGAACTGGTGCCCGATGACGCCGCCGACCACCGCGCCCACCAGGGTGCGCACGCCGCTGCCCGGGACGGGCCGCTCGACGGTGTAGTACTCGGTCTCCTGCCAGCACTCGCGTACCGGCGTGTTCACTGTGACATAGCGAATGATCGGCTCCGAGCTGATCACGCGCGCATAGTCGTACTGGGCAGCCGCCGCCTGCGCGGAAACCGCTGAGAGCAGCGAAACTGCGACCAGACCTGTCATTACTCGTCGTGCGTTCATTGCTTTGCTGTCCATTGTTCCTGACCTTTTCGCTTGCGACCGGCCCTGATGCCAGCCTGGGACCAAGATTACGCGCGCGGCAATGAACGAAGCCTGAACGGCAAAACGCGAAAAATGCCTGCAAACTGAATGCTTTATGAACGACCGCGATGGGACGTTCAGGACAGCCGGCGCTTGGCGGCGCGCCACTCCCGGTCCAGCGATTCGAGGTTGTGGTCGCGGAAACGCCCGCCTGAATCCCTGATCGCTTTCTCCATCTCGGCGAAACGCCGCTCGAACTTGCGATTTGCGCCCGTGAGGGCGTTCTCGGCATCGACGTCGAGGTGCCGCGCCAGGTTGACGACGGCGAACAACAGGTCGCCGAATTCCTCTTCGACCCGCGCGGGATCCCGGGTGCCGACCGCGTCCTCGAGTTCCTCGAGTTCCTCCGCTATCTTCTCGCGTACGCCGCGCCGGTCGGGCCAGTCGAAGCCGACGCCCGCGGCGCGCTTGCCCAGTTTCTGCGCCCGCTTGAGTGCGGGCAGCGATTTCGCGACACCCGCCAGCGCGCCCTCGTCGCCGCCGCCGCCGCGCTCCTCTGCCTTGATGCGCTCCCAGCTGCCCTCGGCCGGGCCCGCGGCCCGCTCGGCGTCGCTGCCGAACACGTGCGGATGCCTGCGCAGCATCTTGTCGCAGATCGCGCCGACGATATCGGAGAACTCGAAAGCGCCGGTTTCACTCGCCATGCGCGCATAGAAAACGACCTGGAACAACAGGTCGCCGAGTTCGTCACGCAGCGCCGGCATGTCCTCGCGGGCAATCGCATCGGCCACCTCGTAGGCTTCCTCGATGGTGTACGGAGCGATCGTCGAAAAATCCTGCTCGAGGTCCCACGGACACCCGGTGTCGGGATCCCGGAGGCGCGCCATTATTTCAAGTAATTTATCGATATCACTCATAACTTATTATTTTATAATTCTTTTTCTTAGCTCGACGAGTATGTGCGCCGT
The DNA here is from genome assembly GCA_035465295.1 of Woeseiaceae bacterium. GTDB lineage: Bacteria > Pseudomonadota > Gammaproteobacteria > Steroidobacterales > Woeseiaceae > UBA1847. The sequence continues at coordinate 24,900 of DATHRM010000035.1, read as the reverse complement.
CGCGCCCCAGATGCGCTCGCCCGCGTAATGGAATTCCACCGTCGGTATCCGCCGGCCCTGGTATTCGCGCTCCAGCGCCAGTTGATTGCGGCGGTCGAGCAGGAACGCCAGCGGCACCTCGAATGCGTATTCGACTTCCGTGTGGTCGAGCTTGAGCGGGGTGCCCTCCCTGACCAGGCCCACGACCGACGTGATGGCGTAGCCTGTCACGGTCGGCATCGGCGGCAGGTAGCCGACGACGTCGATGGCGTCCGGCGGGATACCGACCTCCTCGTGCGTCTCCCGCAATGCCGTCTCCACGACGTCGCGATCGTGCTCCTCCATGCGCCCCCCGGGAAAACTGACCTGTCCTGCGTGGTGCTTGAGTTCGGCGGAACGCTGCGTGAGCAGCACGGACAGCCCGGCGACCCGCTCGATCACGGGAACCAGCACACCGGCCGGCCGCAGAGTCCGTGCAATCCCTTCACGGACGGACGCCGGCCAGCGTTCGCTGCCCGGCGGCATGACGACGTCGAACGGGTCCTCGGGGGCGCGCGTTTCGGCCAGCCGATCCTGCAGCAGCGCCGCGGTAAGTGCTTCGGGACTCCGCAAAACCGGCGCTAGTGCTGGATGCCGCCCTTCGTGAGCGCGGCCGGATCCAGCAGTCGGTCGAGCTCTTCGTCGGTCAGTTCGGTCATCTCTTTCGCAACCTCCTTGACGGGGCGGCCCTCCTTGTAGGCTTTCTTGGCGACGGCAGCACCGAGTTCATAGCCGATGACGGGGTTCAGCGCCGTGACGAGAATGGGATTGCGTCCCAGCGCTCGATTGATATTGGCTTCGTTGACAATAAAACCCTTGATCGCCTTGTCCGCGAGGCAGGTCGATGCATTCGCGAGCAGCTCGATGCTCTGCAGCAGGTTGTAGGCGACCACGGGCAGCATCACGTTTAGCTGAAAATTGCCCGACTGCCCGGCCATCGCGATCGTTGCGTCGTTGCCGACGACCTGGGCACAGACCATGGCAACCGCTTCGGGAATGACCGGGTTGACCTTCCCCGGCATGATGCTGGAACCCGGCTGCAAAGCCGGCAGCTCGATCTCCCCGATGCCCGCGAGCGGGCCGGAGTTCATCCAGCGCAGGTCGTTGGCAATCTTCGTCAGGCTGACCGCGAGTACGCGCAGCTGGCCGGACATCTCGACCGCCGTGTCCTGGCTGCTCAGTCCCTCGAACTTCGACGCGGCCGGGGCGAACTTCACGCCGGTCTGCTCCGACAGCAGCGTGGCGACTTTTTCGCCGAATTTCGGGTGCGCATTGATGCCCGTGCCGACCGCGGTGCCACCCTGCGCCAGGCACACGAGCCGCTTCAGCGACCCGCGGATACGCTCGCCGCCATGCTCGACCTGCGAACGCCAGCCGTCCAGTTCCTGGCCCAGCGTCACGGGCATTGCATCCATGAGGTGCGTGCGGCCGGTCTTTACGACGTCACGCAACTCGTCGGCCTTGGCTTCGAGTACCGCGCCCAGGTGGTCGAGCGCCGGCAATAGCTCCTGGTGAATGGCAATGGCGGCACTCACGTGTACGCAGGTCGGGATTACGTCGTTGCTGGACTGGCTCATGTTCACGTGGTCGTTCGGATGCACTTCGGCGCCGAGTTTTTCGGTCGCGACATGCGCTATGACCTCGTTCGCGTTCATGTTCGAGCTCGTGCCCGAACCGGTCTGGAACACGTCGATCGGGAAATGGGCGTCGTGCTGGCCGTCGCCGACCTCCAGCGCGGCCTTCTGCACGGCCACGGCCACGTCGCTTTTCATCAGGCCGAGCTCGGCGTTGGCACCGGCTGCCGCCCACTTGACGAGCCCGAGTGCCGCGATGAACTGGCGCGGCATCGTGAGCCCGCTGATCGGAAAGTTCTCCACGGCGCGTTGTGTCTGGGCTCCCCACAGTGCGTCCTGCGGCACCTGGAGTTCTCCCATGCTGTCGCGTTCTGTACGGTATTTTTTGTCGTTCATCGGCTTGTTTTCCCGGTAGAGGCCATGAAAATTCGGGTCTGGGGTACTGTAGCAATCGTGTATGATTCGCGCTTTGCGCGCGCAAGTCTACACTGGTTTCATTGTCATGAAAGTCTCCCCCCTCAGGGCCCTGTCGCCAGCCGATGGCCGCTATGCGGACAAGGTCGACGGCCTGCGCGACATTTTCTCGGAATACGGGCTGATCCGGTTTCGCGTGCTCACCGAGGTCCGGTGGCTGCAGGCTCTCGCCGACGAGAAGGAGATCGGGGACATCGGCCCGCTCCCAGCGGTCCTGAAGGACCTGCTGAACGGCATCGTGGACGATTTTTCACTCGATGACGCGGAGCGCGTAAAGAAGATCGAGGCCACCACCAACCACGACGTCAAGGCCGTGGAATATTTCATCCGCGACAAGATCGGGGACGGACCCGATACCGGGCCTTTGAAGGACTTCCTGCATTTCGGCTGCACGTCCGAAGACATCAACAATCTCGCCTACGCGTTGATGCTGCGGACCGCGCGCCGCGAAGCACTCATCCCGCTGATGCGCGAGCTGAAGGCCAGGCTGCAGTCACTGGCCCGGCAGCACGCCGACGTGCCGATGCTCTCCCGCACTCACGGACAGCCCGCGAGCCCGACCACGCTCGGCAAGGAGATCGCCAATTTCGTCAAGCGGCTGGAGCATGCGCAGCAGCAGCTCGGCAATGTCGCGATTCGCGGCAAGTTCAACGGGGCTGTCGGCAACTACAACGCTCACGTCGTCGCCTACCCGGACGCGGACTGGCGCGGCATCAGTGAGCGCTTCATCGAGGCGCTGGGCCTCGAGCCGAACTCGCACACGACCCAGATCGAACCGCACGACTGGACGGCCGAGTATGCGCACGCACTGATCCGCTACAACACGATCCTCATCGACCTCTGCCGGGATATCTGGAGCTACATATCGCTCGGCTACTTCCGGCAAAAGGTCGCGCGTGACGAAGTCGGTTCGTCCACGATGCCGCACAAGGTCAACCCGATCGATTTCGAAAACGCCGAGGGCAACCTGGGAATGGCGACGGCATTGCTCGGCCATTTTGCCGAAAAGCTGCCGGTATCACGCTGGCAGCGCGATCTGACGGACTCCACGGTGCAGCGCAACTTCGGCGTCGCACTGGCCTATGTCGTCATCGCCATGCGCTCGGCACTGAAAGGTATCGACAAGCTGCAGGTCGACAGGGCGGCGATACGGGCGGATATAGAGGATGCCTGGGAGTTGCTCGCCGAACCGGTGCAAACGGTGATGCGGCGTTACGGCATCCCGGAACCCTACGAGAAGCTCAAGGCGCTGACGCGTGGGCAGGCGGTTACGAAGGAGCTGATTCACGGTTTCATCGACACGCTGGACATCCCGGCCGCCGAAAAGACGCGCCTGCTCTCGCTGACGCCGGACTCCTACGTGGGGCTCGCCGCAGAGCTTGCGCGGGACTGCTGAAACAAGGCATGTTTATGCGCCTCGATTCCCACCGGCGGCAGGAATCGGCGATATGTGAAGTCACGGGAAATGGCGACGAATTCGGCCATCGCGGCTGAAACGTATGTCTGGCGCGGACCGCGAATGATTCTCAACTGGCAGCCGGGCATGCAAAACGTGACGCAGTTGGCACGGCTCATGTTGTACGGCCGGTAAGATGTCAATCCTGCGACCGGCATTCGCGGTCGCAGCGAAGAAACGAGAATAGCAGCCGCAACCTATGGAAGAAGCACGGGAAAAAGGCAGACGCTGGGTCATCTCCACTCGCGAGGAGATGCGCCAGGCCGTCATCGATGTTGCCCGCGAGGCGACTCGAAAGGTATCCATATTTACGCACGACCTGGAGCCGGGCATTTATGACGATCCCGAGTTCCTCGAGGTCATCAAGCGACTGGTTCTCTCGCAGACCTACGCGAGAATCCGCGTTCTCATCGCCGACCCGGCGCGCGCGATAAAGAACGGCAACAACTTCGTCCATCTGGGCCGCCGCCTCAACACCTACATCGAATTCCGACACGTGCGCGAGGACCTGCGCACGCACGCCGAGTCGTTCTGTATCGCGGACGAAACGGCGCTCGTCTATCGCCTGCAGGCAAGCCGCTGGGAAGGCATCGCAGATACGTTCGAGCCGGCCGTCGCCAAGCTCTACGGCAAGATGTTCGACGAGATCTGGCTCGCGAGCGAAGTGGAAATGGAATTCAGGCAGCTCGGCATCTAGGCCCGCAGGAACTTCCGGGATGCAACCAACGGATCTGACCGTATCCGCGGTCGTCGAACGGGATGGCCGGTACCTGATGGTTGAAGAGGTGGTTTCCGGCGCCGTGGTCCTCAACCAGCCCGGTGGACATCTCGAGGCCGGAGAATCGCCCGAAGAAGCCGTAATTCGGGAAGTGCTGGAAGAAACCGGCTGCGACGTCGCCTGCGGCGAGCTGATCGGCGTTTATCTCTGGATTCACCCGCAGACGCGCCAGCAGTTTTTGCGGCTTGCGTACGTTGCGACCCTGCTCGGCGAAGACGATTCGCGCCAGCTCGACGACGGCATCATCGCCAAACGCTGGCTGAGCCGCGCCGATATCGAATACCGGCGCCGCAGCCTGCGTTCGCCGGTGGTGCAGCGCTGCATCCTGGATTTCGAAGCGGGACGCCGGCAGTCGGGCGCGCCGTTCTCCGAAATGCGCCCGCTGCAGCACAACGTCCATGCCGTGCTGGCAGCCGCCGACCTGGTCTGACGTATCCATCGCGGGACCGGATCCGCTCCGGCCGCAGGAAGAACACCCCGCCTCGATGGTAAAATGCGCCGCTTATGGCGTACGACCTCACCAATATCGCTGACCGCAAAGTCATCCTCGGCCTGTCGGGCGGGGTCGACTCGGCCGTGGCCGCTGTCCTGCTGAAGGCTGCGGGCGCCGAGGTCGAAGCGCTGCACATGACCAACTGGGAGGACGACGACGGCTACTGCTCGGCCGCCGAGGACCTGCAGGATGCCCGCCGCATCTGTGCGCGGCTCGACATCCCGCTGCACCACGTCAATTTCGCAAAGCAATACCGCGAACGGGTTTTCCAGTACTTCCTCGACGAGTATCGAAGCGGCCGCACGCCCAATCCCGACGTGCTGTGCAACCGTGAGATCAAGTTCGGCGTGTTTCGCGACTATGCGAAGCGCCTGGGCGGCGAGCTGCTCGCCACCGGCCACTACGCCCGCATCGCGCCCGCCGGAGACACGGTCGCCTTGCTGAAAGCGGCCGACGGCAACAAGGACCAGAGCTATTTCCTGCACGCCGTGAGCGCCGACGCGCTGGCCGAGACGGTGTTTCCGCTCGGCAGCCTGCACAAGGGCGAGGTTCGCCGGATCGCAAAGCAGCAGGGCCTGCCCGTGCACGACAAGAAGGACAGCACCGGCATCTGTTTCATCGGCGAGCGCCCGTTTCGCGAGTTCCTCGGCACGTATCTTCCGGCACAGCCCGGCCCTGTCGTGACGCCCGGCGGCGAAGAACTCGGCCGCCACCACGGGCTCATGTACTACACCCTCGGGCAGCGACAGGGTCTCGGCATTGGCGGACGCCGCGACGCCGGCGACGCACCCTGGTACGTGGTGGACAAGGATGTTGCGCGAAACGCGCTGATCGTGGACCAGGGCGACAGCCCCCTGCTCCTGAGCGAAGAACTGGCTGCGAGCACGCCGGCATGGATCGGGCACGAGCCCGACAACCTCGATGCGGGGCTGCGCTGCAACGCCAAGATCCGCTACCGGCAGTCCGACCAGGGCTGCACCGTGCGCCGTGCGCTCGACGATCGTCTAATGGTGCGCTTCGACGAGCCGCAGCGAGCGGCTGCGCCAGGCCAATTTATCGTTTTTTATCAAGGCGATCGGTGCCTCGGCGGTGCCGTAATCGAGACGCCGTCGAAAGTCGGCGTGGCCGCCTCCGCGAGGGCCGAATCGGCAATTTCCTGAGCGCTGCTATGCAGCATTCGCTATAATCCGCGACCCTACGGGGTTGCGGCCCCGCATCGCAAACAAGACTCCGGAGACACACACATGAAGGATACCTTCGGTGCACGCTCGACACTGACGGTGGGCGGCAAAGACTACGAGATCTTCCGCCTCGACGCCGTCACGGACGGCCACATCGCGAAACTGCCCTACTCGCTCAAGATCCTGCTCGAGAACCTGCTGCGGCACGAAGACGGTCGCGACGTAACCCGCGACGACATCCTCGCGCTTGCGAACTGGGATCCCGAAGCCGAGCCGAGCACGGAAATCTCCTTCACGCCCAGCCGCGTGATTCTGCAGGACTTCACGGGCGTTCCGGCCGTGGTGGACCTGGCCGCGATGCGCGATGCCGTCGTCAACCTCGGCGGCTCCGCGGATCGAATCAACCCGTTGTCGCCGGCCGAACTCGTCATCGATCATTCGGTACAGGTCGACAACTACGGTACGGCGAACTCGCTGGATCTCAACAACAAGATCGAATTCCAGCGCAACGAGGAACGCTACTCATTCCTGAAGTGGGGCCAGTCCGCCTTCGAGAATTTCCGGGTCGTGCCACCGAACACGGGCATCGTGCACCAGGTCAACCTGGAGTACCTGTCGCGCGTCGTCTTCGATGCCGAGCAGGACGGCACAAGAAAAGCCTACCCCGACACCGTCGTCGGTACGGACAGCCATACAACGATGATCAACGGCCTTGGCGTTCTCGGCTGGGGCGTGGGCGGAATCGAGGCCGAAGCCGCCATGCTGGGCCAGCCGATCACGATGCTGATCCCGCACGTCATCGGCTTCAAGCTGACGGGCAAGCTGCAGGAAGGCGCCACCGCTACCGATCTCGTGTTGACCGTGACGGAAATGCTTCGCGAGAAGGGCGTCGTCGGCAAGTTCGTCGAGTTCTTTGGCGACGGGCTGTCGGACATGCCGCTCGCCGACCGCGCCACTCTCGGCAATATGTCGCCGGAGTTCGGTTCGACCTGCGCGATCTTCCCGATCGATGCGCAAACGGTCCGCTACCTGGAGCTTTCCGGCCGCGATCCGGCGCATATCGAACTCATCGAAGCCTATGCCCGCGAACAGGGCCTGTGGCGTGAAGATGGCGACGCCGACAGCATCTACACCGACACGCTGGAACTCGATCTCGGCTCCGTCGAGCCGTGCATCGCGGGACCGAAGCGGCCGCAGGACCGCATAGGGCTCAAGGTTGCCGACAGTGTCTACAAGGAACACCTGGAAGCCGCAATCGCCGACCGCAAGGACGGCGGCAAGGCCGTGGCCAGCGTCAAGGGGGAGGACGTCGAGATTCGCGACGGCGCCGTCCTGATCGCCGCGATCACGAGCTGCACGAATACCTCCAACCCGGCCGTCATGGTCGCGGCCGGTCTGCTTGCAAAGAACGCCCACGAAAAAGGCATGAAAGCGAAGCCGTGGGTGAAAACCAGCCTGGCACCCGGTTCGCGCGTCGTCACCGACTATCTGGAGAAATCGGGCCTGCTCGACGACCTCAATGCCATTGGTTTCTATACCGTGGGCTACGGCTGCACTACGTGCATCGGAAACTCCGGGCCGCTGTTGCCGGAAATCGCCGAGGCCGTGCAGGAGGGCGACATCGTCGGCACCAGCGTGTTGTCCGGTAACCGCAATTTCGAGGGTCGCATTCACGCGCTCGTGCGCATGAACTTCCTCGCGTCCCCGCCGCTCGTGGTCGCCTACGCGCTCGCCGGTAACCTCGATATGAACCTGCTCGAGGACCCGCTCGGCGAGGACAAGGACGGCAATCCCGTCTATCTCAAGGATATCTGGCCGAGCCAGAGCGACATCCAGGAAGTGGTCGCCGCCAATATCGACTCGAACATGTTCAAGTCGAGCTACGCCAGCGTTTTCGAGGGCGACACCAACTGGAAAGACATCGATTCGCCCGAGGGAGAGATCTATACCTGGGACGACAGTTCGACCTACGTAAAGAACCCGCCCTATTTCGAGGGCATGACGGCCGAACCGGCCCCGGTCACCGATATCACCGGTGCGCGCGCGCTCGCGCTGCTCGGCGACTCGGTCACGACCGACCACATCTCCCCGGCCGGCGGCATTGCGCCCGACAGCCCGGCCGCGAAGTACCTTGTCGAACAGGGTGTGAAGCTCGCGGATTTCAACTCCTACGGTTCTCGCCGCGGCAATCACGAAGTGATGATGCGTGGCACGTTCGCGAACATTCGCCTGCGCAACCAGCTTGCGCCGGGTACCGAGGGTGGCTGGACACGCCACCAGCCGAGCGGCGAGCAGATGACGATCTACGACGCATCACTGAAGTACCGGGACGAAGGCACGCCGCTGGTGGTACTCGCCGGCAGCGAATACGGCACGGGATCGTCCCGCGACTGGGCCGCCAAGGGTACCGTCCTGCTGGGTGTGAAAGCCGTGATTGCAAAGAGCTTCGAACGTATCCATCGCTCGAACCTGATCGGCATGGGAGTGCTGCCGCTGCAGTTCGAAGACGGCCAGAATGCCGCATCGCTGGGGCTGACGGGAACCGAGGTCTTCGATATCGAGGGCCATACGGACCCCGCTGCGAAGACCGTGACCGTAACGGCCACACCGGCCGACGGCGACGCCATCACGTTCGAGGCGAAGATACGGATCGACACGCCGAAGGAGCGCGATTACTTCGAGCACGGCGGCATCCTGCATTACGTATTGAGGCAACTTGCAGCCTGAACTGGCCGAACCGCTCGTTGAGGCACTCAGGGACGCGCGACATGTCTGCGTCCTGACCGGCGCGGGCATCTCCGCGGAAAGCGGTGTGCCGACGTTTCGCGAGGCGCAGACAGGACTCTGGGAGCAGTACGACCCGCTGGAGCTCGCCACTCCCGAGGCATTTTCCCGCGATCCCGACCTGGTATGGCGCTGGTACCAGTGGCGGCGCGAGCTTGTCGCCAAAGCCGAACCGAACGCCGGCCACCGGGCACTCGCCGAGCTCGGTGCGCTCGTGCCCCGCCTGACGCTGGTTACGCAGAATGTGGACGGCATGCACCAGCGTGCCGGCAGCCGCGACGTCATCGAATTCCACGGCAATATTTTCATCGACTGCTGTTTCGCCGACGGTCGTGTCGTCGAGGCGGCCGCCAGCGGCGGCGTGCCGACCTGCCCGGATTGCGGCGCGCATGTGCGCCCGGGGGTGGTCTGGTTCGGCGAGGCCATCCCGGAGGCTGCGCTGCGCGCCGCGTTCGCCGCCGCAGGCGATTGCGACGTATTCCTGTCGGTTGGCACGTCGTCGCTGGTATACCCTGCGGCCGGTCTCGTCGACGTCGCGCGCGAAGCCGGTGCCGTGACGATCGAGGTGAACCCGAGCCCGACCGGCCAGTCCGACTCGTTTACGGCGAGCCTGCGCGGCAATGCGGGGCTCGTGCTGCCGAAACTGGTAGAATCGCTCGCCCACTGACACGATCTGCAGAGCCCGCCGTGAATCAACAATCCGCCAAAAGCATCATGTCCCGCTCACGCTGGACCAAGCTTGTCGCCGCGATCGTCGGCGCCGTGTTCCTTTTCCTGGTGGCTCTGGGCATGTACTGGTCGCCGATGCCCAAGATTTTCTGGGTCAACGAATACGTTGACGACCGGCGAACCGTGGTCGGCTTTTCGACAACGGATACGCTGATCCGCGTCGCGGAGACCCTGCTCGAGAAACGTGGCGGCTATCTCACCAACGACGTCATGCCGCCCGGCGTCTGGCTCGACAACATGCCGAACTGGGAGTACGGCGTGCTCACGCAGGTGCGCGACCTCGCGCGCGTCACGCGCAACGACTACAGCCGCAGCCAGTCGCAATCGGCGGAGGACCCCGACCTTGCGGTGGCGGAGCCGAAGTTCTTTTTCGACAACAACTCCTGGATTTTGCCGCGGACCGAATCGGAGTACCGCGACGCCATCAAGGGATTCCGCAGCTACCGCGACCGGCTCACCGGTGCCGCCGGACCCGAAGCGCAGTTCTATGCGCGCGCCGACAGCCTGCGCGAATGGCTTGCTCAGGTCGAAAAGCGCCTGGGCAGTATGTCGCGGCGCCTGGGTAACAGCGTCGCAGGCGACGTAATCAACGAGGGACTTGCAGGCGATCCTGCGGCGGAGGCTGCGCAGGCCCAGGCCGATACGCTCGCCGTGCGCACGCCCTGGCTGGAAATCGACGACGTCTTTTTCGAGGCGCGCGGTACGGCGTGGGCGCTGCTGCATTTTTTCCGCGCGATCGAGTTCGATTTCGAGCAGGTGCTGGCCGACAAGAATGCCGAGGCAAGCGTGCGGCAGATCATTCGCGAACTCGAGGCGAGCCTCGAACCCATGCGCTGGCCGGTGGTACTGAACGGCGGTGGCTACGGGCTGACGGCAAACCACTCGCTGGTGATGGCAAATTATCTCGCGCGCGGCAATGCCGCCGTGATCAACCTGCGCGAATTGCTCGACCAGGGCTGAAGCGAGGCCGTTCCCGGGCTCGTCATGAGTTCCTGAAACCCGGTGTCAATAAATACATAACCAGCCCGGTATCTTCGACCAGGAGTCGCCCAGCGCGCGGTCGAGCCGCTTGTAGTCGGGCTCGTGCTGCGCAACGGCGCGCCAGAAGCGGCGGGAGTGATTCATGTGCCGCGCATGGCACAGCTCGTGGATCATGAGGTAGCGGACCAGCGCCGGCTCCAGAAACAGCAGGCAATAGTTGATGCTGATGGTGCCGGTGGACGAATGACTGCCCCAGCATGTCTTCTGGCCCCGCACCTGCATGCGCTGGAAAGGATCGCCGGTGCGGGCCGACAGTGCACGCAGCCAGGGCTCGAATTCCTCTTTCGCAATGATGGCCAGCCAACGCTTCAGCGCGGCTATGCATTGCGCATCGTCGGTGGTGTCGCCCGTCAGCACCACCAGGTCGCCGTGACGACGGAAGCGCACGGTACCCGCGCCCTTGCGCGACCGGTACGCCACACGGTAGTGGCGGCCGATGGCCGCGAGACTGATGCGAGCGGGCAGCGAAAACGGCTCGGGCGGGTGTTTCGCGGCGAACGATGCGCGTGTCTGCTCGATCCAGTCGCGATGCTCGTCGACGAACGACTGCACGTCTCGCGCGCGCGTCCGCTTCGGCACGACGACTTCGACGCGGCCGCGCGGATATACCTTGATCGACAGCCGCTTTGCGCGGCCACTCTCACGCACGGAAAAGCCCGGCGACTCGCCGGGCCTCTCGGCATCCGCAAAAAGCTTTAATTGTCTGGCTGCGCCTGGCACAGCCGGAGTTTACTGCGAATCAGGGCTTTTTGCCGCTGAAACGAACGGCGTCGTCGAGCGTCATCTCGCCTTCGACGCCGCCGACCTCGGCCGATTCGCTGATGTACAGCTTGACCTTGCGCTCGAGGCGGATGACGCCTTCGACACGTGATCCGGGCCCGATTACGATGCGCGGCGTGCGGTTGTTGTTGTTCCAGCCGCTCGGCTTTTCAACGACCAGGTTGCCCATGACGACCGCGCCGCCGGCCAGTTCGATGTCGCCATTGACGGTGGAGACGTCACCGCCGACCTCGCTGCCGTCGAGCTCGATTTCGCCGTTCACATTGCCGAGATTATTTGCGACCTTGCTGCCGCCGCCGATCGTGATTCGGCCGTTGACCGCAGACACCTCGCCATCCACAACGACGTCCTGCGCGACCTCGATGGAGCCGTTGACCGTATTGAGGCTCCGGCTCCGGACCCTGTCCGCCACGCGCAGCCCGCCGTTCACCGTTTCCGCATCGACGACGGTCGCGCCCTCTTCGATGCGGATCGAGCCATTCACGCTGCTAACCTCGCCGGTCACCGTGGCGCCGGCACCGACCGACACCTTGCCGTTCACCGTCGACGCCCCCGCCGAAGTCGCTCCGGGATCGATCGTGATGCTCTTGTTGATGCTGGCCTGGGCCGGCAGCGCCAGCAATAACGTAACCAGCGCCGTCAAAATGGCACACCTGCTTGCAGTTCTCGTCATGTCTCTACATCCCGTGGTTTGGTGATATACCGGTTTGATGCCGCTCGCCGCCGTTCGGTTGCAATGGCGCGCTCGTGCGTGCTGGCTGCCGCAGGCACCTTCGGCTACCCTTACGCTCTTTGCCGGACGGATCCCGATGCAGATCGCACTCGAGGCCAGGAATCTCGTCAAGCAATATCCCGGTGTCGTCGCCGTGAACGGCGTCAGTTTCAAGGTAACCGAGGGCACCTGCTTCGGATTGCTGGGCCCGAACGGCGCCGGCAAGACGACGACCGTCGAGATCATAGAGGGCGTCACGCCGGCAACGGCCGGCGAGGTCTATTATTTTGGCGAACCTGCCGGCCGCCGCTTCCGCGAGGAAGCGGGAATCCAGTTCCAGAATACGGCACTGCAGGACTTCCTGACGGTCCGCGAAACGCTGGAGATGTTCCAGCAGCTGTACGACCGGCATGCGGACCTGGAGCGCATCATCGAGGACTGCTCGCTTGGTGAGTTGCTGCACCGCGACAATCGCAAGCTGTCGGGCGGCCAGCGCCAGCGGCTGTTTCTCGCGGTGGCGCTGGTCAACGAGCCCAGGCTCGTGTTCCTCGATGAGCCGACGACGGGACTCGACCCGCAGGCGCGGCGTAATTTCTGGACACTGGTGCAGCGAATCCAGGCCAACGGCACGACGATCATACTGACCACGCATTACATGGACGAAGCGCATGTTCTTTGCGACGAGATCGCGATCATGGACGCGGGCAAGATCATCGCGAGCGGCGCCCCGGACGCGCTCCTGAGAAACCGTTACGACGGCCTCGTCATCGAACTGCCGCTCGAGGACCTGTCGCGCGATCTCGATGGCATCGATCACGTCGTGTACGAAAACCAGGGGATCGTCGAGATAATGTCGACCGACGTATCCGCGAGCCTCGAAGCGCTTGCGCCCCGCGTCGGTAGCCTGAATCGCATCAAGATCCGGCAACCGAACCTCGAGGACCTGTTCCTCGACCTGACCGGCCATTCGCTGCGACCTTGAGCGAGATGCCGACGATGCTGAAGCGAATCTACGCCGTGTTTCTCGCTCGCAATCGCGAATTCGTTCGCGACCGCGGCACGCTGGCCTGGAATATCCTGATGCCGGTCATCCTGGTCTTCGGCCTCGCCTTCGTCTTCGGTGGCGAGGGCCGCAGCCAGTACACGGTGGGCGTGCTGCAATCCGCGAGTGAAATCGATCCCGGCGAACATCCCTTCCTCGAATCCCGGTACATCGACTTCGTACCCGTGACAGACGAAGACGACGGCTTCCGCAAGGTCGAAAGGCATCGCCTCGACCTGCTCGTCCGCTTCGGAGACGAACGTCGCTACTGGGTCAATCCCGAGTCGCCCACGGGCTATTTTGCCGAACGACTCCTGTTGCAGTCGGATGCGGAAGTCGGCGGGCAGATGCAAAAAGCGCAGATCAGTGGCGACCCGATCCGCTATGTGGACTGGGTATTGCCGGGCATACTCGGTATGAACATGATGTTCAGCTGCCTGTTCGGCGTCGGCTACGTCGTCGTGCGGTACCGCAAGAACGGTTTTCTCAAGCGGCTGCGGGCTACGCCGCTGCGGCCGTTGGAGTTCATCGTGGCCCAGGTCGCGTCGCGCCTGGTGCTGGTGTTGATCGTTACCGCGTTCGTATATTTCGCCACGCATGTCATTCTCGATACGCGCATGGACGGCAGCTACCTTACGCTGCTCCTCGTCACGGTCGTGGGCTGCATCTCGATGGTTTCGCTCGGCCTGCTCATTGCCGCGAGAGTGACGTCCGAGGAACTGGCAGGCGGCCTGCTGAACATGATCTCGTGGCCGATGATGATACTGTCCGGCGTCTGGTTTTCGCTCGAGGGCGCGGGACCGGCCGTGCAGGGTCTCGCGAAGGCCTTTCCGCTGACCCATATTCTCGATTCGGCGCGGGCCGTCATGCTCGATGGTGCAACGCTCCCCGACATTGCGCCGAGTATGATCATGCTGACACTATTGAGCCTGGCATTTTTGGCCCTCGGCGCGTTCTACTTCCGCTGGGGCCCGGACTGAGATGATGGAAATGCTGGTCGACACAGGCGCGAATCTCGCCCACGACAGTTTTGACGACGACCGTGACCAGGTTCTGCAGCGCGCCGCGGATGCGGGTGTATCCCGCATCGTCGTGACCGGCAGCAGTGACGAGAGCAACCGGAAAGCGGCGCGACTTGCGGAGGAGCATCCGGGCGTCCTCTGGTCCACCGCCGGCGTGCACCCGCACCATGCCTCGGACTACACGGAAGACAGCGACGCACAGATCCGCAAGCTCGCAACCGGGGGCCGCATCGTGGCCATCGGCGAATGCGGACTCGACTACTTCCGCAACTTCTCGCCGCGCGAGGCGCAACTCGCCGCGTTCCGGGCCCAGCTCGAAATCGCGGCGGAAACCGGCCTGCCGCTGTTCCTGCACCAGCGTGACGCGCACGACGACTTCGTCGAGGTGCTCGAACCGATGCTGCCGAAGCTGTCGCGAGCCGTTGCACATTGCTTCACCGGCGAGCATGAATCGCTGCGCGAGTACCTAGCGATGGGTCTTTACATCGGAGTCACGGGGTGGATCTGCGACGAACGCCGCGGCACGCACCTGAAGGAAATCGTTTCGCTCGTTCCCGACGATCGCCTCATGCTCGAAACCGACGCGCCCTACCTGCTGCCGCGCACGATCAGGCCGAAGCCGAAGGCGCGCCGCAACGAGCCGATGCACCTGCCGGAGGTTCTCCGCGTGGTCGCGGAGGCCCGCGACCAGACGGAGGGCCACGTCGCGCACATCACGACCGCGAATGCGGTGAGCTTTTTCGGGCTTGAGTGACCCGGGCCGGGCGACATCAATCCAGCGGCTGGTCGAGCGCGCCCAGGGCCCGCTGGTTGTCAGAAATGATCGCCTTCATGAGATCGCCGATCGAGATGATCCCCAGGACCCTGTCGCCATCGACGACGGGCAGGTGCCGGATTCGTTTCTCCGTCATCAGCATCATGCATTCGTCGATGTTCCGGTCGACGCCGGTCGTCAATACGTCGCCGGTCATGATGTCCCGGACGTGCGCACGCTCGCTTTCCAGCCCCCCGGCGACCACTTTGCGCGCATAGTCGCGTTCGGTCACGATCCCGCAGAGCTCGCCGTCCTGCATTACCAGCAACGAACCGATAGCCTTTTCGGCCATCAGGTCCACCGCTTCGGCGACGGTTGCCCCCGGCGCAATGCTGAAGATCTCGGTGCCCTTGTCGTCGAGCAGGTCTCCTACCTGTTGCAAAACGCTGCCTCCCGGGTCAGTCAATAGTCTCGGTCAAGTGTAGCAGCCTTGCCTGGCAGACGCGCCAGCGCGTCGTTAACCATGATAGAGTCGAGTCGGCTCTGCTGTATACCATTCAGAGCGCAACGCAAGGACGGCCCGGGAGCTGACACGCAGGCATGAAGGACATTGCTGACAGAGTTCTGAAGCAGTACTCGTTCTACCGCGACGGATCGCCGGAATTGCGTGCCGAGCTGCTCCGCCACGTGCAGCTGTTCGACAAGAACACGTTGCGTGATGGCCACCTGTTCAGGGTCGGTGACCGCTCCGACACGATCTGCCTCGTCGGCAGCGGCAATATCCGGGTCTATGTTTCCGGCGTGTCGGGGCGTGGCGTACTGCTCTACAACGTGCGTGCCGGAGAAATCTGCCCGATTAACATGCGCATGGTGCTGGCGCGCACAATCGCACTGGCGCATGCCGACGCTTCCTCCGACCTAAGGGCAGTCGTCCTGAACCGCGCCGGCGTGCGCGACCTCTCGGCGCGCTTCAGCGAATTCCACGATTTCGTACAGCAGTCCGTGGCGGACCGTTTCGAGGAAATCATCGTGCGCATCAGCGACATCACCACGCGGAGCGTCGACCACCGCCTGATCGACCTGCTTCTCGAGGAATTCGATAACGCCGGCAACGGGCGCCCGACGATCGAAATGACGAACGACGATCTGGCGCTCGCGATCGGCACGGCGCGCGAAGTCGTCAACCGCAAGCTGCACGACCTGGAGCGCGTTGGTGCGCTCAAGCTCGGCCGCGGACGAATCTGGCTGGAGGATCGCGATGCGCTGCAGGCGGTGATGAAACCCGGCCGACCTGTCGACGCCACGCAGCGATGAACGTTCAGCCCGAGCCGTGCAGTGCCAGCCACATCAGGTAGTCCTTGAACCGTGACTGGCCGAGCCGGAACTCGGCCGTTCCGACCCGTCGAAAACCGTACGCCTCGTAAAAGCCGACGGCCCAGTCTGCATCCTGCCAGACGCTTAGCCAGAGTCCCGCGTAGCCTTCCTGCCGCGCCGTCGCCAACGCGCGATCCATGAGTTTGCGCCCGACGCCCTGACGCTGCCGATCCCCATCCACGTAAAGCTGCTGAACCTCGACAGCCGTGTTGGCCGGAATGCTATCGGGCGCGGGACCACGCCATATCTTGATAAAGCCCGCGATACCATCGTCATCGCACGCGATCGTGTAACTGCAGCCTGGCTTCTGCAGCTCGGTTGAGACATTTTCGCGCCCGAAATACTGCTCGACATGCAATTTAAGGTCGTCGGGCCGCGAATACTTGCCATAGGCCTGCACGAACAGCCGCTCGCCGGCCGCCGCCAGCGCTGCGGCATCCGCGACGCTCGCGTCAAGCAGACGGATCCCCTGGCTCATGCCCCGCCGAGTGCGTTTTTCTGCAACAGCTCCCAATGCGGCTTGAACGCCTCGACCTTGCGTTGCGCCGCGGCCTTGTCCTTCTCACCGAACTGCTCGTGCAACTCGTCAAGCGTGCACACCATCGAGGGAATGCCTTTCGTGAATTCCGCGCCATCCAGAAACAGTACGCGTCCCTCGACGGGCACCTGCCGTACAATCTGCCTCACCGCCGCGATGCGATCGTAAAGCGCCGGCTGCGGGTTCGAGAACGTGTAACGGCGATCCTTGCTGATCACCGTCCAGTCCTGCATCTTGTCGCTGCCGAACACCACGCCCTGCACGTCCTTGATATGCAGAATCAGCAGACCCTGCGATGTCAGCAACAGGTAATCGATCTGTATCTCGCCGTCGTCGGCGTCAGGAACGACGAGCCCCTCGATGCGCGCGTAGGCAATGTCCTTCAGGACGCGCTGCAAATGGTCTCTGCTGACGCGGCGGCGATAGATGAGCCAGACGACGAGAAGAACCACGAGCGCAGGCAACAACCAGGTCGCGTTAACGGATTCTAGGATCTCTGTCATTTGCCGGGGCCGACTCCCTATGACCAGCAGTATTAATGGCGACTGATTGTGCGATCGTCAAGCGCTCATACGGAAAAGTAGTCGTGCAGGGCCCGATCGAGGGACGCGAGCTCGGGCTCGATCGGCACCGACCTGCTGGGGCGCGCCAGAATGTCCGCGAGCCCATCCGGCAGTGGCACCGTGGCGTCGATCAGCGGTTCCACGATCGTTTCGAACTTCGCCGGGTGTGCCGTTGCGACCAGAATCCAGTCGTGCCCCGTCTTCAGTTCATCGCCGAGCTGGCGCCAGGCGTGTGTTGCCGTCGCCGTGTGCGGGCAGGTGGCAAATCCGAACGCCTCGTAGTCCCTGCGAATCGCCGCCTCGATCAGGTCGTCGGTGACGGCCACTACGCCGAGCCGTTCGCGCAGGATATCCGCGTCCCCGACGAGGCTCCGCAGCCGTTCCATGTTGCTCGGGTCGCCAACGTCCATCGCCGACGCCAGCGTCTGCACACTGGGGCGCGGCAGCCACTTGAGCGTCTCGAAATAGTCGCTGATGGTTCGATTGGCGTTCGTCGCGAGAATGATCGGGCCGATGGGCAAACCCATTTGGCGCGCCATGACGCAGGCCAGCGCGTTGCCCAGGTTGCCGGTCGGGACGATAAAGCCGGGTTCGCGGCCGGTGCGCGCATAATGGCCGAGGCTCGCGTGCGCGTAGTAGGTGCTCTGCGGCAGCAAGCGGCCGATATTGATGCTGTTCGCGGAACTGAAGCGAAAATGTTTGCCGAGCCCGGGGTCGGCAAGGGCGCTCTTCACCAGCGCCTGGCAATCGTCGAACGCGCCGCGCACGCGCAGCGACAGCACGTTATCGCCCCAGCAGGTGAGCTGGTGGGCCTGGCGCTCCGAGACGCGGCCATCGGGGAACAGCACGACGACGCGCATGCCCGGCCGCTCGTTGAAAGCGGCAGCGACCGCGCCGCCGGTGTCTCCGGAGGTCGCCACGAGTATCGTCAACGGATTCGCTTCGTCGCCTTCGAGCCGCGTGAGGCAGGCGGCAAGAAACCCGGCCCCGACGTCTTTGAATGCCGCCGTCGGCCCGTGATAGAGCTCGAGCAGCCCGGCGTACCCCTGTGCAGCCGGCAGCGGCGTGACGGGTATCGGGAAGCTGAAGGTTTCGCCCAGGATCGCCTGCAGGTCATTGCGAAGCATCGAGCCCGCGAAAAACGGAGCCAGCAGCCGTTCCGCTACGGCCGGGATGGAATCCGCACCCGCAAATTCCTCGCCGGTGAACTGCGGCAGTTTCTGCGGCAGGAACAGCCCGCCGTCTGCGGCTATGCCCGTTACCAGCGCTTCGTCGAGCGTAACCGGCCCTGCACCGCGCGTGCTGAAATACTGCATCGTCAGGTTTCCAGCCTGGCGCCTTCCGCGTCGAGCGGGCTCACCCACGACTGGCACTCGATACCGAGTGCGCGGCAGGCCTGCTCCATCGCGCTCGCCAGGTTGAGCGCTCTGCGCTCCTCGCAAAACGCGAAAATACTCGGGCCGCTGCCCGACAGGCTGCAGCCCAGCGCGCCTGTACGCATGGCCGCCGCCTTGACCGCGTCGAAGCACGGCACGGCCGCCGCACGCTGCGGCTCGATCACGACGTCGCGCAGCGTGCGCCCGATCAGATCGACGTCGCCGGCCATGCACGCCGCGATGAAACCAGCCAGGTAGCCCTGTTGCTGGAGCCACTGCTCCATCGAGTAGCCCCTGGCCAGTCCTCGCCGCGCATGCGCCGTGTTCACCTGCAGTTCCGGGTGCAACAACACAACGCTAACGCCCGCCGGAGTCGGCAGCCGTACCACGTCGGGCAGCAGCACCGTGGGACAGAGGACCAGGCCGCCGAGCAGGCTCGGCGCGACATTGTCCGCGTGCAACCCGCCGCTCGCGTATTTCTCGCCTTCGATCGCATACGGCAACAGCGTCTGTTGCGCGAGCGGCTCGTCCAGCAGCGCATTGACCGCGACGACGGCCGCAACCGCGGACGCCGCAGAACTCCCCATCCCTGATTGCAGCGGTACGCCCTTGTGTACCTTGAGCGAAGCGCCGCCCGGCGCGCCCGCGGCGTCCCACAACGCCTGCGCCGCGATGGAGGCCGTGTTCTCTTTCGGGTCGGTCGACAGGTACGGGTGAATCTCGCCGTCCAGTCCCCTTACCTCCGCAACCGCGATGCCCGGCGCCTCGCTTCTCGATGCGATCACGCGGTCGCCGGCGCCGCCGGCCAGCGCGAGACCGAGCATGTCGAAGCCGACGCCGACGTTACCGATCGACGCCGGTGCAAACGCCGTAACCGCATCAGACATAGCCCGCACCGGTACTCAGGTAGTTCGCCAGGCGCAACAGGTCGGCGAAGACGCCGGCGGCGGTCACTTCCGGCCCTGCGCCCGGCCCCTGCACCACGAGGGGGTTGGCCGAGTAACGGTCCGACTTGAACTGCACGATGTTGTCGGTCAGGTTGATATTGCAGAACGGGTGGTCGCTTTCGACCGCTTCGAGGCCGACCGACGCGTCACCACCGGCTTCGAAGCGGGCGACATAGCGCAGCCGCCTGCCCTGCTTTGCCGCGTCGCGGTACATCGTCTCGATATCGCCGTCGTATTCGGGCAGCCGGGCCAGGAATTCGTCGATACTGCAGTCCTTGAGCGGCTCGGGAACCAGGTTCTGGATGGGGAAGTCGCCGATCTCTAAGGTCTCGCCGAGTTCGCGCGCGAGTATCGTGAGCTTGCGGGCCACGTCCATCCCGGAAAGATCATCGCGCGGGTCGGGCTCGGTAAAACCGTTCTCTTTGGCCTCGCGCACGATGTCGGAGAACGGCCGCGAACCGTCGTAGACATTGAACAGGTACGCGAGCGTGCCCGAGAAAATGCCCTGCACGGAATGGACCTCGTCACCCGTGTGAATCAGGTCGCACAGCGTGCTAATCACGGGCAATGCGGCACCGACGGTCGTCTCGTAGAAATAGTGCGCACTGCCCTGGTCGGCGGCAGCCTGCAGTGCCCGGTAGTTTTCGAAGGGCCCGCTGAATGCCTTCTTGTTCGGCGTAATCACGTGAATGCCGCGCGACAGCCATTCGGTGTACTGCGATGCGACGGCTTCGCTCGCCGTGCAGTCGATGATGATCGCATGCGGCAGGTGATCCGGGTTCACGTGCGCTTCGAATGCGGCGAAGTCGAGGTCCACCGCGTCCGCGTCGAACGCAGCCCGCCAGTCCGTGAGAACGATACGCCGGTCGCCGAGCAGCATCCGGTCGGAACGGGCGATGCCGCGCACGCGCAGATCGAGATTGAAACGGTCCTCGAGGCGCGCATGCTGTTTTTCGATCTGCCTCAGCAACGCGCTGCCCACGGTACCGGGGCCGATCAGACCGATGGAAACCGTCTTCGCCGACAGGTAGAAGCCCGAATGCGCGGCCCGCAGTGCGCGGGTCGCCTCGTCCGAGTCGACCACGGCCGAAATATTGCGCTCGGACGACCCCTGCGCGATGGCGCGCACGTTGATACCGGCACGGCCCAGCGTACCGAAGAATCGTGCGGCGATGCCGGGCGTGCCGGCCATGCCGTCGCCGACGACGGCCACGATGCTCTGCGAATCCGTCACGTCGACGCTGTGGATCTGCCCGCTGGCCAGTTCTTCGGCGAACGCATCCGAGATGACCTGCCGGGCGCGTTCCGCCAGCACCCGCGGCACCGCGATACAGATCGAATGCTCGGAACTCGCCTGCGAGATCAGCGTTACCGAAACCCCGGCATTCTTGAGGGATGCAAACAGGCGGTCCGCCGTGCCGGGCACGCCGATCATGCCGGCACCTTCGAGGTTCACCAGGGCCATGTCGCCGATGGCCGTGATGCCCTTGATGCTGTCCGCTGCCGCCGCATCGGCCGCGATGCGGCTCCCGGGATGTTCCGGATTGCGGCTGTTGCGGATGAAAACGGGGATCTCGTTGTCGATCACCGGGCTCAGTGTCTGCGGATGGATGACTTTTGCGCCGAAGTACGCAAGTTCCATCGCTTCGTTGTAGGTGAGCTGGCCGATCACGCGCGCCTCGGGCACGCGATTCGGGTCGGCGCTCATCACGCCGTCGACATCCGTCCAGATACTGAGTTCGCAGGCACTCGAGAGCGCGGCAAAGATTGCCGCCGAGTAGTCGCTGCCGTTGCGGCCCAGCGTCGTCTGCAGGCCGGTCTCGTCGGTTGCGATAAAGCCCGTCATGACGGCGATACCGGAATAATCGTCGGGTACGACCGTCTTGAAATTTTCCCGTGACGGCTCCCACAGGACGGTAGCGCCGAGCTCGGTTTGCCGAACCGTGATCACCTGGCGCGCATCGACCCAGGTGCCGCCGCGCCCGGGTGCCAGCCTGCGAAGCAGCGCGGCGAGCAGGCGAGCCGACCAGATTTCGCCGTAGCCGGCAACGACGTCGCGGCTCCGTTGCGGCGCCGAACGCACCAGCGCGATGGCTTTCAGGACGTCGCGGATATCCTCCGCATCCTGCCCCCAGGCATCGAGGACCTGCACCAGCGATTCGCCGTCGAGCAGCGCTTTGGCCGTCTGTGCATAGCGGTCCCCGATGGCGTTGAGGCCGGCCTCGTACGCGCTGTCGTCACGTTCGGCCTGGCTCGCGAGGTCGAGGAGCGCGTTGGTCATTCCGCCCATGGCGGATACGACCACCCCGATGCGGTCCCCGGGGCGCTCGATCATGAGTCCGGCTACACGAGCGAAACAGTCTGCGTCCGCGAGGCTGGTGCCCCCGAACTTATGGATTTTCCAGCGATCTTTGGCCAATTGCCCGTGCGCCCTTTACGCAAAACGCTGAATGATAACGACAGTTTCCGGCGCCGTCGCCTGTTTTATCTGAAACGATAATGCCTGCGGAAGCGCGACCCGTTCGCGGGCCGGGGCCCGCTGCTGCAGCGCGAGGAAAATGGTGGGGGCACTAGGATTCGAACCTAGGACCAGCGGCTTAAAAGGCCGATGCTCTACCGACTGAGCTATACCCCCGGGGAGGTCCCGGACACCGGCTCCGGTCGCGAGGCCGCGCATAATACCGTAAAGCCGCCAAATGACAAGCGCGCCGCGCCTCAGACGCCTTCCGACCCCATTCTCTCCAGCCGCTGCCCGGCGAGCCTCGCGGCGGTCGTCTCCGGATAGTCCACGCGCACCTTGGACAGGGCGGCACGCGCCGCATCCCAGCGTTCCAGTTCGTAATTGCAGTAACCCATCTTCAGCAACGCATCGGGCACTTTGCGGGAACGCGGATACTCGTCGATGACGGCCTGGAATGCCGACAGCGCCTTCTCGAACTGCTGCGTGACGTAATACGACTCCGCCAGCCAGTACTGGGCATTATCGGCCAGTTCGCTGTCCGGGTACGTCTTCAGGAACTGCTGGAAGGCCAGGGCCGCCGGCTCGTAGCGCTGTTCCTTCAGCAGCTCGAACGCGGCCTGGTAGTTGTCGCGGTCGGAGCCGCCGGGAACCGGCAGCTGCCCCGGAGGCAACGGGCCGCCGTCGAGCACGTTCACATTGCCACGCGCCTGCAGCTTGCTCTCGAGGCCCTGGATCCGGGCATCGAGGTCCGCATACAGTTCGCGCTGGCGCTCGTAGGTCGTCGACGCGTTGTACTCGATTTCCTCCGCCGTGCCCTGCAGCTCGTCGACACGCCGCTCGAGGGCGCTCAACTGCTGCGTCATGTTCACCAGGCTCTGGTTCTGCACCACGCGTTCCACCGCCTGCAGGCGCCGGTCCAGCTCTTCGAGCTTGATGAGCACCGGGTCCTCGGACGGGGGCGTGACGGCCAGGCACCCGGACATCACCAGGGTTGCCGGTAAGACTGCAAGCGTACGACTACCTTTCACGTTTCGATCACCGTTGCTGCTAATTCGTGTATTTGATCTCGACACGACGATTTTGTGCCCAGGCCTCCTCGTCGCTGCCAAATGCCACGGGGCGTTCCTCGCCGAAACTCACCGTCGCAATCTGTGCGGCCGAAGCGCCCTGGATCATGAGCATGCGTCGCACCGATTGTGCGCGCCGCTCGCCGAGGCCGATATTGTATTCTCGCGAACCGCGCTCGTCCGCGTGACCCTCGAGGCGCACCTGCGCCGTTGCGTCATTCGCAAGAATCAGCGCATGCCGTGCAACGATATCGGTGAAATCGTCGCGCACCTCCGACGAGTCGAAGTCGAAGTAAATGACATTGGTGAGCTCGCCCGCGGTGTAGTCGTCGCCGAGCGCCTCGCCGCCGCCGAGCGGGTCGTCGCCGTAAACGTCGGTATCCGCGCCGGAACCCGCCGCATCATAGGTGCTGTCGCCCGGCTCCGGGTCGGGCACCGTGTTCGATGCGCAACCGGCGAGCAGCGCAAGCATCAGTGTGGTAACAACGAGTTTGTAGTTAAGCATCGTATCGTCCTTTGCGAAGTGTATTCCGGCCAGGTCGGAATATAATTAAAACAACAGGTTACTGCCCTTTATTAATGCAACCTATCAGAACCTAGTAACGCGGGAACGGTGACCACACCGGCTCCCGCACGTCGCCCTGCCCGGAACTGACGCGCTGGCGAATCAGTCCGTCGGCCGTCACCGTTTCGAGTACCCCGTTGCGCGCCTGGCGCGTCGCGTAAATCAGCGTATCGCTGTTCGGCGCGAAACTCGGTGACTCGTCCTGCTGGCCCGCGGATACCACCAGCAGGTCCTTGCTCTTGACGTCCATCACCGCGATCCGGTAGTTGCCGCGATCGAGATGCACCATCGCCAGGCGCTTGCCGTCCGGCGACAGCCGTGGGCGCGCATTATAACTCCCTTCGAAGGTCACGCGCTCCGGCGTACCGCCGGCGGCCGCAACCCGGTACACCTGCGGGCCGCCGCTGCGGTCGGACGTGAAATAGATGTAGCGCCCGTCGGGAGACCAGCTGCCTTCCGTGTCGATGGCGCGATGGGTGG
The DNA here is from genome assembly GCA_035465295.1 of Woeseiaceae bacterium. GTDB lineage: Bacteria > Pseudomonadota > Gammaproteobacteria > Steroidobacterales > Woeseiaceae > UBA1847. The sequence goes on along the minus strand of DATHRM010000035.1, from coordinate 691 downwards.
TGAGGCGCCGGGTCTGCCGCGTCGACAGGTCCAGCACGTGGATGTCGAGGTTGCCGTCGATGCCGCCCAGCGTCAGGACCAGCTGCCGGCCATCCGGCGAAAACGAGGGCGCACCGTTGATACCGGGCTTGTTCGATACCTGGATACGGTTGCCGGTGCGTAGCGTCTGCACCCAGACCGACGAGCGGTCGTTTTCGAAAGACACGTACGCGAGGCGCCGGCTGTCCGGCGACCACGCGGGCGACATGATCGGGTCCGCGCTTTGCAGGATCACGGTCTCGTTGGCACCGTCCTGGTCCGCGACGACGAGACGGTAAGTCTGTCCCTGCTGGTGGCGCTCGGCGGTAACGAACGCGACCTTGGTCGCGAACACGCCTTTGATGCCGGTCAGTTTTTCGTAGATCATGTCGGCCGCGCGATGCGTAACGATGCGCATCGTGCCGCGACTGGCGGGTATGCGGTAGCCGACGAGCTGTTCGCGACGAAACACGTCGAACAGCTGAAAACTGACGTCGTAGGCATTCTCTCCCGTCTGCACCACCCGCCCGACGACCACGGCCTCGGCCTTGACGAAGGACCAGTCGTCGAAATCGAGCTCGGCCCCCGTCGTCGGCTTCTGCAGCATGTTCTCTTCGGGAATCGGCGCAAAGCGACCGCTCCTCTGCAGGTCCGCCGCGATAACCTCGGCAAT
>DATHRM010000034.1:0-15320 GCA_035465295.1 Woeseiaceae bacterium | reverse complement strand
CCGGATGCCTGTAAAGTGCGGTAATTGTGATTCGTTCGCAGGAACGGGGAGCAAAGTCTACCAATACTGGTCTGAGGAGTACGGACCTGGATCGCACAATATTGTGTAAGAGCGAGCCCCCGGTTCTGTTCCGGTTCAGCTGGCCCCGGTATTATTTGCACAAAGGCATCAACGTTCCGCCGCCGGGCAGGCGTGAAGCACAGGGATTGTCCTCAGGTATGGATTATTTGTATCGATTGGTGCCGGAACGCATCCGGCTGGGCAGCGTCGTCCTGTCGGCCGTCGCACTGCTGACCTCCGCCTGCGGCGGCGGAGGCGGCGACACCAGCACGCCGCCGCCTGCACCGCCGCCACCCCCGGCCCCTTCCGGTAGCGTCACGATTTCCGGGACCGTGGCTTACGAATTCGTGCCGCCGAACACGAATTGCCAGGGCCTCGATTTCGCGGCGACTGTCGTCAGGCCGATCCGTGGCGCGACCGTCCAGCTGGTCGACCTTTCGAGTCGCGAACTCGGCAGGACCGTTTCAGGCGAAGACGGCAGCTATTCGTTCACGGGTATCGAGCCGAATCTCGACGTCCGCATCCGGGTCCGCGCCGAGCTGAAGAAATCCGGATCGCCGGGCTGGGATGTCGAAGTGCGCGACAATGTCGTCGATCCGGACGACACGACCCCGCCAGTCTTGTCCGACCGGCCGCTGTACGCCATCGTCAGCGATTTCAACACGGGCACCGCGGACCTGACCCGGAATCTGACCGCGAGAACCGGCTGGGACGGCAATGCCTATACCGGTACACGCTCGGCCGCGCCGTTCGCGGTGCTGGACAGCATCTACACGGCAATGCAGCTGATCATGAGCGTCGAACCGAATGCAGTATTCAATCCGCTCGACGCTTACTGGAGCGTGAACAACACGCTGACGAGTCCTGCGGATATCGATGCCGGCGATCTCGGCGCATCCTTCTACACGCCGGATCCGGATCGTGACGGTATCGCAAATCCGTCGTTGTTCCTGCTCGGCGATGCGGCGGTTGACACCGAGGAGTTCGACGACCACGTCATCGTTCACGAGTGGGGGCATTATTTCGAGGATAACTTCGCGCGCTCCGACTCGACGGGCGGACCGCACGGCATCGGCGACCAGCTCGACGCGCGGCTCGCCTTCGGCGAGGGCTGGGCCACGGCGTTCTCGGGCATCGCCCTCGACAACCCCATCTACTGCGATACCGGTCCCGCAGGGTCCGGCGGCGGGTTCGGCATCGGTGCGGAGCAGGGTGCCTACGATGCGCAGGGTTGGTACGACGAAATCTCCGTGCTGCGCTTTATCTACGATCTTTGGGATACCACGAATGGCGCCGACGGCACGGAAGACGACAATGGCTCCATCGGCTTCGGCCCCATATACGATGTGATGGTTGGTCCGCACGCGTTTACCGAGGCGTTTACCACCGTATTTTCGTTCGCGTCGGAATTGCGGTTGACGCTACCGCCTGAAGACCAGGTATTCCTCGACTCGCAGCTCGTGCGCGAGGACATGACGCCCGGCTTCGACAAGTGGGCCGTCGGTGAACTCAACGACGCGAGCCCGGACGGTCAGCAAAGCAGCGACGTGCTGCCCCTTTATATCGACATGCCGATGAACGGCACGGTCGTGAACATTTGCTCCAATGACTTCTACGATGGATCCGGCGACGGTAACAAGCTGGCCACGTACCGCTACCTGCGCCTCGACGTTCCCGTGACGTCGGCGTTCGACGTCAGCGTAATAACGACGACGACCGCGGACCTGCCGCCCGATGACCCGGAGGATCCTCGCGACCAGAGCGACCCCGACATGTTCATCTTCCGGGATGGCCGGATAGAAGATCTGGAGAACATCGGCAACAGCGGTGCGGCCAACCAGGAGATCTTCACGACTGCCATTCTTCCCGGCCCCGACACTTATGTCGCCGATCTCAGGGAATTCCGCTACGCCGACCCGGATTCGCCCGTGGGCTTCCCCGATCGAATGTGTTTCGATGTTTCCTTTACGCCGGTGCCCTAGGACCCGAAGGTGATTAGTATGAAGCGAACGATGATTGTTCTTACCGCAACGCTTGTAGGCACCTTGCTTGCTGCCTGTGGCGGCGAGCAGCAGGCGCCGGTCGCGGAGCAGGGCGGGGCGGCTGAAACCCCGGTTGCGGTCCTGACTCCCGACGAGAAGTACAGCGTCACCGGCAAGCCGCAGGGACCGGTCAGGATCGACTACCGCATCATCGGGACGCCGGTCGTCGGCCAGCCGGTCACCGTCGATCTGACGGTGAAATCCAATGTCGGCAACACGCCGGTAACGCTGAGCTACGGAACCAACGACTCGACCGCCATGACCTTTCCCGAGACCCAGCAGCGCATGGTGTCGCTTGCGTTCATCGACGACGAGCGTACCGCCGGCCAGCAGGTCACCCTGGTTCCGGCACGCGAAGGGCGACTGTTCCTCAACGTCACCGCACACGTGCAGACGGACACGGGCTCTCTGCAGACGGTGATCGCTGTGCCGATCCAGGTCGGCGCCGCACCGCGAGAGTTGCAGGAGAATGGCGTGGTGACGACCGACGAGAACGGCGAACTCATCCGCGAGATGCCGGCCTCCGATCGATAGAGTTCCTTTCGAATCCGATCGCGCGCCAGGGCGCGCTCCTACGGGTGGATCGTTTCCTGTAGGAGCGGTTCGCGAACCGCGAATGATCGCGGGCCAAGGCCCGCTCCTAAGATTCAAAGCACCGGCAGTCCGGCCCGGGTGTTCTTCGACCGAAGTAACGCGCCGCGGCGCATAGCGCCGTGAGCCATGAGGGAGAGGAACACCCGGGCCGGACTGCCAACGCCCGTCACATTATGGTGAACGAACGCCGATAACGGGAAATATTTCCCAAAATTTTTTCCAGAAATTGCGCCAGATCACAGACCGACACCTGATTAATCCCTAACTTTGTCCCCAGGCTGCCGGTAAACCGCAGGGAAGTACCACGCACCGGACGCCGCTGGTTACGGAAGATGAGCACCTTGGCGCATGGATCGGGATCTCAGGGACAAGATCAAGCGAGCGACGGAATCGTCCGGTATCGAGAAATCGGACTTCATCGAGTTGTTGCGCCTGGTCGACCAGCACTACGACCGCATGGAGGCGACGATCACGCAGTCGCTGACCGCGACCACACCGATCGAAAGCATTTTCGACAGCGTCTCCGAAGCATTGCTCTCGGTCAGCGACACGGGTGCGATTCGCATCTGCAACAAGGTCTCTGCCCGCTATTTCGGGCTGACCAAGGACCAGATCATCGGCTCGCAGATCGAGCACCTGCTTCCCGGTGCGCAGGACAAGAGCCTGGAAGAATTCCTGTCGCCCTACATGTCGAGCCCGGACGACACGCGCTTCGAATTCAAGGGCGGCGACGTGGAAGCCCGCCGGGCGGATGGCGGGTCGTTTATCGCCGAGATCAACGTGAGTTCGCTCGAGACCGTGGGCGGACGCATCTTCGTCATCAGCCTGCGTGACGTAACGGAGCGCAAGGAAGCCGAAATCACGTTACGCGAGAACGAAGAACGCTATCGGGCGCTCGTCGAAAATGCGCCCGAGGCGATCGTCGTGTTCGACGTCGACGAAAATCGATTCGTCGACGCGAACGAGAACGCCTGTATGCTGTTCAACCTGTCTCGCGCACGGCTGCTCACGGTCGGCCCGGAAGCCATCAGCCCGAAGATGCAGCCCGACGGCACGCCGTCCTTCGGCGTGCGGCGCGGCTACGTCGACAAGGCGCTGAACGGCGGGCATCCGACCTTCGAGTGGATGCACAAGGACTCGAAGGGCAAGCAGATTCCGTGTGAAGTGCGCTTCAGCCGGCTGCCCGCCGGCAAGCGTCGCCTCATCCGGGTGAGCATAACCGACATCACCGATCGCAAGCGTGCCGAGGGCGTCGCCTTCGCGCAGAACAAGATTCTCGAGATGATCGCCGCGAGCACGCCCTGCGATCGTACCCTGCGCGCGATCTGCCGCTTCGTGGAGCGCTCCGACGACGGTCTCTACGCCGCGATCATGCGTCTCGACGACGGCGGCGGGAGACTGGCGCTGGAGCAGGCGCCGAGCATGCCCGAGCCCCTGAAGCTGATGCTGGACTTCGTGCCGGTTGCGCAAAACGGCATTACCTGCAGCTCCGCCGTTTACCACGCGAGCGACAGCATCAGCGACGACATTGCAAAAGACTCGGGCTGGGCGCCGCTGCTCGCCGAAGCCGAGGAACACGGCATCGGTGCCGCGTGGTCGTTCCTGTTGCACGGCGCCGCCGGTGGCATCATCGGCACGCTCGACATCTATCTCGCCGAGCCGCGCGGTCCCACGACCGACGAGCTCGACAAATTCAGCCGCATGGCGCGACTCGCCGGTATCGCGATCAAGCGGCAGCTGGACGAAGATCGTCTCCGCAGTTCCGAGGCCCGTTACCGGGGCCTGTTCGAAAACGTCGTCGACGGGGTGTACATCGCCTCGCGCGACGGCGATCTCATTACCGCGAATCCCGCCCTGGTCGAAATGCTCGGCTACGACAGCGTGGAGGACCTGAAGGCAGCCGGCCGCACCACGATGCTGTACGTGAACCCGATCGACCGGGAACGCGTCTTCGCGCGTCTCGAGGCGCAGGGGTACGTGCGCAATTTCGAGTACCGGCTGCGGCGCAAGGACGGCGGGGAAATCGTCGTGCTGGAAAACGCGCGCGCCGTCTACGACGACGACGGCAACATCGTCGCTCACGAAGGCACGATCACCGACATCACCGACCGCAAGCGTGCGGAGACCCGCATTTTCGAGGAGAAGGAACGTGCCCAGGTGACGCTGCAGTCGATCGGCGACGGCGTGATTACGACGGATGCGGAGGGCTGCGTCGACTACATCAATCCGGTGGCGCAGGACCTGACGGGCTGGGACATGCGCAGTGCTCGCGGCAAGCCGGTCACGGACATCATGACGATCATCAACGAGCATACGCGCGCAACGGTTGAAAACCCGGTCGTGCGATGCCTCAAGGAAGGCCGCGTCATTACGCTCGCGGAAAACTCCATCCTGATAACACGTGGCGGCGACGAAGTGCCGATCCAGGACTCCGCTGCGCCCATTCGCGACCGGATCGGCAACATCATCGGCTCGGTGATGGTCTTCCATGATACGAGCAAGGAATCACGCCTGTTCCGCCAGCTCAGCTACCAGGCTTCGCACGATGCCGTAACGGGGCTGATCAACCGGCGCGAGTTCGAAAACCGCCTGGTCGGGGCGCTCGAAGCGCTGCGTATCAATACGGAGGCGTCGCACGCGCTGCTGTATATCGATCTCGACCAGTTCAAAGTGGTGAACGACACCTTCGGGCACACGGCAGGCGATGAACTGCTGCGCCAGCTTTCCGAACTCATCCAGACCAGTATCCGCTCGACCGACATGCTGGCGCGGCTCGGTGGCGACGAGTTCGCGATTCTGCTCGAACGTTGTGACGACCAGCGCGCGATGGAAGTCGCGGAGACTATCCGCGGTTCGATCGAAGGCTACCGTTTCGAGTGGCAGGACTCGTTTACCACGGTTCGCTGCTCGATCGGCATAGTCATGGTCAGCGGTGACAGCGAAGATGTCGCAAGCGTGATGAGTTCCGCCGACGTCGCGTGCTACTCCGCCAAGGACATGGGGCGCAACCAGGTGCATCTCTACAAGGACAGTGACGCATCGTTGCGCCACGAGGAGATGAAGTGGGTCTCGCGGATTACCAGTGCCGTCGAGGACGACCGGTTCGAGCTGTATTTCCAGCCGATCATCGGAATCAACAAGGTCGACGGGGAAAGCCGCGGCCATTACGAGCTGCTGCTCAGGATGCGCGACGAGAACGGTGGGCTGGTCGGTCCGGACCAGTTCATCCCGGCCGCGGAACGCTACAACCTGATGTCGAAGCTCGATCGCTGGGTGATCCACAAGGCGCTTTCCGAGCTCGCCGATCGCAGCGACGAGTTCGATGCGCGCTATACGATCGCGATCAACCTGTCGGGCACCTCGCTGAGCGAGGACCGTTTTCTGGAATACGTGATCGGCGAGCTGAAGGCGCAAAAGCTGCCGAAGGGCGCCATTTGCTTCGAAATCACCGAGACCGCGGCCATATCGAACCTGGCACGAGTCGTGCATTTCATGCAGACCCTCAAGAAACTCGGCTGCAAGTTCTCGCTCGACGATTTCGGCAGCGGCCTCTCGTCGTTCACATACCTCAAGAACCTGCCCGTGGACTATCTCAAGATCGACGGCCAGTTCATCCGCAACGTCGTGGACGACACGGTCGACGAGAGCATGGTCCGCGCTATCAGCGAAATCGGCCACGCGATGGGCATCGAGACGATTGCCGAGCGCGTCGAGACGCGCCAGGTGCTCGAGAAACTCGGCTCGCTGGGCGTCGAGTTCGCGCAGGGCTATTACATCGCGAGGCCCGCCTCGGTGCAGAGCTTCCAGCCCTGGAACACGGCGCGCGCGATGCGTGCATAGCCCGCCTGCAGCCATCGCTCCAGCGTTGCTGTAGACTGAGCGCATGCCCGAGGGTCCCGATAACAACACAAATCTCCTGAGCCCCGACGAGCCGACGCCCTACCGAGTCATCAATCCGCTCGCGGAAACGCCCACCCTGCTGGTGTGCGACCACGCGAGCAGCCGCTTTCCCGAAGCGCTCGGGGACATGGGTCTCGATCCCTTCGCGCGCCGTTGTCACCTCGCCATCGATATCGGCGCCGGCGCCCTGACAGAGCGGCTGTCGGAGAGTCTCGGCGTGACGGCGGTGCTTGCCCAGTACTCGAGGCTCGTCGTCGACTGCAACCGCCAGTTACTCGATCCCAGCGCGTTCCTCGTTTTTGGCGACGGTATCTTCGTCCCCGGTAACAACAACCTGAGCGATGACGACAAGAAACGCCGCAGCGACGCGATTTACTGGCCGTACCACAAGGCGATCGCCGACCAGATCGGGCGGCTTCGGAATGCCGGACCGCCGCCGCTGTTCGTTTCGATTCACAGCTTCACGCCGGTTCTGAACGGAATTTCGAGGTCGCTGGAGATGGGCGTACTCTGGGACGCGGACGAGGAAGTCGCGAAAATCGTCATCGAAGAACTGCGCGCGGCGGGCTACAAGGTCGGCGACAATGAGCCCTACTCGGGCAAGGCGCCGCAGGACTTTACGGTCGATCACCATGCGGAAGGCGAGGGGCTGCGGCATGCCGCCATAGAAATTCGCCAGGACCTGATCGACAATGACCACGGCGTCGACGAGGTCGCGGCGGTACTGCACCGCGTATTCGACCTGATACCGGAGCGAATCGGTTTGCGAGGCCGGGCGAGATCGGCCTGACACCAGGGCTGCAGGGGAGGAAGAGGATGGGTAGCAGCGGTCCACCGTTCACGATAGGTATAGAGGAAGAGTACCTGCTCGTCGACAAAGAGACGCGCAGCCTCGTGGCGGACCCGCCCGAGAGCCTCATGACCGAGTGCGAAGAGCGTTGCGGCGCGCAGGTGACACCCGAGTTCCTGCGCTCGCAGATCGAAATCGGCACCAAGGTCTGTAAAGACATCAAGGAAGCGGAAGTCGAGTTGCGGCGGCTGCGGCGTATTGTCATCGACGTGGCCGGCAATCACGGCATGGCGCCGATCGCCGCCTCGACGCATCCGTTCAGCCGCTGGTCCGAACAGAAGCAGACGGAAAAGGAACGTTATGACGCCCTCACCGTCGAGATGCAGGCCGCGGCGAGGCGCCTCCTGATTTGCGGCATGCATGTCCATGTCGGCATCAATGAAGACGAACTGCGCATCGACCTGATGAACCAGATGTCGTACTTCCTGCCGCACCTGCTGGCCCTGTCGTGTTCCTCGCCGTTCTGGGAGGGTCGCGATACCGGCCTGAAGAGCTACCGGCTCACTGTCTTCGATTCCCTGCCGCGCACCGGCCTCCCGGAGCGGTTTGCGAGCTATGCGGAATACGAGCGTCACGTCAATATCCTGATGAACGCCGGCCTCATCGAAGACGCGACGCGAATATGGTGGGACTTGCGGCCGAGCGCGCGCTACCCGACGCTCGAGACCCGCGTCATGGACGTCTGCACGCGGCTCGACGACACCATATCCCTGGCCGCCTTGCTCGTTTGCATCCTGCGTATGCTCTACCGGCTGCGCGCGGCGAACCAGCGCTGGCGCATGTATACACCCATGCTCATCCGCGAAAACCGCTGGCGCGCGATGCGCTACAGCTTCGACGAGGGGCTCATCGACCTCGGCAAGGGCGGCGTCGTCGTTTTCGAGGACCTGCTGGACGAGATTCTCAGCCTGGTGTCAGACGATGCCGAGGCGCTCGGCTGCGTGGAGGAGGTCGCGCGAACCCGCAATATCCTGACGCGCGGGACCAGCGCACATCGCCAGCTCAAACGTTACGAGCTCGAGCAGGCGGACGGCAAGGACGATGACGAATGCCTCAGGGGCGTCGTCGACATGCTTATCGCGGATACCGCGAAAGGCGTCTGAGGCGCTAACCTTTACGAACGGTAAAAGCGTGAAACTGTGATGTGGCGCGCTTTCCCGCGCCGCAAATGCGGCACAGGTCGCAGCCTCCGCGAGCGCGCACGGCTAGCATGGGCCGATGTCCTGTAAAACTGACATAGTGATGCCCGGAGCGGGCGGTTGATGCCCGGGCTGGAGACAATTCTGCCGCCGATCTTCGCTTTCGCGGCTGTCGTCTACCTCGGCCTCGCGGTCTACGTTTCGCGCTCATCGCCGCAAAGCGTGATCGGCTTCCTGATGTTCCTGATGGGCGTGATGGTTGCCGGCACGGCGTTCGCATACGGCGCCACCGACATCACCTTGTTCAACATCGGGCGGGTGATGAACTTCGCCGCCGCCGCCCTCTTGCCGGTCGCTTTTTACGTGGTTTACCGGCAGTTCACAGCGGGTCCGCCGAACGTGTTCGTACTCGCGATGCTGCTCGTCATCCCGTTGTGCACGACCGTTCTGGCATTGACCAATTCCTGGCACGGCATGATCTGGACGGTCACCGAAACCGGCGCGGGGCTGCAGTACAGCGTCTCGACGGACAGCGTCTGGTTCAGGCGCGTACATGCTCCGTATTCCTATGGTCTGTTCGGGCTCGCCGCGATAGCGCTGATGAGCCGGCTGTCGAGCATTGCGCCGGCACAGCGGCGTACGGTCGCGATGATGCTCGTCTGCGCGCTGCTGCCGTTTTCACTGAGCTTTGCGAACAACTTTTTCGGTTTTGGGTCGCCCGAATTTCCGTACACGTCGGGCGGTATCGTCATCATGTTGCCGCTGATTGCCTACGTCGCCCTGTCGCTGAAGGTCTACGACTTCAGCCCCGTCGCGTACCAGATGCTCTTCGACCACGTTCGCGACCCGATTATCGTGGTCGACAACGGCGGCCGCATTATTTGCGCCAATTTGAAGGCAGCGGAAATGCTGGGGCATTCGGAGCGCGAACTGCTGGGCCAGAAGCTCTGGGAGGACTTTCCGGAAGCGCGCGCGATCCTGGAGCAGGCGAGGGATCTCGATCTGACCCAGACATTAAAGATGAACACGGAGCAGGTCTACGAACTCAGCGTGGCGCCGTTACTCGATGCGCACGGCAGGAAACAGGGGCTCGTGGTGGTCTGCCGCGACGTGACCGAGCGCCGCCAGGCACTCAGCCGGCTGGCGGACAGCGAGCACCTGATCCGTACGCTCATCGAGACCTCGTCGAACGGCATCCTGCGCTTCGCCAGGGACAGCGGCGATCCCCAGCACCGATTCCGTTGCGTCTTTGCCAACCGGGCCGCCGAGTCCTATCTATCCGGCGACACGGGCACGCTGGTCGGAATGCCGCTGCAGAAGCTCGAGCAGATCGAGCCCGAAAAGCTGATCTCGCATTTCACCGACCCGCGTCACGCCAAGTCACCGGTGAGCTTCGAGACCCGCAGCGAGTCGGACAGCGGCGAAGGCTGGCTGCGCATCGTCGGTGAGCCGGTCGGTGAGGATTTCTCGGTGACGCTGATCGACATCACGCAGCGCAAGCGCCACGAACGCAAGATGCTCGCCGATGCGCTGAGCGACCCGCTGACGGGTGTCCTGAACCGGCGCGGTTTCGAGAAAGAGGGCAAGGCCTGCGTACGGAACTGCGCGTCCGGCGCCGTGCTGTACCTGGACCTGAACGGTTTCAAGAGCATCAACGACCGCTTCGGCCACCAGGCCGGTGACGCCCTGCTCAAGGCCTTCGGACACCGCCTCGGGTTCTGCCTGCGCCCTGAAGACATACTGGGCCGGCTCGGCGGCGACGAATTCGCGATCGTGCTGCCCGGCGTCACCGTCGAGGATGCGAAGCACGTCGCCGAACGTCTCGTCGCAACGGCGTCCGAGGCCTATATCATCCAGGGGCAGGAAATCCGTTGCACGGCGAGCGTCGGTATCGCGCTGCTGCCGCAGCACGGCGAGGAACTCTGGCATCTCATCAGCGTCGCGGACCATGCGATGTACAACGCCAAGTCCGTGCAAAAGGACGCCGCCAACGACACGGCTGCCTACATCGAGGCCGCCATCGCTTCCTAGGTCGCGGACGGCGCGGCAACTACGGCGGCGGGAACAGCTTGAATTCGGCCAGCGACGGATCCACGCGATCGAGCAGCACGGCTTCGAAGACGTCGCCGAGCGCCATCTCGAGGTTGATCGGTCCGTCGAGCACCGTCTTTTCCCCGGCTGTCGTGATGTAAATATCGTGGTTTCCCGCGCGCAGCCCTATCGACGGGGTTTGTTGGCCGTAGCTAAGTCCAACCTGCCGCGGCAAAGCATCGTCGATCGTCGTGCCGGCATCGACAACGTAAAGGTCGACGAATTCGTGGTTGCTCGCGGAATGGAAAAACGTGAGTCTCGCAATCGTCTCGATCGAGCGCCGGTCGACGGCCACCTGGGCGCCCGTTAGCTCGTCGGCCAATACGGTGAAGTAATAATTGAGGTGCGAGCCCGCAAAGGTCGTCAGGGTGTCTTCGAGCTGGATGGCCCCGACATTGCCGGGCGCCGTTGCGGTAATCGTTATTTCACCGACGGCCATGTCGATATCACCGGTGACGTCGCCGAAGGCAAGGTCGGCGACGATCCGGTTCTGCAGCGCGGCGTCGTCGTAGATGTCCGACGTGCCCAGGTCCATCGTGGCGTGAACGAAACGCGCCGTCGGCGGAAAGCGCGCGTCGCTGAGCGGCGACGACAGTCCCCGCTCGTTGAATATCCTGATCGTGACGGGCGCAGTATCGTTGGCGTCGCCCTCGAAAATCGTGAGCAGCGCCGATTGATTCGCGACGATCTGTGTCGGCACCGATTGAAAGAGGACGTCCGCGGGGTTGCCGGCGGACGTCAACGTCACGATATAGGCGTCCTGCTCGACGTCGGCCGGTACGGACACCTCACCCGGCGCGAGCGTTGCGACCAGTTCGCCGATATCCGGTGCGGCACTCTCGAGGCCGAGATAGATGTCAACGGCGCCAAGGGCGTCCGCCGCATGGCCTATGCGCATTTCGAAAATCGTCTCCGACCCGCTGAAGCTGCGCTCCGGTATTTCCCATACGTCCACCGTCGCGGCATCGATGGAACCGCGCAAGACAAAGGTGTATTCGACGTCGCGCGTGACGTCGAGCAACCGGCTGGCGATGCGCGTCGATTCCGACTGCTGCAGGCGGCTGATGTCGAAGTTGAACGTGTATGTGAGATCGTCCCAGTTTTGCGGTGACGAGTTGCTCTTGTAAGCGACACTGTCGAGCACGCGCTCTTCGATCAGGAAGCCGATCTCGGGCGAGGTCGGGATGGCATTGATCATCCGTATGCTGCCCTCGCCGGTGGCCTCGGGCAGCGACGAATCGCTTCCGCAGCCGGCGAGCGCCGTCGCCGCGATAATTGCCAGCAGGGTGCTACGTGTCATTGTGCCGCCTCGTAACCGAAGATCGATTTAACCTCGAGAAACTCCTCGATGCCCTCGGGGCCCCATTCCCGCCCGTTGCCCGACTGCTTGTAACCGCCGAAAGGCGCCATCGAGTCGAGAGACGCTCCGTTGATGTGCACCATGCCCGTGCGCAGGCGCGCAGCTACGCGGCGCGCGCGCGCGACGCTGCCCGACGATACGTACCCCGACAGCCCGTACGGGGTGTCGTTCGCGATCGCGACCGCGTCGTCCTCGCTGTCGTACGGGATGATCGACAATACCGGCCCGAAAATTTCCTCACGCGCGATTGTCATGTCGTTCGACACGTTCGCAAACACGGTCGGCCTCGCGTAATAGCCCTTGGCCAGCCCTTCCGGCCGGCCCGTTCCGCCGGCGGCGAGGGTAGCCCCCTCGTCGATGCCTTTCTGTATGAGGTCCTGGACCTTCTGCCACTGCTGCGCGGATACGAGCGGCCCGACCTGGGTGCTTTCACTGCGTGGGTCGCCGACGTGCAGTGTATTCGCGACGTCGGCGGCGATCGCCGCCGCCTCGTCCATGCGGTCCCGCGGCACCAGCATGCGCGTCGGCGCGTTGCAGGACTGTCCGGTATTGTCGAAGCACTCCTCGGCGCCCCCGCGAACCGCCTTGTCGAAGTCGGCGTCGGGCAGGAGGATGTTGGCGGACTTGCCGCCGAGTTCCTGGGCCACGCGCTTGACGGTCGGTGCCGCATTCTGTGCGACCGCAACGCCCGCCCGCGTGGAGCCGGTGAACGACACCATCGCAACGTCCGGGTGCTCCGCGAGCGCGGTGCCGACGCCCGGGCCGTCGCCATTGACGAGGTTGAACACGCCCGCCGGCACGCCCGCGGCGTCGAGGACCTCCGCGAAGATCATGGCGTCGAACGGCGCGATCTCGCTCGGTTTGAGCACCATCGTGCAGCCGGCTGCGAGCGCTGGTGCCACCTTGCAGGCGACCTGGTTGACCGGCCAGTTCCACGGGGTGATCAGGGCACACACGCCGACCGGTTCCCTTACGATCAGCGTCGTGCGATTTCTCTCTTCGAACGCGAAGTCCCTGAGGGCGCGGATCGCCGCTTTGATGTGCTGCGGACCGCTGCCGGCCTGGGCGCCTTTGGCAAGGCTCCACGGTGCGCCCATCTCGTCCATGATGGCTTCTGCAATATCGTCGTAGCGCCGGGTGAATTCCGCGAGTATCGATTCGAGCAGCTCGATGCGTTGTTCACGGGAAGTTGCCGCGTAACCGGGTTCCGCGCGTTTTGCGGCGGCGACGGCAAGGTCGACGTCGGCGGGCGAGCCCAGGCTGATGCGCCCGCAGGGCTCCTCCGTCGCGGGGTTGATGACGTCGACGGGGTTCGGCGTGACCGGATCGACCCATTGACCGTCGATGTAGAATTTCAGCATCTCGCGCATGATGGCTCCTCACTCAAGCAGCCGCGAATCATATCGTAAATTGTACCGGCAGGGGTTCTGGCCGGGGACGCCGGGAGGGTCAGAAGGCGAGGAATTTCTGCCGGTATTCGGCCGGCGGCATGTTGTACCAGGACTTGAATGCCGTCGTGAACGAGCTGATGTTGTTGTAGCCGAGCAGCATGGCGACTTCGATCGCTTTCAGCCGCCGGTCGCTCAGGTAACGAACGGCGAGTTCCGCGCGGACCTCCTTCAGGACCTTCTGGAAGCTCGTCTTCTCGGCCTTGAGGCGGCGCTGCAGGGTGCGCCTCGACAGCTTCATGGCGCGGCAGGCGTAGTCGGCGTTGGCCTCGCCGCGCGCCAGCAGGCCGGCGAGCCGACCCTTGAGTTGCTCGGCAATATTATCCTTGTTATTCAAGGATTTGAGGTACTTTTCTGCTTGTTCTGTTAAGTGCCGGCGCATACCAGGCCCGTGAGAATTCTCATCCTTGCCGCGAACCCGGTTAACATACCGCGTGTGGCGGCGCTTGCCAATTGCGGGTCGCGTTGCCGCATTCCCCGAACGCCAGCAGAAAGGATCACCATGACTTCCCCCGTCAGTTACGAGCTCGTCGATGACATCGGCGTGATCACCGTCGACAATCCCCCGGTCAATGCACTGTCACAGGCCGTCCGGCAGGGCCTTGACGATGCAATACGGGCGGCCCGTCAGGATGCTTCCAGGATCGTGTTGATACTCTGCGCGGGCCGGACGTTTATCGCCGGGGCCGATATTGCCGAGTTCGGCAAGCCGCCGCGGGAGCCGCACCTGCCCGACCTCTGCAACACGATCGAGGCGTCGCCGAAGCCCGTCGTGGCGGCGCTCCACGGCACTGCGCTGGGCGGGGGACTGGAGGTCGCCCTGTCATGCCACTATCGGTGTGCCGTGCCTGGCGCGAGGGTCGGCCTTCCGGAGGTCAAGCTCGGGCTGCTACCCGGCGCGGGCGGGACGCAGCGTTTGCCGCGCCTTGTCGGCGCGCCTGCGGCACTCGATATGATGATCAGCGGCAATCCCGTCGACGCACGCCAGGCCGCGAGCCTCGGCCTGGTCGATCATGTCGCAGAGGGTGACGACCTCAGGGATGCGGCGCTCGCCTGGTGCGGGAAGCTCGTTCAGGAAGGGGCGGGGCGCCGGGTGACCAGCGAACGGCCGGTCGAGCGCATTGCCGACGGCACGCTGGCGGAGTACCGCGAGACGCTTGCGCGGCGCGCGCGCGGACAGGTCGCGCCGCAGAAAATCGTCGATTGCGTTGAAGCTTCTCTCACGCGGCCGTTCGCAGAGGGCCTGCAATTCGAGCGTGAGAAGTTCGCCGAATGCATGCAGAGCCCGCAGTCGGCCGCGTTGCGGCACATGTTCTTCGCGGAACGGGAGGCTGCGAAAGTACGCGGGCTTTCCGGCGACGTATTCCTTCGCGACGTCAACCACGTTGGCGTCATCGGCGCGGGCACCATGGGCAGCGGCATCGCGATGAATTTCGCCAATGCCGGCATGCAGGTGACGCTGCTCGAAGTCGACGACGAGGCGCTCGCGAAAGGGCTCGCCACAATCGACCGCAACTACCAGGGGAGCGTCAGGCGCGGCAAGCTCGAGGAAGAGCACGCGCTGGAATGCCGTGCGCGCATCACGGGCACGACGGACTACGAATCGCTGGGCGACGCGGATCTCGTCGTCGAGGCGGTGTTCGAGAACCTCGAACTGAAGCAGGAGATCTTCGCGAAACTCGACGCCGTGTGCAGGCAGGGCGCAATCCTCGCCACCAATACGTCGTACCAGGATGTCGATCGCATCGCCGCGGCGACGGGGCGTCCGCAGGACGTGGTCGGGCTGCATTTCTTCAGCCCCGCGCACATCATGAAGCTGCTCGAGGTTGTGCGGGC
>DATHRM010000033.1:0-5697 GCA_035465295.1 Woeseiaceae bacterium | reverse complement strand
GCTGCCGGCGAAATTGACGACGACCTTGCCGTTCACGGTCTCGATGTCCAGATCACCGCCGTCGCGCAGGTTCGACTCGAAGTCGATGCGGCCGTTGACCGTTTCCATCGCCGCATCCGCGAACGAGCCGCCCTCCAGTTTCAACCGGCCGTTGACCGATTCCAGTTCGATCGTTCCGGCCATGTCGCGCGCGGAGATGCCGCCCGATACCGTGGTCAATTCGGTCTCGGAGTCCATGTTGCCGCCGACGACGTCGATACTGCCGCTGACGGTTTCAGCTTCGATCTCTGCAGCAAACGCCTTCGTTGAAATGCTTCCGCTCACCGACTGCAGTTCCTGCTGGCCCTCGACGCCTTCGACGTCGATTTCCGCGCTGATGGTCGCAACGTCGATGCGGCTCTTCTGCGGAACCCGCACCGTGATAAAGCTGGAGGTCGAGCGCCCGCCGCTGCTCTTGCCGCGAATCGGTTTTACCTTGACCACGACGGTGTCACCTTCCCGCTCGAAGATGAATTCATCGACCTCTTCGCCAAGCGTTCCGGTCACCTCGACCGCGCTGCGGGACCAGCCCTCGACGGTAACCGACCCCGACGTATTGTAGATCTCGACGGTACCGTCCGCTGCTGCATCCAGCGTCTCGTTAATCTCTTCCGCATTCGCCAGTGCTGCAAGCAGCAGCCCGGCACTCACTAAAACCAGTCTCTTCATCTCTCTACTCACCTGGGTTGTGCGTCGCACGCGGCGGCGCATCAGATATCACGGCGTGACATGACGCTACGCGCCACACCACCCACCTTGCGCATCACGTTCAGTTCCTCGTGATACGTCTTCATCAGCAGGTCCTGCAGCAGCGTGTTGTCCGGGTCCTGCTGCAGTGCTGCGTTAATATCGTCGATCGCTCCGCGAATGATCTCGAGGCTCTGCTCCACGTCCTGCCGTTCCGCGGGCGAGAGCCGCTCGAGTTGCCGTTCGAACCGCGCAACCACGTCGGCGCGCGTCTCGAGATAATCGTTGCCGAGTGTGTAGCTGCTGCCGAACGAGGCACGCGCGAACGTGTACTCGGGCGTTGGCTGCGCAATCACCACCGGCCTGTCGTCCTTCACTGCCAGGTAGGTCAGGCCCGACGAGGCGCCGACCAGCAGTACGATCGCAGCCGCCTGCGCGAACATCGGCGTCGCGCGCGTACGCCGCGGTTCGGGCTCCGCGATCGCGCGTTCGATGTCCGGCCACAGGTCGCGCTGCGGCTTGATTTCGGTCGCGAGCTGCCTTGCGGCAGCCGTCAGCTTGTCGTCACGTCGTTCGTTCATGCTTCGAACCCCTGTTCTTCCAGCTGCTGCGCCAGCAAGCGCCTGGCGCGATGCAGCTGTGCCTTGGTCGTGCCCACCGCGACGCCGAGCATGTCGCTCGACTCTTCGTGGCTGTAACCGTAAACGGCGTTCAACACGAATACGTGTCTCGCGCCTTCGGGAAGCCGGTCGATGGCGTCGGAGAGGTCGCGCAATTCGCCACTGTCGCCGATCGATGCCGGCGAGGAGCCCATCTCGGCCGCGACCTGGATGCGGTCCTGTTCGCGCTTCGACTTGCGGATCCGGCCCAGTACGGCGTTCACGGCGATGCGGTGCATCCAGGTGCCGAACGCGCTGTCACCGCGAAACCGGCCGAGCTGTTTCCAGGCCTGGATGAAGGCCTCCTGCGCGCAATCCTCGGCCTCGCCGACGTTGCCCGTCATGCGCAGGCAAAGGCCGTACACGCGGTCGACGTGCGCCCTGTAAAGCGCCTCGAAAGCCCGGCTGTCGCCTGCCGTCGCACGGGCAACCAGTGCCGCCTCGTCCCGCATCGATGTCGCTGTCCTGGAAACCATGCCTGCCGTATTGTCGCCGGTTTCCATCGTCAAAAGCGCGGCCATCCGCCAAATCTCCCGAATTCCTGTAACTTGGATGCCCGTGGTGGGGCGGCGGTTTAAAAATCGCCGGCGACGGCCGGCAAAATCCGGCTTAAGCGCCTGTGTTTGTTCGCGATTCTGTTATTATGCGACTGGCCCGTTTCGATGCTGGCCATCCTCTGGGGAACAAAAGAAACAAAATAATCTATGACGGGGCATTCGATTCTCTACCTGGGACGCAGCGATTTTGCGTCAGAGTACCTGGCAGAGCTCGAGACGTTGCCGTGCTGCTCGTTGCTGTCGCGTTCCGCGGAGCTCGGGTTGCCGGTGGACAACCGGGAACTGATCGACATCGTGTTGCTCGAGGCGAGCCCGCTTATCGCCCAGTCGGGCCAGTCGCTGTCCGCGCTCATCCACTCGCTGCGCGATTACCCGGTCGTCGCCATTACGCTCAAGGAAAAGGAGCATCGCGGCATCGCGGCGATCCGTGCCGGCGCACAGGGCTACATCTGCATCGATGACGTGACGGTCGAAGGGCAGGAGGCCGTTTTCGATCATGCGGTGCGTCGGCATCGGCTGCAGCAGCGGCTTTCCGATACGGACGTGTCGGTCCTGTCCGTGCTCACCAGTATCAACGACGGCGTGATCGTGGTCGATCGCGACGGCAGCATCCTGGATATCAACCCGGCGGCACGGACGATCCTGGGACTCGGGGCAAGGCGGCTGCCCGACGCGAGCTGGGAGCAGACGTTCTGCTGCATCGACGAGAACGGCAACAATTACAGGAACCCGGGGGACCTGCCCCTCGTACGTGCCCGCAGCGGCGCGAAATTCGAGGGCCAGGTGGCGATTTATCGCGCGCCGGAACAGCCGGACACGTACCTGAGCATCAACGGCCAGGGGCTCTACGACGGCAATCGCGAGCTCGTCGGCGGCGTCATCACGTTTCGGGACATAACCGATGCGACCATTCGCACGACCGAGCTCGAGAAACGTGCGCAGTTCGACGAATTGACCGGGCTGCCGAATCGCAGCGTGTTCGCAGAGCATCTCGGCAGGGCCATCGGCCGCGCCGAGCGCAAGAATTCATCGCTCGCGGTGCTGTTCGTCGATCTCGATCGCTTCAAGTCGGTCAACGACACGCTCGGCCACGACATCGGCGACAGCCTGCTGCGCCAGGTGGCGGAGCGCCTGCAGAAGAACCTCAGGATCGGGGACTTTTCGGGGCGCTGGGGCGGCGACGAGTTTGTCGTCTGTCTCGAGGACTTCGGCGAGATGACCGACGCCGGTGCGGCTGCGCAGAAGTTGCTGCTCGTGCTGTCCGAAAAGTACCAGGTCGGCCACAGCGAGGTCTATGCGACGCCGTCGATCGGCATCGCGATTTACCCGGAGTCCGGCAACAACGCCGAGCGCCTGATCAAGGCCGCCGACATAGCGATGTACGAAGCGAAAAAACATGGCGGCGGGCGTTTCCATTATTACTCGACGGCGCTGAACACGAAGCTGGAACAGCGCGAGGAACTCGAGGTCGGGCTGCGCCACGCACTCGTACGCAACGAGTTCGTCTTGCATTACCAGCCGCGGATCGACCTGACGACGGGGCGCCTCATCGGGCTGGAAGCCCTGTTGCGCTGGCAGCATCCGCGTTTCGGCCTGCTGCCGCCGGGCCGCTTCCTGCCGATCCTCGAGTCCAGCGGGCTGATTCATTCCGCGGGCGAGTGGGTCATCGCGACGGCCTGCCGGCAGCTCGCAGGCTGGCAGCGGCGGTTCGAATTGCCGGACCTGTCGATCGCCATCAACCTGTCGCGCCAGCAGCTCATGCACCGGCGCCTGGTCGACGCCGTGGCCAAATCGCTGCAGGACACCATGCTGGATCCGGGCTGCATCGAGCTCGAGATCGGCGACGGCGATTTTCCGAAGCGGCGGAAAGCGGAGGTCGACACGCTGCTCGGGCTGCGCAAGCTGGGCGTGCGGCTGTCGCTCGACCACTTCGGCACCTGCGACGTATCGTTCGAGTCGCTGGACAACGGGTTTGTCGACAGCTTCGTGCTCGACCAGTCGCTGATCGGGGACATCGACCAGAACAACAGCCACCAGCGCATCGTCCGCGCGGCAATCGCGATGGCGCAGGGGCTGGATATCGAAGTCGCGGCCGGTGGCGTCGAGACGCTGTCACAACTCGATTTCCTCAGGAGCTGCAACTGCAACCTGGCGCAGGGCTTCCTGATCAGCCGGCCCATGCAGCCGGAAAAGGTCTCGGCCATCCTGCGCAGTGAGATCGCCGGGACGCGACTGCTCAGCCGCGGCATGCCGTAGCGGAATCAACCCGGGCGTCCGGCCGGACTACGTGCAGACCACGAAACAATGAGAGTCGGTCCGCTCTTCGCCACGCTGTTACTTCTTTCCGGCTTCATGGCCTCCTGTAGCAAAGACCCGCTCACGGTCGAGCCCGGCGTCTCGCTGGTCCTGGCAAAACACCGGGCCGCGACGATCTCCGGTATCAACTACGAACTCTCGTTGACGATCCCGGAGGAGCGGGACGAGGCAATCGAAGGCCGCGTCAATATTTCGTTCGAACTCAGCGATACGTCACAGCCGCTGCAGCTCGATTTCCGGGAGAGCGCCGACAAGATCGGGCGCGTGGCGGCCAACGGCAACGCATCCGGCTACCGGTTCATCAATGAGCACCTTGTCCTGCCGGCGGAGGAACTGGTAACCGGCCGCAACGAGATCCGCGTCGACTTTACCGCGGGGTCGTCCTCGCTCAATCGCAACCCGGAATTCCTGTACACCCTGTTTGTTCCGGACCGGGCCAGGACCGCGTTCCCCCTGTTCGACCAGCCGGACCTCAAGGCCACGTTCGAGCTCGAACTGACGATACCTGCCGGCTGGACCGCCATGGCGAATGCCCCCCTGGTTGACGTTCGCGAAACCGAACGCGGCATGCTGCACCGCTTCGCCCGCTCGGACCTGATCAGCTCCTACCTGTTCAGTTTCGTCGCGGGAAAATTCGAAACGGTCAACCGCAACGTCGACGGCAGGCAGATGACGATGCTGCACCGGGAGACCGACGCGGAGAAACTCGCGCGCAATATCGACGAGATCTTCAGCCTGCACGCCACCGCGCTCGCCTGGCTCGAGGAATACACGGGCATCGAGTACCCCTTCGACAAGTTCGGTTTCGCGCTCATCCCCGACTTCCCGTACGGGGGCATGGAGCATGTCGGCGCCATTCAGTACCGTGCATCGCGCCTGTTGCTCGATGAAGCGCCGTCCGACACCCGGTTGCTCGGCCGCGCATCGCTGATCGCGCACGAAACGGCGCACATGTGGTTCGGCGACCTGGTGACAATGGAGTGGTTCAACGACGTCTGGACGAAGGAAGTCTTCGCCAATTTCATGGCCGCGAAGATCGTCAACCCGCAGTTCCCGGACATCAATCACGACCTGAACTTCCTCGTCCGCCACTATCCCGCCGCGTACTCCGTGGATCGCACGGCGGGTGCCAACGCCATCCGCCAGGACCTGCCGAATCTCAACGAGGCCGGGCAGATGTACGGCGCGATCATCTACAACAAGGCGCCGATCATGATGCGCAAACTCGAAAAGCTGATCGGCGAGGGCCGCTTCCGTGAGGGAGTGAGGGAATACCTGGCGGCATTCTCGTTCGGCAACGCCACCTGGCCAGAGCTCATCGAGATCCTGGACGGGAAGTCGACCGAGGACCTGCGCGCCTGGAGCGATACCTGGGTTCATACGCCCGGCCGTGACGCCGTCGAGACGCAATGGAACACCAGTGCCGAAGGCGAAGCGGG
>DATHRM010000032.1:0-2258 GCA_035465295.1 Woeseiaceae bacterium | reverse complement strand
GTCGAGGTCGTCGGGTAGCGGCGCCGTGAAGTGCAGCTCGTTGCCGTGCTCGTCCGGAAACGCGATGGACTGGGCATGCAGGAACAGCCGCGGCAGACCGAGCGCCTGCAGCCGGCGGTTGACATCCTCGTCACCGTACCTCTCGTCCCCCGCGATCGGAAAGCCCGCGTCCTGCAGGTGCACGCGGATCTGGTGCGTTCGGCCCGTCAGCGGTGAACATTGCACGAGGCTGTACCTGTCGTACCGCCGCGACAGGCGCACCCGCGTCTGCGCCGGCTTGCCCTCGGCACTGACGATCACGTGGCGCTCCCCGCCCTTGCGGTGCGTGACGAGCAGCGGCTTGTCGATCAGTCGCTCGCCGAGCTGCCAGTCGCCCGCCACCAGCGCCAGGTAGTTCTTTTCGACGACGCCCTGCCGGAACTTCTCGTGCAGGGCCCGCAGCGCGCTGCGCTTCTTCGCGATCACCAGGCAACCCGACGTCTCGCGATCGAGCCGGTGCGCGAGTGAGAGGTCGCGGAGATCCGGCCGTGCCGCCCTGAGCAACTCGATGACGCCATGGCTGATGCCGCTGCCGCCGTGGACCGCCACGCCGGCGGGCTTGTCGACAACCAGCAGCCGTTTGTCCTCGTAAAGCACGTGCTCGAGAATGGCGGCCGCCCGGTCTGCGGGCGGCAGAGCCCCCTCCGCGCGGAGGCGAACCGGCGGGATACGGACCTCGTCGCCGGCCTCGAGGCGGTAGTCCGCCCGCACCCGCCCGCCGTTGACACGCACTTCGCCGCGCCTGAGCAGCCGGTAGACGCGGCTCCTCGGCACGCCGGGCATTTCGCGGTGCAGGAAATTGTCCACGCGCTGGCCGGAGCCGTCGGCGTCAATGCGCACCTTTCTTACTCCGCTGGCGCGGCCGCTCGCATGGTGCATCGACTTTTTCTGCATGATCAATAACTTGATGGGTTGCCGGGGTGTGCTATATTTAGCCCCCGGCGAGGGGTCGCAGACCTCTGTCGAACCTCGCCGAAAGCTTATGCGGCCTCCAATCCGGGATCAGCCGCCTGTTGAGAAAGCCATTTTACAGACATTTATGAACGGATCCCGCAGCACGCGAGATTCGAAACGGTCACCCTTAACCGTGACCAGATTCCACTGGCAGCGAGTACGGACTTCGGCAAGCGCCAGCGCGGCAAGGCCGCAGGGAAACAATGAATTTTATTTCGCATGACCCGATTCTCAGGAATCGGGTTAACAAGAGTTATTCGAGAATCGGGCACGGTGCCGCACGGTGCCGCATTGCAATTCGCCCGGTTGCCTTGACTTGCGCCCTGCCATTCCGCTCCGATTCGCTGCCCTCAGATACGCTACAAGTAGGGCACTATGAAAAGAATGTTAATCAATGCAACTCAGGAAGAAGAGTTGCGCATGGCGATGGTCGACGGCCAGCGCCTGTTTGACCTCAATATCGAAGGACCCGCGAGCGAACGCAAGAAAGCCAATATCTACAAAGGCAAGATCACGCGCATCGAGCCCAGCCTCGAAGCCGCGTTCGTCGATTACGGCGCCGACCGGCACGGTTTCCTGCCGCTCAAGGAAATCTCCAGCGAATACTTCGTAAAGAACGTCGACTCCGGCTCGAAACCGAACATCCGCGATGTCCTCAAGGAAGGCCAGGACATCGTCGTCCAGATCGACAAGGAAGAACGCGGTAACAAGGGCGCGGCGCTGACGACCTATGTCAGCCTCGCCGGCCGCTTCATCGTACTGAAACCGAACAAGGCACGCTCCGGCGGTGTGTCCCGCCGTATCGTCGGCTCGGACCGCGATCTCGCGCGGCAGTCGCTGACGGGAGTCGAGGTGCCGGACGGCATGAGCGTCATCCTGCGAACGGCGGGTATCGACCGCGGCCCCGAAGAACTCGCGTGGGACCTCGAGAACCTGCTGGCGGTCTGGCATGCCATTCTCAACGTGGTGCTGCAGCGCCCTTCGCCGTTCCTGATCTACCGCGAGAGCAACGCCGTCGTGCGCGCGCTGCGCGATTACCTCACCAACGATATCGGCGAGATCCTGATCGACGACGAGGCAACCTATAACGAGGCGATGGAATTCGTCCAGCAGGTCATGCCGCACAACCAGCGCAAGCTGAAGCTCTACTCCGACCCGGTACCGCTCTTTACACGATTCCAGATCGAGTCGCAGATCGAGTCGGCGTTCGCGCACAACGTCACGCTGCCCTCCGGCGGCAGCATCGTCATCGACCACACCGAGGC
>DATHRM010000031.1:0-3070 GCA_035465295.1 Woeseiaceae bacterium | reverse complement strand
GCGATCGGTTTCATGGCGATCAACATTGCGTTCGGCAACTTCATCGAGCCGCGACTGATGGGCTACGGCGTCGGTATTTCGCCCCTGATCGTATTCGTCGGGCTGATTTTCTGGGGCTGGGTGTTCGGGCCGGTCGGCATGCTGTTGTCGGTGCCGCTGTCGATGACCCTGAAGCTGGCCCTCGAGAACGACGAGCGCACGCGCTGGGTTGCGATCTTCATCGGCTCGCAGCGCGATGCGCAGCACACCCTCTCGGTAGACGACGAAAAATAGCCCGGCTAGGCGGATTCTGCGAGGTCGTCGTCGGGCTCGCTGTCCTCGAGTTGTTCGAGCAGATTGATCGCGACAGCGACGAAATCGGTTTCCGTGATGATCCCCTTCAGTATGCCGTCGGTGACGACGGGCAGGCAGCCGATCCGGTGCTTCTCCAGGAACAGGGCAGCCTGCCGCAGGCTGGCGCGCTCGTCCACCGTGGCGACGTCCGTGACCATGATGTCCTTGACCATCACTTCCGCGGGATGAATGCTGTTGTCCGGGTCTCGCAGGATGGAATCGGTGGCCGCGAGGACGTTGGTCAGCGTGACGAGGCCGATGAGCCTGTTGCTGTCGTCGACGACCGGCAGATGGTGGATTTTGTTCTTGTGCATCAGCTCACGGGCGTCGGCCAGATTGGCCGTCGGCAACAACGTGATCAGATCCGTCGTCATGATGGCATCGAGCGTGAACATCGGCCGGTCCTCCAGTGGCTGTAAATCCAGTCTACTCCGCGTGCCCGGCGGCACTATTGCGATTTTCCCCTACATCGTTCCTGCAGGAGCGTGCCCCGGCCCGCGATCCTCGGCCAGCTTGCAGGAGCGGGTCTCGACCCGTGATCGATGGTCGCGCTTCGAGAAGCGCTCTTACAGCTCGGTCCGTACGAGCGCTATACTGGCCGCAAATCCCGGAGTCCGCATGCGCTACGCCACCACAATCGCCGCACTGCTCCTTACGGGCATGGCATGCCACGGCGCGGAAACCTCCCCGGATGCCAGGGCGATCGTCCGCGCCGCCGTCGATCACTGGCGCGGCGTGTCCTCGCACAGCGTCATGTCCATGCTGATCCACCGCCCCGACTGGGAGCGCTCGATGACCATGGAGGCATGGACCAAAGGCGACGAGAAATCGCTCGTGCGGGTTATCGAGCCGAAAAAGGACCGCGGCAACGGCACGCTCACTGACGACAACGAGATGTGGACGTTTTCACCGAAAGTGAATCGCGTCATCAAGATCCCGTCGTCGATGATGGGCCAGAGCTGGCTGGGGTCGGATTTTTCCAACAAGGACGTTGCCAGGGCCGACGACATCATCGATCAGTACGATCACACCCTGCTCGAAACCGAGGACGTGGACGGCATCACCGTCTACGAAATTCGTTCGGTGCCCCATGAGCAGGCGGCCGTCGTATGGGGACGCGAGGAGCTTCGGGTCCGCGACGATCACGTGCTCCTCGAGCATCGCTTCTACGACCAGGACGGTGAACTGGTCAAGACGCTCGAGACGCTCGAGATCGAGGAAATGGGCGGCCGCACGATTGCCAGCCGGCAGCGCATGGTCAAGGCGGACGCACCCGGGGAATGGACGGAGATCGAAGTCATCTCCGTAGAATACGAGATAGACATCCGCGACAGTGTGTTTACGCTTTCCAATCTGCGTAATCCCAGAGACTGACAAGCCGTGAACCTCGTCCTGCGCCTGGCCTGGCGGAACCTGTGGCGTCAGCCGCGCCGCACGTGGCTGACGACAGGCGCGATGGTGTTCTCCAACGTGCTGCTCGTGTTCATGATCTCGCTGCAGTTCGGCATGTACCGGCTGATGATCGAGAATTCACTGCAGGCGTTTACCGGGCACATGCAGGTCCAGGCGCGCGGCTACATCGACGACAAGAAGATGCGGCAGTCGGTTCCCGATATCGTGTCGCTGGCGAACGAGTTGCGCGAGGAGCTGGACGGTGGCGCGGTCGCGGCGCGCGCGACCGCGTTCGCGCTCGCGTCCAGCGAGGAACGCAGTTACGGCATCGCCGTATTCGGCGTCGAACCGCAATTCGAGCCGCGCGTCTCGAACATTCCGGGGCTGGTCGGCGAGGGCCGTTACCTCGAGAGCAACGACGCGGCAGAAGTGGTCATCGGCGCGGTGCTTGCGCGCAATCTCAAAGTCGGCGTCGGCGACGAGTTGACTCTGCTCGGCAGCGGCCGCGACGGCTCGTTCGCCGCCGTCGTTGCTGATGTGGTGGGGATATTCGACAGCGGCGTCGCGGAACTCGACCGCACGATTGCAGAAATGCCGCTCGGGCTGTTCCAGGATGTCTTCTACATGCACGGTGCGGGACACCAGGTTGTCGTGAACGCGCCGCGGCTCGGACAGGTTGCGGAATTCAGGCAGCGGGTCGCCGCGCTGTTGCCGGACGACGCGGACCTGGTCGTTCACGACTGGGACGCCCTGCTTCCCGGCCTGAAGCAGGCGATACAGGCGGATATCAGCAGCGCCGTCTTCATGTACGCCGTACTCGTGATCCTGGTTGCGTTCAGCGTGCTCAACACCCAGTTGATGTCGGTCCTGGAGCGCACCCACGAGTTCGGGATCGTGCTCGCGCTCGGGCTCAAGCCGGGCCGGCTGGGCCGCCTGGTGATGCTCGAGACCGCGTTGATGGGCCTGCTGGGGCTTTGCATCGGGGCGCTCATCGGGGGTGCCGTGACCGGCTGGCTCGGCGTGCAGGGGTTCACGATGCCGGGCATGGACGAGATGGGTGCCAAATTCAATCTCCCGAGCCGCCTGCATCCGCAGGTGACGGTTGCCTCGCTGCTCTCGGGGCCGGCGGTGGTGTTCCTGTTTTCCCTGCTCGCGTCGGTGTACCCGGCGCTGCGCCTCCGCCGCCTGCAACCGGTCGAGGCGATGCGCGCGGCATGATGCATACGCTGCGCATCCTCGTCCTCCTCGCCTGGCGTAACCTGTGGCGCAACCATCGCCGCACGTTGATCATGCTCGGCGCCGTCGTCGTCGGCGTGTGGGCGATGATCTTCATGACCGCCCTGAC
>DATHRM010000030.1:0-3078 GCA_035465295.1 Woeseiaceae bacterium | reverse complement strand
GACGAAAACTCGGACTACAGCGCCTTCCTGGGTAAGGGTGTACCCCCGGACCTGAAGCAGAAGGCCCTGAAGAAGCTGTTCCACAGTCCCAAGTTCAATATTCGCGACGGCCTCGACGACTACGACTGGGATTTCACCAATCCCGAACCGCTGGGCGATATCATCACGGCCGAGATGCGCTACCGGGTGGAGCGCGAGCTCGAGCGGCTGGCACGTCTCGACGAGGACGAGGAAAACCCGGAAGATTCGCCAGCCGTGGCCGCGGTCGAAACCCGGGAGCACGACGCCGCGAACGACGAAGTTGACCCCGAGGCCGACGATGAACGATCTGAACCTTCCTGACAGCACTGCAAACGGCCGGGCACGAACGGAAGCCCTGGACCTCCGGCATCGCCCGGAGGTGGCGCCCACGTCCGTGGTCAGCTTTCTTTCCCATGGCCGCGTACTGATCGTCGGTGACGAAGTCCATGCGCTGGCCGCGGCCGGCCGTCTCGGCGAAGGCCTCGTGGCGACGCTGTTTTGTCCCGCGGAATCGCGCCCAGCGACCGCGACCGTCGATGGCCTTACGGTCGTGCGCGGCGGCAAACCCGCACTGTCCGGCAGCCTCGGCGCTTACAGCCTGAGTCTCGACGCAGCCGACGACGAAGCGGAATCACCGGCGGTCGCGCTGCTGACCCAGGCGCGTTTCGACCTCGTGCTCGATCTCGGCGACCCGCCGTTGCTGCAGCAGGAAGCCGTACCGCCCGGCTACTACGCGCCGCGCGGCGACGCGGATGCCCTCGATCGGGCCATCGAGGAATTGCCCGGGATGCGCGGCGAGTTCGAAAAACCCAAGTTCTTCAACCTCAACACCGACATTTGCGCGCACGGCCGCCGGGGCATCCGCGGCTGCACCCGCTGCCTCGAGGTTTGCCCGGCCTGGGCGATCACTTCGGCCGGCGAGCACGTGACCGTCGACCCGAATCTTTGCCAGGGTTTCGGCACCTGTGCCTCCGTGTGCCCGACCGCGGCGATCACCTACGCCTACCCGAGCACGGGCGACCTGCTGGGCTACCTGCGCACGGTCCTCGTTACCTACCGCGACGCCGGCGGCGCCGATCCCGTGCTGGTGTTCTTCGACAGCGCGTCGGCCGGCGGGATAAACGCCGAACTCGGCGCCGCCTTGCCGGAAAATGCCCTGCCCGTCGAACTCGAGGAAGTCGGTTCGATCGGCATGGATGCCTGGCTGACCTGCCTCGCCTACGGCGCACGCCGGGTGTTGATCCTCACCGGAGAGACGACGCCGGCGAGCATCCGCGGCACCCTGGAGCAACAGATCGGCTACACCGCGCCGATTCTCGAAGGCATGGGTTATTCCGGCGCCGCGATCGACGTGCTCGATTCGGCTGACATCGCCGCAGTGGCGGCGGCGGCGAATTCCGACGAGGCCATCCGCCTCGACCGTCCCGCCCGGTTCGCGCCGCCCCCGGAGAAACGGCTGCTGCTGCGCGCGGCAATCAACCACCTGCTGGAGCACGCCCCGCGCACGAGAAAGGTCGCTGCGCTGCCGGCGGGCGCACCGTTCGGGCAGGTGAAAGTCGACGCGAACCTGTGCACGCTGTGCATGAGCTGCGTCGCCGTCTGCCCGACCTCCGCATTGCGCGAGGGGCAGGGGCTGCCGCAACTGAACTTCGTCGAACGGTCCTGCATCCAGTGCGGCGCCTGCGAGACGGCCTGCCCCGAAGATGCCGTTTCGCTGGAGACTCGCTTCCTGTACGACGACAAGGCGCGCGGCGCCCAGCGCTTGCTGCACGAGGAACAGCCGGCATGCTGCATCTCCTGCGGCAAGCCGTTCGCCACGCGTTCCATGCTCAAGGTCATGGCGAAGAAGCTCGAGGATCACTGGATGTTCCAGAGCGAGGCCGACCGCCGGCGCCTGGAAATGTGCGAGGACTGCCGGGTCAAGGACCTGATGCAGGCGCAGCAGCATGGCGGATCGGGCTCGATCTGAACCCGGGCCGCGGAGATAGGGACAAAAAGTCCCACTTGTTACCGTAAGAGTGTTTTTTGTCCTCATTATCGCCCCGTACACAGGGATTTTTTGTCATTGGCTACCCGGCCCGGTTTTGACTAGAATGAGGGAACAATAACTGGGGGATACGCGTGGGGGATACGCGGGTTCGGAGTTGATGACCGAAGCACCTGCAACACAGGACGCGACCGCCGTTCCCGGCGTCGCCTCGCCGGAGCCGGAAGACCGGCTTCGCGCGGACACATACAGGGTTCTCGGCCGGCTGCTTGCGGCGCCGCCCGATGCGGATACCCTCGACCTCTTTGCGGAGGCCCCCGTCAGCAACGAAGACAACCTCCTCGCCGTCGCCTGGCGCATGCTCGCGATGTCCGCCGAACGCGCGACCCCGGGCGAGGTTGCCGACGAATACCAGACACTCTTCATAGGCCTCGGCCGCGGCGAGCTCGTGCCGTTCGGGTCGTGGTACCTCACCGGATTCCTGATGGAGCAACCGCTCGCAAGGCTGCGAGCCGATATGCAGAAGCTCGGTTTCGAGCGCCAGGAAAACATCTCCGAGCCCGAAGACCACGCTGCGGCGCTGTGCGAAATCATGGCACTGCTCGCGGAGGAAGGTGGTCCCGGCAGCCTCGAGGCGCAGGCTGCGTTTTTCGACACGCACATCGGACCCTGGATGGCGCGCTTTTTCCGCGACATGCAGGAGGCGGCCTCGGCACGCTTTTATCGCGCCGTGGGCCAGCTCGGAGAGCAATTTATCAATACGGACCAACGTTACCTGGAAATGGTGGACCGATCGGACAGCATGCCTGCCGAGCCGGCCCACCCCGGTATTTCATAAAGCGCCGGCGATACGGCGCCGCAATGGGAGATAGGAGATGAGTCGTAAATCGAGTTCGTACACCGCGGATCGGCGTACATTTCTCAAGAAGCTGGCTGCGGCGGGGGGCGCAACGGCAGCGGTCGCGATGTCCGGCCGTGCGGCCGTCGCCTCACCGGAGCAGGGCACCGCGCCCGAGCCGGCCAGACAGAAGGGCTACCACGAGACTGCCCATATTCGTAGCTATTACCGT
>DATHRM010000029.1:0-6051 GCA_035465295.1 Woeseiaceae bacterium | reverse complement strand
GCCACGACGCCGCCGGTGACCAGTGCGTCGGTGCCCGTGCCGCCCGGCGAATTGCCGTTGAAGATGTCGAAGCGCAGAATCTGCCCGCCCATGTCGGCCGCGTACATGCGGTCGGCAAAGCCGTCGCCAGTCAGGTCGATGACGCGCACCTGGGTCGGAATCGAGCGCGTGAGGCTTGGAAGTTGCAGGTTGGCGCTGGCATCGCGGCCGGCACGCCAGAGCACGTTACCGCTCTGCAGATCCACGAAGTAGATGCCCGCGCCCTTGGCGTCCGCCATGGACGGGTGCGTGATCGTATCGTGCACGGTATCGTACCCGCCGCCGAAGATGACCACGGCCTTGTCATTGTTCAGGCCCGGATCATTCATGTCGACGCGCGCTACCGTAGGCCTCGACCAGGTCTGGCCGAAGTCCGGTGTGCTGATACGCCACTTGATCTTCGGAGCGTTCTTGTCGGTTACGTCGAGCGCGTAGTAGCTGTTACCGCCGCGGCGCATACCGAAAATGATGTAGACGAAGTCGCCGTCGCCGGGCTCGATGACGCCGTCGTCGTCACGATCCGCAACGATCGGGACGATATCGCCGTCCACACCGTAGAACTTGTACGGCGCTTCCGAATTGAAAAACAGGCGCGGCAGGCTCTGCAGGTGTTCTTTGGGTATGAACGCCCACAGTTCCTCACCCGTCGCCGCATCGACGGCGTGCACATAGCCGTCGTTGGTGGCCGTGAATACGACGACGTCCGGATTTGCCTGCGTTCCGCCGTAGACGATGGCTGCCGGCTGCGAGTGCAGTGGATCGCCCATCGCCTTGCGCACCAGCGTCGTCGGGTCCTGGTCCTCGTCGGCGACGTCCTCGCCGCGCGCCCAGCGAATGACCTGTTCTATAGTGGGCTCGCCCGCGGCACCCGTCAGGGCAAAATCGGCGAGGGAAAACGTCGATTCGTTGGCAGGGGACACCGCGTTCGCTGCGGCCGTCAGGTCGTTGTTGACCGTGATGTTGGTATAGACATTGCGCACCGACGGGTCTGGCAGGTTTTGCGCGGCACCGCCGAGCGTCACTTCGTTACCGTCCACGCCTGCGGTCCAGTAGCTGGCCGCCGAATCGTAGAACAGGCCCGTGTTGGGATCGACCGCGGGCACATCGTTGCGGTCCACGATCTGACCGTTCGAGATGCGGTACTTCTTCAGGTTGCCCGGCCAGTGGACTTTCTCGCTGGCCGCGAACTGTGTGAGGTAAAGGTCGTTCAGGTTCTGCGTACGGTTGAAGGTGTTGACCGCGACTGCCGGGGCTGCAAACGACAGCGAACGGTCCTGGACGTCGTTGACGATTTCGAGCAACGCAAGCGTCAGGCTGCGCACGTCGTCGGCGAGAAAGTAACTGCCACCGCCGCGGGCTGCCGTCTCCTTGAGAATCGGCAGATCGATGGCGAAGCCGATGGTGTGCGTCGTAACGGTCTGCACACCCGGTATGTTCGGATCGATATCGTCGCTGAAAAGATACTCTGCGACGTCGTCCATGCAGGCGCCGTCTCCGGTCCCGGTGCAGCCGGCGTAACCGAGGGTCGCGCCCCAGTTCGGCAGGCCATTGACGAGCGTCTGCGTCTCGACGTCATTGGTGGGTGCGCCGTCCGTCAGCACGACGTTGAAATTCTTGGCGCAGGACACGCTGGTGGGCCGGTCGTAGATTTCCGGGTCCGTCTGAATCAGGGCGTCGGGGTCAGTGTCGTTTTCGTTGATGCGCTCACCGTAATAGGCGGGCAGGCCCCGCCAGAAGAGTGCGGACTCGTACACGGTCTCCGACACCGGCGTCGAACCGGAGGACGGGATGCCCGAGATTGTGTCCAAAATGTCCGTACGGTTGGTGTCGAGGTCCTGCATGTCCAGGATGACGGGACCGCCGTCCTGGTTATTGAAACGCATGATGCCGACGTTGATGCCTTCTATCGAGTTCAGGATCGCTTTCGCCGTGTCCTGGACGATGCCAATTCGGGACTTCTGTACGACCGTGGCGGAAACCAGGTAATTCAGGTAGTTGCCGTCGTAGACCGTCACGGACTGACTCGTCGGCCACGAATTCCATTGCACCCGATCCTTCTCCTGGCTGGTGTACGGTGCTACGTCCCCGCCGCGCTGTGCGTACAGTTTGCCATTGTCGATACCATCCCCGTGCGTGCCGCTGTCCTTGCTGCACTCCACGATGTCCGTTTCGTTCCCGGGCTCGAGTTCCTGCCAGCGAACCGAATCGGTCAGTCCCAGCAGGACGCTGAAGATACCCGATGCACCATCGCGGAATTGCGCCATGGTCGTACGGTAACTGCCGAT
Organism: Woeseiaceae bacterium; assembly: GCA_035465295.1. Lineage (GTDB taxonomy): Bacteria > Pseudomonadota > Gammaproteobacteria > Steroidobacterales > Woeseiaceae > UBA1847. The sequence goes on along the minus strand of DATHRM010000029.1, from coordinate 3,727 downwards.
ACCTTGCAGCTGTCTGTCGCCGGATTCGCAGAGGTAAGACGTCTTCAGTATGCGCTGCGTGTTCGAGGCGTCGCAGCTCGGCACCACGTTCTTGTATTCCGTCCAGTACAGGTAGTTCGGGTCGCAGGGTGTGGCGCCGCCGGTATAAGCCTCCGTGTAATTGTAAACCTCGGTGGTGCTTTCAAGCGTGCCCATGCTGCCCGACGAATCGATAATGAGGAGAACGTTCGGTTTCTGCTGCGCCGTATCCGGATTGATGAGCAGCAGCTCGGTATCGTCTGCGACCGCCGGAGTCCCGCAGGTAAGAGCGAGCATCAGTCCGGCGCACATCCATGTAGTCTTGTGAATTACCTTATTCATCATTACGTCCTCTTGATTCTGTGCGTCGGCCTAGTAGGTGGTGACCGTGACCCGTATCACGCGGTCTTTTTCGAGGTGATGCAGGACGGTGACAGAGGCGGCGTCGCGATCCGTGATCGACGCCAGCCCGCGGCGGAACTTGTCGAGCGACAGGTTCCTGCCGTTCAACACCCACACGGTATCCTCGCCCACGCGCTTGACCTGGTAGGCGCATTCGTCGCAGGTCCTGAACGAAACCGTGCCGGATTCGCTTTGCGGGACGCGAAGGTCGGCGAGGGAGACTTCGTGGGCCTCGGCGACAGTCTGGAAATCCGCTGCCGCGGGGAGCGCAGATCCGAGAACGATGGCGGCGATCAATACTTTGATTTTCATGGGAATACTCCGTTCCTGCTACCGCTTACAGCTGCGGACCCTGCGGTCCGACAACATAAAAAGCCTGGGTATGTACCGCGTTCGAGTCGCGATCACTGGGTGTGCCCGGCGAACGTTCCGATACCGCCGTTGCCGTGGCGAGAAAATGATAGGCGACGACGCCGCTGCCGACGCCGAGGCTGAACGCCCGGTCCGGCACGATCGTGGGTTCGCCATCCGGTGCGATCTGTGCGGTAACGCTGTCGTTCGCATTGATGATCTGCGTAACGGTCACCGGGCCCAGGGCATTGAACTGGCCCTGCGCAAGCGCGGCTTCGAGGCCGGTCTCGGCGGCCTGGAACGCATTCTCGTAATTCTGGTCGTTGCGCGCCATGGCCAGCTCGGTGGTGGCCGTGCTCATTCCCGAGACAGCCAGCACGGTGATTACGACGAGCAACAGCAGGCCGACGATGAGTGCCGCACCGGATTGTTGCCTGAAATTCGTCTGCTTGATCATTGTCCGTTCTCTCAATCAAATCCTGGTATTGCGCAGCAGGATGGTCTTGGATACCTGCATGCGGCGAATCTCGTCATTGAACGTGCCGAGATTCGCGTTGCCGGGGTTGTAGGCGCGCTGATCGTCGATGCCGGCTTCGCGAGTCAGCCCGCGCACGACGAGCCAGACCCTGGCCGTGAGCACCCTGGCGCCCGGAGAATAGCCCGGCGCTTCCGGGTTGTAGATCTGGTCGCCGGGGTTGACGTAACGGTCAACCGTGTTGTCTTCGTTCATGTCGATGCCGAACTGGATCTGCAGGTTCTCGACGCCGGGCGCGATCTCCTGGTCGAAAACCGCCGAATTCGCCCCCTGGACGCCCAGCACGAGGCGCCGCAGCGTCGGCACGCCCGGAATCAGGTCCGAATTCGTGTCCACGTAGTAGCTCGAGACCATCAGGTTGTGGGTTGTCGACGTTACCGGGTCGAACTGCGGCGGGATGTTGCCGTCGTCGAAGATCTCGCCCTGGATACGCGTCGTCTGTATCTGCAGGCGACCGTTCTGCAGCGGTACCGGGTTGACGGACGCACGCCGGACGGTGAGCACGTCCGAGTTCGCCTGTCCCGCATCGTCCGGCGGACAAGGCAAGCCGATGTTGTTGCCGCCCGCCACGTTGTCGAACCCATCGACCGGCGTGCCGAGTTCAATCGACCAGTCCTCGCCGCAGTCGAGCGGCACGGCCAGCGCCTTCGGATTGGGAACCCCGATCAGGCTTCGGCCTTCGATCGAGAGTGCGCGGCTCGTGCGCCCCCAGTTGCTCGCCATGCGCAGGTCGGCTTCGATCGTGTCGAGGGCGAACTGCGCGGTTTCCTGCACGCGCGCGATCGACTCGTTGATGACGAATGCCTGGCGGCTTTGCGAATAGATCTGGATCGCCCCGATCATCAGGAAGGAACCGATGGCCAGCGCGACCATCAGCTCGACGAGGGTGATGCCGTGCTGCCGGCCGCCAGTCAGGTTGATTGTGTTGCGCATTGCAATCGCTCCTAGAACGGGTTGACCGGGATGGTGACGACGTAGCTGGGCGGGACGTCGAAATCGGTGATGCCGGGCTCCTCCCAGCTCACGGTAATCGTGTACAGCGGCGGAGTGACCGCGTCGTTGAACTGCACGGTCACGTCACCGCCGCCGGTCGGCGCCGAGCCCGGCAGCGAATCGCCGGCCTGTTGCTTCCAGAGGAATACGTCGTGCAGAGCCATGCTGGCCACGTCGCAATCCACGCCCGCGGCCACGCAACCGTTGTCCATGCCGGTGGGGTCGGTGTAGGAAGCGCCGGCCGTCGGATTCGCGCGAATGCGATCCGCCACATCGCCGGCGAGCGCCACCGCCTGGTGACGGAACATCGACGTACGTCCGGCCTGCAGGCTCTGCACGTACAGCCCGGCGATACCGAGCATGCCGACCGACATGATGATCAGCGCGATCAATACCTCGATCAGCGAGAAGCCCGTCTGCTTGTTCACAATTCCTGGCATGGTTCCTGGTTCCTGAATTCTGTGTGTCGTTGCGCTCACGGGCAGGTCGCTCCCATGGCCGTCAACGCATTGCCGATCATTGTCCTGTCGCGGACGATCGTGGCGCGGCCGAGCGGTGTCGAGACAAACAATCGCGCGGCCGAACCGCCGCCCGGGCCGGTGCTGTTACCGCGTTCGTCGCAGATCACGACCTGCGACAGCGGCGGGTTATTGCCCGTGTCCAGGCGGCCGAGGCCGCTCGGCGCGTACATGAAATAGGTGGCACCGTTCGCTACCCGCAGCAGGACCCCGTTGTCGGCCCGTGGATGTGAGCGCAGGATCGCCTCGCCGGCATCACGGGCCTGGTTCGCATTGTCGTCGATGAACACGACGTAGCCCTGGTCCCAGGTGCCGCCGCAATCTGCCGCGCCCATCGGGTCCGCGCTTGCGCAGATCGTGACGTTGGTCTTCGCATGCGCGGCCTCACTGCGCGCCATCAGGAAGGCGGCATGGAGGTCGTTGGCAGTGCTCGTCATCCGGCTGTTCAGCGTGAACTCCCGCAGGTTGGGGATGCCGAACGAGAGGATGATGGCCACGACCATCAACGTGATCATAAGTTCGTACAGCGTGAAGCCGCTCTGCTGGTGCTTGTCCATGCAGGCAATATAAAGGCTCGCCGCGGGGTGCTCGCCGGTATCCGACGAGCGGTGCGCCACGCCCGACGAGCGGTTGCTTCCAGGGGGTCCGTTTTGACCTAATCCGCACAGGAATACGGGCCTCCACGGGGCGTCCGCTCGGCAACGCGCGGCCGTCCCGTATAGCTGATGACGAGCGCCCTCGGCGACACGCGTCCCGCGCGGTCACAGACGACCAGCGTGCCGTTGGTGGCGCGCAAAAAGGTGGCCCTGAGCGTGAATCCGCGCCGGTTGGCCGTTATTTTGACCGACGGGCTGGCCAGGTGGCGGTAAAGCAGGATTTCGCCGTCATCGAGCTCTGGCGGCTCGTCCCG
>DATHRM010000028.1:0-10887 GCA_035465295.1 Woeseiaceae bacterium | reverse complement strand
CGCGAGGCCTTCGATGCCGCTCTTCAACGGTACGAAGTAAGGCGAAACGATGATCAGCTCGCTGTCGGCCGAGCGAATCGACTCGATGAGCGGCGTCGTAATGGAATCTGCCGCTTCTGCTTTTGTCCTGACGCCCTTGTCCGGTGAGTCGACCACGAGGCTGTACGGCGCCCATTCGAACAACGTCCTGTCCGTATCGAGGTAAATCAGGGTCCGTGCCCGCACGGCGTCAGCGTATTTGGTATCCAGGGCTTGTTCGATCGAATCCGCCAGGCGTTCCCGCAAATCGTCCAGCGCGGCCTCCGGGTCCTGCGGCTCTTCTATGAAGGCAGGCACCGGAAGCGCGGTTTCGTGGTTCCAGTAGGTATCGAACATGTTCGACACGTCCCGCACCACGGGGCCGATGCCCATCACGTCGAGATCGCCGAACTTGGCATCTTCCCGCACGCCGAAGTATTCGTCGGCGATATTGCGCCCGCCAATGATCGTTATCTGGTTGTCGACCGTGAACGACTTGTTGTGCATGCGGCGGTTGATGCGGCCGAAACCGGTAACCGCACTCTTTGCCTTGCCGGCGACGCCGCGGTGGAACGGGTTGTAGATACGGATGTCGAAATTGGGGTGCGAGTGAAGCGCCGCCAGCCCGACGTCGTAACCGGACGTGAACATGTCGTCGACCAGCAGCCGCACGCGCACGCCGCGATCCGCCGCCTGCAGCAGCGAATAGATGAAAGCGCGCCCCACGATGTCGTTCTTGATCAGGTAGTACTGGACGTCGATGCTCCGCTCCGCCCGCTGCGCGAGCAGCAGGCGCGCCGACAGCGAATCGACGCCGTCGTTCATCGGGTAGAAGCCCGACTGGTCCGGCGGATGCCGGGCCACGACGGGCTCGATCGATTGCCCGAGGCGCGTATCCGACGTGTCGGGCAGGAAATACGACTCGGCTCTCGGATAGTCGTAATCGATCGTCGCACAGCCCGCGGACAGCGCCAGTGCGAGCGCGACGACCATCAAGCGCATGAATCTTTTCATTCCGTCTCTACTCCGTCTCCGTCGGCATCTCGACAGCAAGGTCCGGCAGCCGCCCTTCGAGAGTCTCTAGCGCCTGCTTCGACATCTGTGTGCAGGCGTCGCCCGACCTCGAAAGCCGGTCCCAGAGCCCGCGCGCCAGCAATGATAACCCGCCCGTCGCAACCGCGGCGCCCCCGGTGATCAGCACACCGGCCTCGTCGACGGCGAGCCGGGGCGACGCCAGCGTGCCGACGACCTGCAGGTAAGGGTTGAACAGTTCGGCAGCACTGATACTGACGATCTGCCTGGGCGTCGTGCGCACGCCGACCTTGATCGCCTCGGTCTTCAGGTCGACCCACCCCTGCGTCACGGCCCGTATCGTCTCCGTGCTCACGAAAATACTCGGCGCTGCGGCCAGCTTCCCGTCCTCGACCAGCAACGGCGCAATCAGGCACTCGAGGTCGGTGTAGGCGTCTGCTTTCCTGATCGGATTGATCGTATTCAGCATCTCTTCGAGCGTGTTGCCGTAGATCGCCGTGACCATCTCATTGACTTCCATACGGCCGCCGCGCATGTCGACATAGAGGGTCCCGTTTGCATTACCGGCCAGGCTGCGGAGGTCCGCGCCCGTCGCGGAAAGGTCGATATCCGCATTCGTCGTCATCGCCAGGTCTTCGTTCGTCTCCAACAGGCCGGGCGCGAAGTCGCGCGCAACGAGCTGCAACGACGCGCTGCCCGACGTGCCGTCGGGTTCGAGAGAAGCCCGCGCCCGCAGCGCGCCGGAGAGCGTCCTGAAATACACCGTGGTGACCTCGAGCGCGCCGTCCCGCAGCTCTGCGTCGACGTCGATTTCCGACAGGTAGAGTTTTCCGCGCTGGAATTCCCCGATCTCCGCGGTGAGCGTCCCGTTCACGCGCCTCATGTCTTCGTAAGGAACGCGCACATCGGGAATGAGCCTGCCATCGTCGAATTCGGGCTCCGGGTCGTACTCCTCTGTTTCTTCCAGGAGCGGCAGGTAGACGAGCCTGTCGGACTGGATGTCGACTATCAATTCGGGCACGTCACCATTTTGCCACTCTATCGAACCGTCGACGTCACTGCCGCCGATACGCAGTGTCATGTTGTCGACAATCAGCCTGCTTTCAGTGCCGACCGCGTGTGCGGTCAGCGATAACGCCTGCTCGTTGAATCTGCGCCCGCCAAGTGTGCCGATTTCGGCCAGGTTCGGCATCGCCAGGTCGAACGTCAGTTCTGTCCGCGATGCCGAGCCGTCAAGCGCCAGGTCGCCACTGGCTTCGACACTGGCCGTCCCGAGGGCGCCGACGACCCGCTCGAATTCCCAGTGCTGGCCGCGCAACCGTCCCTTCGCATCCAGCGAGAACGGCTGTTCGTACGCTTCCAGGCCCTGCACGTGGCGTAGCAGGTTGCGAACGTCACTGCCCCTGGCTTTCACGTCGAAGTCCAGCTGCCTGCGGGATACCGGGAGCCCCAGGCCGACGTCGAGATCCAGCCTGGCGTTCGGCCTTTCGAAGGAGACGCGTTGCAGCTCGACGCGATCGCTGGTGAACGAAGCGTGCGCCTGCAGCTCGAAGGGTCCGTCCTGTATACCGGCCTCATCGAGCGACGGGACGAGTTCCTCGAGTGCCGGCCCGTTTGCGCGAACGTCGAAATGCGAACCGGCGAAATTGTCCGCCGCTACCAGCAGACCATCACCCGAGAGTGCCGTCCTGCCGAGCGTCGCCGTAACGTCGCTCAGACGGTATCCCTGTTTTTCGATGCGCAACCCGCCGCCGAGACTGTACGGGAGCGAGGGTATGCCGTCTGTATCCGTGAACAGGCCTGCGAGTGCAGCCAGGTCCGGACCTTCCGCAGCGATCTCCAGGTCGGCGCCCACCGCCCCGGTCGTCAACGGCACCAGGCCCTCGATGCTCGCGGAGTTCCCGGCCATGTCCGCGACAACCGGGTCGAGCGTGCGAATCCCGTCACGAGAGTATTCCGCACGGCCGCTCACCTGGACAGCCACGGCGGGCAGGCCTTCGATCCCGTAGGCGCCAGCCATCCGTGCGAGATTCTCACTCTTCACCCGGAAGCGGATGCGGCTGCCGTAGAAGCTGTCCGGGTCGCCGATCGTCGCGTCGGCCTCCAACTCGCCGAGGGTTGTCCTTGCCTGCAAGTCGAGGATCTCGACGCCGTCATCGCGGACGTCGAGCGTGCCGGCGATCGAAAACGGGCCGGTGGCGGCGCCGGGCACACCGGTGATATATCGAAAGCGTTCGATGTCCGGGCCTTCGACCTTCAGACTGATGACGGCGTCGTCGATGCTCGGAAAATTGGGCAACCTCGCGGACCCGTCCAACTGTGTATCGGCAAACACCATGCTGGCCTCGTTGACCAGCAGAGTCTCGTCACGCGTCTCGGCATTGATGCGCACCATGAAAGGCGCTTCGCGCACCTCGTGGATCCCGACCAGTCGCAGCACGCGACCCAGGTCGGGGCCGGATGCTGTCACCTTGAGCTGGATGTTTCCGAACCGCTGCAGGTCGGCAATCTCACCCAGCGCGTCGATCTCCGTCTGCCCCAGGTTGCCCTCGACTCTCAGCAGAAGACGCTCTGAATCCAGCGATGTCAGCTTGCCTGACAGGTTGATGTCCCCCTCGCCTTCCTCGCCGAGTCCCAGCAGTCTCGTCAGGTCATCGATATCCGGACCCGAAGCCGTGAATTCGAATTGCGGCCGTACGGGACTGGCGAGATCGTCGATGCGGCCGCGGGCGGAGAATTCGAAGGTGTCGAGTACCGCTGCAACATCGAAGTGCAGGTTCCTGCCGGCCAGTAACGCGTCCCACGTGCCGACCTCGCCCTCGACACGGACGACTCGGCCGTCGAGCGTGCCGTCGAGGACGAGATCGAGGTTGCCGTCGTCCCTGTAGACCTGGTCGAGGCGGTCGATCTGCAGGTTCAGCGGGCGATCGCGGTCTACGCTCTCGATTCGAAATCTCAGGTTATCGACGTCGACAACGCCGAAGAGGATGCCGGGACCGCTTTCGTCCTCCTCGTCGGGGGCCGGCTCAACGGGGAGTTCCCAGTTCGGCGCCGTGTCGCCCGGATTGATCAGCAGGACGGCGGTGTCGTCGATATCGACGAATTCGACCCGGGCGGGCCCGTCGAACAGCGACCAGAGATCGAACCGTACCTCGGCGCGCCCCACCGTGACCATGTCGTCGGCGTCCGCCCATTGCGGATTGCCGAAGCGGACGCCTTCCGCGATGACGATCGTGTGCCGGCCGAGATCGATGTGGAACTCGCCGTCGATCGCGAATTCGCGGCCGGTCCGTTCCGTCACGAATCGCTCCAGCTGCGGCTTGAATACGCCCAGGTCCGCCGTCCAGAGCCAGCTCAATGCGAGTACGATCAGCCCGAAAGTACCGAACGCAGTCCAGAATGCGATACGTCGCCAGCGCATGGTTGTTATTATCCGCGCCGCAAAAGCGCCATGCTATCAGAAGGCCTGTGTATCAGGTCCCGATGATCTGCCGCGCCCAGCGCACGACCTCGCGCACGCGCGGCGACGCCAGGTCGTAGGCCTCGTCGAAACTGACCCAGCGCCATTCGTGATGCTCCGGTTCGCCGGTATCGGGCGAGGGCCCCAGTACGACGTCTTCCTCGTCGGTTCGCGCCAGGTAATAGCGGGCCGTCTTGCCGCGGCTGTAGGGCCCGGTTTCCATGCAGCGCTCACCCCACTCGAAGTCCACTTTCGCGATGCCGGTTTCTTCGCGAAGTTCGCGCAAGGCCGCCTGTATGGGTTCCTCGCCCTCTTCTATCAGGCCTTTCGGAAAATCCCAGTGATGCCAGGCGCGCAGCAACAGCGTTACATACCCGTCATCGGCCGCTCTCGCGAGCACGACCCCGCAGGAGAGCTTGGGGTCGTTCAACCCGCTGCTCCCCGGAGCACGTCAACGGGCGCCGAGTTGATGGCGCTGCGCGCGGCAAAATAGCCGCTGGCGCAGACGACCAGCAGGCCGGCGGCGACGCCGGCCACCCACAGCAGCGGGTTGAATGAATACGGCAGGTCGAACAGCTGTATCGCGAGGACCGCGGCGAGGATCGACGCGCCCGCCGAGGCGAGGACGCCCGCCGCCGCGCCGAGCGCGGCAAACTCGGCCATTACGCCGGCGAACACGATGCGTTTGCGCGCACCGAGCGCCCGCAGCAACGCGCTCTCGAAGCGGCGTTCGTCGATGGTCGACTGCACGGCCGCGAACAGCACGGCGATGCCGGCCGCCAGCGTAAAAAAGAATACCGCCTGCACGGCCATCGAGGCTTTCTCTATGATGCCGCGCACCTGCTGCAGGATCGCATCGAGATCGATGACGGAGATCGTCGGGTGTTCACGCACGAGATCGACCAGCGCCGCCTTCTCGTCGTCTTCGATACGCATGCTGGCGATGAACGTCGCCGGGTAGTCGTCCAGGGCGCCGGGCGACAGCACCAGGAAGAAATTCGGCATGAACGAGTCCCAGTTGATGCGGCGCACGCTCGCGATCTCCGCTACGAGCGCCTGCCCCGCGATCTCGAACTGCAGCACGTCGCCGATCCCGAGGCCGGTCTCCATGGCGACCTCCTCCTCGATCGACACGAGCGGCGGCCCGTCGTAACCGGGCGGCCACCACTCGCCCTCCAGCAGCTCGTTGCTGCTGCTGAGCTCCCCGGCCCAGGACAGGTTCTGCTCGCGGTTCACGAACCATTGCGCGTCTTCCGCCGGATACTCACGGTCCTTGACGGACTCACCGTTGATCAGCGTCATGCGGGCGCGCACGAGCGGCGCGTAGTCCGGGGCCGCCACACCGCGCGATTCGAAGATCTCCGTCACGGAGTCCGTTTCGCTGCGCTGGATATTGATCAGGAAATGGTTCGGTGCATCCTGGTCGAGCGTCTGCCGCCAGCCGTCGAGCAGGTCGGTACGCACCAGCGTCAGCAACAGCAGCACCGTGAGTCCAAGCCCGAACGCGACGACCTGCACCGCGCTGGCCCGGCCGCGGCGCGCGACGTTCGCCAGCCCGTAACGCCATGCGACGCCCACGCCCGAACGGAACCGTCCCAGCACGGCGACGAGCCCCCGGCCGACGAGATACAGCGCGGCGGCGATGACGATGATGCCGCCGAGCACGATGACGAGCATCGCGGGATCGCCGACCGACCGGTACAGCAGCGTGGCGACCGCGGCGAGCGACAGCCCCCCGACCAGGATGCGGGACGGCGCGGGCGGCATCACGTCATGCCGCAGCACCCTGAGCGGCGGCGTGTTGCGCAGCTGGATGAGCGACGGCAGGGCAAAGCCCACGAGCAACACCATCGCGCTCCCGGCCGCGAGCACGACCGGCATCGGCCCGGGGTCGGGCAGGTCGCCGCTGATGATGTCCGCGAGTATCCACGACAGGATTTCCTCCACGGCAAAGCCGACGACGCTGCCGGCGGCAACGCCGATCACCCCCAGCACGACGAGCTGTACCGTCGCCACGGATATGACGAAGCCCTGCGTCGCGCCGAGGCTTTTCATCAGCGCCACCGTGTCCATGCGCCGCTGCGCGAAGCGCCGCGCCGACATCGAAATGGCGACCGCGCTCAGCAGCAGGCTGATGACCGCCGTCAGCGACAGGAACCGCTTGGCCCGGTCCGCCGCCGCGTAGGCGCGCTCGCTGCTTTCTTCGGCGCTGCGCAGTCGCAGCGACTCCGGCAGCTGGTCCTCGATCGCATCGTTGAAGCCGCTCACGGCATCCTCGTCGCCGGCGAGCAGCAGTGCGTAGCGCACCCGGCTGCCGACACCGATAAGCCCCGTGGCCTCGAGGTCGGCGGCGTTCATTAGCACCGTAGGCGCCAGCGACGCGAAGCCGATGGACTGGTCGGGACGGTAGGTGAGCACCGCGGCGATTTGCAGGTCGGTTTCGCCGACCGACAGGGTGTCGCCGACGTCGGCGCCGACTCTCGCCAGCAGCGCGCTGTCGGCCCACACCTCGCCGGGCGCGGGAATGCCGCCGGCCTCGCGTTGCTCGCTGAACAACGCATCGGAGATCCGTACCGTGCCGCGCAGCGGGTAACCGCCGGTAACGGCGAGCAGCGAGGTCAGCGCGCTCTCGTCGCCGGCGAACACGACGGTGGGAAACGACGCCATGTCGGCGGTGCGCAGCGCGTAATCGGCCGCCAGCTCGCGCCACGCGTCCGGAATCGGCTCCTGCGAGCGCAGACGCAGGTCCGCCGCAAGGACCTCGTTCGCCTGCCGCTCGACGGCCTTGCCGATCCGGTCGGTCAGGAAGCCGACCGCCGTCAGCGCCGCAACGGCGAGGATGACGGCCGACAGCAGCACCAGCACCTCGCCCGAGCGCAGCTCGCGGCCCAGGCTTCGCATCGCAAAGCGGAGTGCCTTCATGCGGCTGCCGGGGTATCGCCGACCAGCTTGCCGGCGTCCAGGCTGAGAACCCGGTCGCAGCGCCCCGCGAGCGAGTTGTCGTGCGTGACAAGAACGAGCGTCGTCGACGACTTCCGGTTGAGCTCGAACATGAGCTCCATGATGGTCTCGCCGGTGCGGGTGTCGAGGTTGCCGGTCGGCTCGTCCGCGAACAGCACCGCAGGCTCGGTGGCGAAGGCGCGTGCGATCGCAACGCGCTGTTTCTCGCCGCCCGAGAGCTGCGCCGGATAATGGCTCCAGCGCTCCCTGAGGCCGACCCGTTCGATGATGGCGCGCGAGGCCTCGCGAGCGTCGTCGTGGCCCGCGAGTTCCAGCGGCAACATCACGTTCTCGAGCGCATTAAGCGACGGCACGAGGTGAAACGACTGGAACACGAAGCCGACGCTGTCCGCACGCACCCGCGCACGGCCGTCCTCGTCGAGTTCGCCGAGGTTCACACCGTTCAGCATGACATAACCCTGCGTGGGAAGATCCAGCCCGGCGAGCAGCGCCAGAAGCGTCGACTTGCCCGCCCCCGACGGACCGACGACCGCCACCGATTCTCCCGGGGCGATCGAGAAACTAACGTCGGACAGGATGGTCAGACTGCCCTCGGGGCTGCTAACCTTTTTACTGATAGTGTGTGCCGCAAGAACGGCGGCATCGTCTGAATCACTCGACATGCGTAGATTTCTGATCCTTTTTGCTTTGCTGACGGCCACCGGCGGCCCTGCGGCCGAGGTGCCGACCGTGCTGATACTGGGCGACAGCCTGAGCGCAGGTTACGGTATTGACGTGGACCAATCGTGGACCGCTTTGTTGCAATCGCGGCTCCGGGAGCAAGGGTACGAACATCGCGTCGTCAACGCCAGTATCAGCGGCGAGACGACCGAAGGCGGCGCCGAACGCATCGGGCCCGCGCTCGACAACTTCACCCCCGAGCTGGTCGTCCTCGAGCTCGGCGGAAACGACGGCCTCCGGGGTTTTCCGCCGCAGCGCACGCGCGAAAATCTTGAGAAGATCATCGCAGCAAGCAAGGCCGCCGGGGCCGAGGTCGTGCTGCTCGGCATTCGCATCCCGAGCAATTACGGGCCGCGTTACACACAGGCATTCGAGAGCGTATTCCGCGACACGGCCGAGGCCCTCGACGTGCCCTGGATCGAGTTCTTCATGGACGGCATCGCGCTCGACGAAGACCTGATGCAGGCCGACGGCATCCACCCGAATGCAAAAGCCCAGCCCCAGTTGCTCGACAATGCATGGCCGGTCATAGCGGAGGCGCTGGGGCCGGCAAACTGAGTACCGGTGCAGTCGATACTGTTATCCTGAATACCCGGCCGAGCATAACGAAATCAACGGTCTTACGAGGAAAATCCAGGCGTGGAAAAAATCTGGCTGAAGTCCTATCCGCCCGGCGTGCCCGAGCAGGTGCCGGCGCCGCAGTTTCGCTCCCTTCGCGAAATGATCGAACGCAGTTTCCAGGAATACCCGGACAACCCGGCTTACACCAACATGGGAACGACGATCACGTACCGCGAACTCGACGAGCTGTCGATGCAGTTCGCCTGTTACCTGCAGAAGAACCTGGGGCTGACGCGCGGCGAACGCATCGCGATCATGCTGCCGAACGTGCTGCAGTACCCGGTCGCGATGTGCGGGGCGTTTCGCGCCGGGCTCGTCGTGGTCAACGTGAACCCGCTGTACACGGCCCGTGAACTGAAGCACCAGCTCGCCGATTCCGGCGCCCGGTGTATCGTTATTCTCGAGAACTTCGCGCACATCTTCGAGGAAGTCATCGACGACACCGAGGTGGAGCACGTCATCACGACCGGCGTGGGCGATCTTCTCGGGTTCCCGAAAAAGCTGCTGGTCAACTTCGTGCTGCGCTACGTGAAGCGCCAGGTGCCCGGCTACCGGCTACCGGGCAGCGTGACGTTCAGGCGCGCGCTGAATGCCGGCGCCAGCGAACAACTCAGCCACGTCGAGATTGGGCTGGCCGACATCGCCTACCTGCAGTACACGGGCGGGACGACGGGCGTCTCCAAGGGCGCAATGCTGAGTCATCGCAACATGGTCTATAACGTCGCGCAGTCCATTTGCTGGCAGGGCGACGCCTACGATGGCGTCGAGCCGCTGGTCGCGATCACGGCGCTTCCGCTTTATCACATCTTTTCGTTGCAGGGTAACTGCCTGCTGGTCATGGCACAGGGCGGCCTGAACGTCCTGATCACGAATCCCCGCGACATGCCCGGCTTCGTGAAGGAAATCGCGAAATTCAAATTCAACCTGTTCACCGGCGTGAACACGATGTTTGCGGGACTGCTGAACACGCCGGGGTTCAGCGACATCGACTTCACTCCGCTGCGCGTCGTCGTGGGCGGCGGCATGGCGGTTCAACCCGCCGTGGCGCGGCACTGGCAGGAGGTCACCGGCAAACCGATCGTGCAGGGCTACGGCCTGACGGAAACATCCCCTGCCGCGGTGTGCAACACGATAGACGGCGAGTTCACGGGCTCCATCGGCCTGCCGATTCCGTCAACGGAAGCGATGATCGCGGGCGATGACGGCAACGAACTGCCCGTCGGCGAAGTCGGCGAGATCTGCCTCAAGGGGCCGCAGGTCATGGAAGGGTACTGGCAGCAGCCGGCCGAGACGGCCGAGGTGATGCTGCCCGGCGGCTGGCTGCGGACCGGCGATATCGGGCGCATGGACGAGGACGGCTTCATTTATATAGAAGACCGCAAGAAAGACATGATCCTCGTGTCGGGGTTCAACGTGTACCCGAACGAGGTCGAAAACGTAGTGGTGGAAATGGACGGCATACTCGAGGCCGCTGCAATCGGTGTTGCCGACGAAAAGTCCGGCGAGGTCGTAAAGGTCTTCGCGGTCCGCAAAGACGAGAACATCTCCGAGCAGGACGTCATCGATTATTGCCGCGAGAACCTGACGGGCTACAAGCGGCCGAAGCTCGTCGAATTCCGCGACGAATTGCCGAAGACCAACGTCGGCAAGATCCTGCGCCGCGCGCTGCGAGACGAATAAGCAGGTTCGCGGGGCAGGACCCGCTCCTACAGGCGAATGACCATGTTCTCAAAGAAGATCCTCGTGCTTGCACCTTTGCTGCTCGCGGCAGTCCCCGCGGCCCTCGACCCGGTGCGCGTCGCCCCGCATATTTATGACGTCGCGTTCGAGAACGACCGCGTGCGGGTGCTGAAAAAGATCATTCGCAACGGCGAGACGCCGCCCCTGCACGCCCACCCCGACAGCGTGGTCGTCTATCTCAATCCCTGCGCCTGGATGGAAGAAGACGAGAAGGGCGAAAAGCGCATGCAGTCGTTCAAGTTCGGCGAACCCACGTGGGCGCCGGCGCGAACCCACGGCGGCAAAACGGCCAACGTGGTGCAGGAATGCCACGTCATCGTCGTCGAGCTGCTGGA
>DATHRM010000027.1:0-4077 GCA_035465295.1 Woeseiaceae bacterium | reverse complement strand
CTCGAGCGCATCCCCGTCGCGGGCGACGCGGTCGAGTGGAACGACTATCGCATCGAGGTACTCAAGGCCGACCGGCGGCGCGCACGTCTGCTGTCGATCCGCCGCAAGGAGAGCGGGTGACGGGGTCGGACCCGTGGATGTCTTTGTTTTACCTATTGAAATAGCCCGAAAACGAGCAGCAAAAGCCGTTAAACGGCCAATTTCAGGTGGGTTTTTCGTGGATCAGCCGGCAGGAGGAAGCGACGCTGATAGCTTGTTTCGCAGGCCCACCATTTTGGCCTCGAAATACGCGATATAAGACGTATTTACCCGCGTAAAAAACAAGAAATTCTTTTTATTTCATTAACTTGTTTTGGTCCGACCCCATGTCGCGGTATCGGGTCAGGCGCTCTGCGTCCGCGGGAGACCAGGTCTCGCCGGCACGGGCGCGGGCGCGCTGCATTTCGGTCACGGCACTCTTTAGGTCGCCGCGGAAAAACGCGAGCCTCGCGCGGAGCCGCAACGTGTCCGCATCTGCAGGCTGCAGCTGGGTCAGGCGAAGAACGTGCGGTTCCGCGTCGTCCGGCAGTTCGAGATCGAGATACGCGCGGGCGAGGCTGGTCAATGCCTCGGCCTCGAGCTGCTCGTCGTCGAGTTCGGCCGCGATGTCCAGTGCTTGCTCGAGAAGCCGGATGCCGTCGTCCGCATCTCCCCGCGCCTTGTGAATAGCCGCAAGCAGCACCAGCGCCTGCCCCTGGTCGTAGCGGCGCTCGCGTTCCACCGCGAAACCCAGCATTTCGTCGGCAATAATATTCGCAGCAGCTACGTCGCCGGCGTCGAGGTGGCTCCGCGCAAGCCCGCGCAACGCCCGGAGTTCGCCGGCCTTGTCGCCGATTTCCGCAAAAATCGCGATGGCCGCGCGGAACTCGTCGATGGCGGCGGCCGCGTTGCCGAGGCGCCGGTCGGCATTTGCCCTGGCCGAGAGCGCCAGTCCGGCGCCAAGGCGATCGTCGATCGCCGCCGCGATTTCGTGGCCCTGCTCGGCATACCGGCGCGCGCGCGTCAGTTCGCCGCGGTTCGCTGCAATCGCCGCCAGATTGAGGTAGCTGCTCATCCGTCCGACGTCACTGCCCAGCTCGGTGCGCACCGCGAGTGCCAGTTGCTGCGTCTCCTCGGCCTCGTCGAGACGACCCTGGTGCCGGAGTACGGTACTCAGGCGGCTCAGCGCCGACGCTTCGTACAGCCGATTGCCCGTCAACCGGAAGTTGGCGATCGCATCACGCGAGTACCGTTCCGCTTCGTCGAAATGCCCCTGCCGGATCAACACGCCTGACATGTTGTTGGCGAGGGTGCCGGGAAGCGACTCGATGCCCTGGGCACGGGTGAGGTCGATCGCCTTTTCGAGATAGTCACGGGCGAGATCGATGTCGCCCGTCGACTTTGCAATCAGCCCGAGGTTGACGTTTGCCGTCACCCTGCGATCGAGATCGCCGGCCGCCTCGGCAATTATCAGCGTATCTTCGAACAGCCGGCGGGCCGCGTCGAATTCGTCGCGACTGTAATGAAGCACGCCGAGCGAGTTCATCGCTGCCGCCTGCTCTGCGGTAGCTCCATCGGCCTCCGTCTCGGCGATCAATTCCTCGAGCAGCGGCACCGCGACGTCCCACTGCCTGAGGTTGCGCGCGCACAGCGCATATTCGTAGCGCGGCCAGAACAGCTCCGGGTCCTGTTCGATCACGACCTGGAACAACCGCTGTGCTTCTTCGAAGCGGCCCGCGAACTCGAGACTCAACGCCCGGGCATACGCCTCGTTGATGAACGGATCATTGGAGACGGTGCGGTTCCGCTCGCCGGTATAGCGGCTTCCTGCCACCAGCCGGGCCACCGCCTCGGCCACACCCGGCACCATGCCGGTCGGCGCACTCGCCACCGCAACCCGGTCCTCGGCCCGGCCATCCGGGTGGCGCACCGTGTATTCGAGCCGGTACACCCCATCTGCGTACCCCAGCCGGGCATCCAGTGTGTGCGTCATGTTTTCAGTTTGTCGCAGCGTGCTCATGAATTCGCTGCCGGGCTCGTCGCGCTCCGGGCCGGGGTAACGCTCGGCGAGCGCGAGTATCGGCCGCTCGGCAATCACGTCGATACCGTGGTTTTGCAGCAGCCGGTTCATCAGGCTCATCAGGCCGGTGGCAACCCATTCGAGTTCGGCGTTGCCGGTGTCGTTGACGACAGGCAAGACCGCCATGCGCATGACGCCGGCGTCCGCATCCCGGCTCGCTCCCCACCAGGCCACCGCAACACCGAGAAAAACGGCAACCACCGCGAGCGGCAGCCACCCCCGCCTGCGTTCGCGCGCCGGGCCCTTGCCGGGTTGCGCCGCAGCGGCGGGAGCCGGAGTTTCAGCGGGCCCCGGCGCCTCGTCGAGCGTGGCTGCGAAGCGATAGCCGTGGCCGTGCACGGTGCGAATAACCGCCTGCTGCCCGGAATCGTCGCCAACGGCACGGCGTGCCTTCATGACAGAGCGCGTCAGCGACGCCTCCGTGACGATGCT
This sequence comes from Woeseiaceae bacterium, assembly GCA_035465295.1. Taxonomy (GTDB): domain Bacteria; phylum Pseudomonadota; class Gammaproteobacteria; order Steroidobacterales; family Woeseiaceae; genus UBA1847. The sequence continues at coordinate 1,547 of DATHRM010000027.1, read as the reverse complement.
GCGCGGCCAGAGCGCGTCCTGAAGTTCCTCCTTGTCCACGGCCCGGTCGCGGTGCTCGATCAGGTAGCGCAGCAACTCGAACGCCTTGGGCTGAATGGGCACGATCTCGCCGCCCCGCCGGAGCTCGCGGCGCGCACAGTCCAGTTCGAACTCCCCGAACCGGTAAACGGGCAGGTTGTGTGGGTCGCTGGCGGTCACGTTGCGTTGATTCTACCCCCCTGGCTGCGACCCTCATAGCACCATGCCCCGCGGCAAGAAACCGCAACTCGTTGAAAAAATTGCCGTTATCCGATGGTCACAGAATGGTCAGCGAGTGGTCACGAGGCGATCAGGACTGTCCGGGGCCTGCCCGGCAGAGTGCCCCCAGGCCGAACGGGCCGACAATTCCAACCAACCGGAGAGAAAACATGAAACGCTTTGCAATCCTGACTTATGGCGTCGTCTGTTACGCCGTGTTCTTCGCCACCTTCCTCTACGCCATCGGCTTCATCGGCAATTTCGTCGTGCCGACGTCGATCGACGCGGCGCCGCAGGTGCCTTTCATCGAGGCGCTCATCGTCAACACGCTGCTGCTCGGCCTGTTCGCCGTCCAGCACAGCGTCATGGCGCGCCCGACCTTCAAGAAGTACTGGACGAAGATCGTGTCGCCGGCAATCGAGCGCAGCACATACGTACTCGCATCGAGCCTGTGCCTGATCCTGTTGTTCTGGCTGTGGCAGCCGATGGGTGGCGTCGTCTGGGACGTGGCCGGTACTGCATTCGGCACGGCGTTGTCCGTACTGTACTTCGTAGGCTGGGCGGTCGTGCTGTACACGACATTCCTGATCGACCACTTCGACCTGTTCGGGCTGCGCCAGGCCTGGAACGGCTTCCGTAACCGCAAGCCCGCAGCGCTCAAGTTCGTCACGCCGAGCCTGTACCGCTTCGTGCGTCATCCGCTCTACGTCGGCTGGCTGATGGTGTTCTGGATGACGCCGGTGATGACTCTTGCGCACCTGGTGTTCGCGCTGGCGACCACGGGCTACATCCTGATCGCGATCCAGCTCGAGGAGCGCAATCTCGCGGAGGCGCATCCGGAGTATGTGCAGTACAAGCGCAAGGTCCCGATGCTGATTCCGTCCTTCCGCCGTCACCTGGGCGGAAAGACCGGCAGCCTCGCGACCGAGACGCAGTAAGGAGACCGCCATGCAAACCAGCAACCCGGCCATCACACGGCTGAAACGCTTCGGCGCTGCAAGCTTCGCTTTCTTCCTGCTGAAGGGCATCGCCTGGCTTATCGCCGGCGCTGCGGTCATCGACAATATCGTCTGACACACAGTACCGCAGGCGAGCAGGAAGCGCGCGTGCCGAAAGGTACGCGTGCTTCTTGTTGTGTCAGTCTCCTGCCGTATCGGCGAGCGCTCTTTTTTTTGCATCGCCAGTGTACCAGGGGGTGACTTTCAGCTTCTTTGTCGTTCTTTATCCACTTGATTCAGGTAGCGCTGCTTTCACGTTGTCCGCGCTCGTACCACGACTTGCTCGAGTTGACGATCTTCACGACCGAGAGC
>DATHRM010000026.1:0-18618 GCA_035465295.1 Woeseiaceae bacterium | reverse complement strand
GGGTGCAGCTCGAAGACGCCGGCGGCCGGACGCAGCTGATCGCCATCCGGATGGCGCCGGGCGGTTATGCCGGTACCGAGATCATTGACGCGGAGCCGGACGAGATATGGCCGCTGTGGGAACGCGACGACGTCGTGCTTGTGTCCGAGCCGTACGCGTACCAGCACGAGGTGACGCGCGGGGATATCCTGCAGCTGCCGACGGACCACGGGCCGCGCACGTTCGAAGTCGCGGCCATCTATCAGAGCTACGACATCAACGCGAGCGCGATGCTGATGAGCCGCAACGTCTACGACCGGCACTTCGATGACGACCGCGTGGATTCGATCGGCCTGTACCTGGCGGATGACGCCGATCCCGAGGCGATCATGGCGCGCATCGGCGAGTTCAGCGAGGGCAGGCAGGAGATCCGCTTCAACTCCAATGCGCGTATCCGTGAGCTGTCTCTGGAGAGTTTCGATCGCACGTTCATCATCACGGACGTGCTTTACTGGCTTGCGGTCGGCGTCGCATTCATCGGCATCCTGGGAGCGATGCTGGCGCTGCAGCTCGAGCGCGGCCGCGAACTCGCGGTCCTGCGCGCGCTGGGCATGACGCCCGTGCAGCTCGGCTCGATGATCACGACGCAGACCGCGGTAATCGGCTTGTTGAGCGGCATCGCCGCGGTGCCGCTCGGCGTCATGATGGCGTATGTCCTGATCGAGGTCATAAATCGCCGCGCATTCGGCTGGCAGATCGACATGTCGGTCGCACCGGATATCCTCCTGTCGGCGATCGTTTTTGCTATCGGCGCAGCGCTCCTGGCCGGCATCTATCCGGCCATTCGCGCGGGCCGCAGCCGGCCGGCCATAGCGATGCGGGAGGAGTAGTTGCTGAGCCGGCGCACAATTCCCCTCGTCCTGCTCGCGGCGCTGCTCGTCCCGCCGTTCCCGGTATCAGCCGACGAGGCGGCGCCGCAATCCCGGCTGTCCGAGCTGCTGGGTGGCGACGGCGATGCCGGTTTCGAGAAAGCCGTCGAGCCGCGCGAGTTCGTGTTTCCCGAAGATCACGGCCCGCATCCCGATTTCCGCAACGAGTGGTGGTACGTGACCGGTAATCTCGACGGCGACGGCGGCAGGCGCTTCGGTTTCGAGCTCACGATATTTCGTTTCGCGTTGACGCCCGTGCTTCCCCCGGCGGAGTCGGAGTGGCGCAGCAACCAGGTGTACATTGCGCACTTCGCGGTAACCGATGCCGACCGGGAGCGGTTCTTTGCCGCCGAACGCTTCTCGCGGGGCGCACTCGGGCTCGCCGGTGCAGAAGCGTCGCCGTTCCGGGTCTGGATTGAGGACTGGGCAATCGCGGCCACAGAAGCAGGTGCGCCAGAGCACTGGCGGCTGCAGGCGTCCGACCCCGGATTCTCGGTCGACCTGGCGCTGACGGCGGCGAAACCGCCGGTCCTGAACGGCGATGCGGGGCTGTCGCAGAAGTCGGCCGAGCCCGGCAACGCGTCCTACTACTACTCGATGACCCGGTGGCGCACCGACGGTTCGCTGCGGCTCGGCGACGACGAGTTTCGCGTCTCCGGACTGTCGTGGCTCGACCGCGAATGGAGCACCAGCGCGCTGGGCGCGGACCAGCTCGGCTGGGACTGGTTCGCGCTGCAGCTGTCCGACGGCAACGACCTGATGTTCTACAACCTGAGGAAGCTGGATGGCAGTCAGGACGAACACAGTGCCGGAACGTGGGTCGACGCGGAGGGTAAGTCGCTCCACCTCGAACGCGACGACGTCGAGATCACGGTTACCGATACGTGGGAAAGCCCGCAGGGCGGCGTCTACCCGTCGGCGTGGACGCTGCGCTTACCGGAGCAGGGGCTCGAATTGCAGATACGGCCGGTCATGGCCGACCAGGAGCTGTTCACGACCGTGCGCTACTGGGAAGGCGCCGTCGACGTGGAGGGCCACCGGCACGGTGTGCCCATCGAAGGCCGCGGCTACGTCGAACTCACCGGCTACGCCCGGTAGGAGCGAACGATCGCGGGCCTCGGCCCGCGATCTCAGTCCGAGGATGGCGCCTGGGACAGGTTCGCGGCGAGCGCTTCCCAGCTCGTGACCGGCAACTCGCAGTGAGTGCCGAGGCAGCGGTAGGCGACGGTCTCGCCGTCCACGGCCGCGCGGTCGGCGAGCGCCCCGGGTAATGCGTCCTCGTCGCGGTCGATCGCGAACACGAGACGGCGCGGCGCATAAAGCTTTGCCGCGGCATCGCGCCAGCGTGCGGTTTCGGCCGCATCGCCGCGGATGATCAGGATCTCCGGGTGCGTGACGTACTCCTCGAGTGCGGTGAGCAGGGTGACGTGCCCGTGCGGGTACTCGTCCACGGCGCGCCATGCGGCGCGCAAGGTTCGTTCAGCGGCATCGAGGTAACGTGTCTCGCCCAGCAGGAAGCCGAGGCGCTGCAGCGCGAATACCGCGATGCCGTTGCCCGAGGGCACGGATTCGTCGGCCAGCGGCTTGGGCCGGTGGATGAGTTCCTCGTGATCGTTGGCGGTGAAGAAGAAGCCGCCGTTCTCCGCGTCTTCGAAATGCTCGAGGAGCGTATCGGCGAGCGAAATTGCGAACTGCAGGTGCTGCGTCGACCACCGTGCCTGCAGCAGTTCCAGCAGCGCATCGAGCAGGAAGGCATGATCGTCCAGGTACGCAGGGAAGCGCGCTTCCCCGTCCTTGAAGCTCGCGAGCAGCCGCCCGTCGACGACGAGCGTATTGCCGATGAAGTTGACGGCGTTCAAGGCCGCATCGACGAGGTCGTCGCGCTCGAGCGCCTGGCCGGCGATCGCGAGCCCGCGAATGGCGAGCGCGTTCCAGGCTGTCAGCTGTTTTTCGTCCCGCCCGGGGGCAACCCGGCGCGCGCGAGCCTCGAGTAATGCCCGTTTGCTGCGCTCGAGCGCGGCGCGGGCATCGTCCTCCGCCACACCGGCGCTTGCTGCGACATCCTCGATCGAACGTCGCACGGTAAGGTGCCAGCGGCCTTCGAAGTTGGCGGGCTCATCGAGCCCGAAACGGCTGGCGAAAATCGCGTAATCGCTGTCGTCCAGCAACTCGCGGACCTCGTCGGGCGTCCACAGGTAGTAACGCCCTTCCTCCCCCTCGGAATCGGCGTCGCGCGTGGAATAGAAACCGCCCTCGGGCGACTGCATGTCCGCCAGCATCCAGTCTGCCGTCGCGTTGGCCACTGCGGCGAAATAGTCGTCGCCGGTCGCGAGAAACGCCTGGGCATAGAGCGCCAGCAGCGGGCCGTTGTCGTACAGCATCTTCTCGAAATGCGGGATCTGCCAGTAACGATCCACCGAGTAGCGGCAGAAGCCGCCGCCGACATGATCGAACAGGCCGCCGTCGGCCATGCGCGTGAGCGTCAGGGTGGCCATGTACAGCGCGTCGAGGTCGGGTTCGTCGTCGCCGGCCGTGTCGCGCCAGTGTCGCAGCAGCCGGTCGATCGTCGTCGGATGCGGGAACTTGGGCGCGCCGCCGAATCCGCCGTATTCGCTGTCGAACGTCCGTTCGAGCGCGGTCCGGATTTTTCCGAGCGGTTCGTCCGTGATGGCGAGGTCGTCGCCCGCGGCCGGCGGCTCGAGCCGGCCGAGTACCTCCGTGAGCCTGGCGCCCTGGCGCCGGACTTCGTCGCGCTGCTCCCGAAAGTACGTGGCAACGCTCTTCAGAAGTTCACTGAAGGCCGGCATGCCGTAGCGCGCTTCGTTCGGAAAGTAGGTGCCGCCGAAGAACGGCCGCCGGTCGGACGGATCGATGAACATGGTGAGCGGCCAGCCCCCGGTCCGCTGCGTGAGCAGCTGCTGCGCGGTCTGGTAGATCTTGTCGACGTCGGGCCGTTCTTCGCGGTCGACCTTGATGTTCACGAACAGCTCGTTCATGACCTCGGCTGTCGCGTCGTCCTCGAACGATTCGTGCGCCATCACGTGGCACCAGTGACACGCGGAGTAGCCGATCGACAGCAGCACCGGTTTGTCCTGCTCCCGGGCGATGGCAAACGCTTCGTCGCCCCACGGGTACCAGTCGACGGGGTTGTCGGCGTGCTGCAGCAGGTAGGGGCTGGTTTCCTTTGCGAGTCGGTTCGGCATTTCGGCATTGTCTGGACGGCAGGCCACTATAGCGCATCGCCGGGAATTGTTAGACTAGCGCCCTCCACCAACCCCCCGAGCCTCGCCGCATGCTGACATACCCAGAGATCGATCCGGTCATCATCTCGATCTTCGGTCTCAAGATTCGCTGGTACGGCATGATGTACGTTCTCGGCTTCCTCGCGGGCTGGTGGCTCGCCCGGCGCCGCAGCCGGCAGCCGTGGTCGACCATCACGCCCGCGCAGGTGGACGATCTCGTCTTCTACGCAATGCTCGGTGTCATCGTGGGCGGGCGCCTCGGCTATATTCTTTTCTACGGCTGGACGAACATGGCCGAGGACCCGTTCTACATCGTCAAGATCTGGCAGGGCGGCATGTCGTTCCACGGCGGCCTCGCGGGCGTCCTCATTGCGATGTGGCTTTACGGGCGCAAGCTCGGCAATACGATGTGGCAGATGACCGATTTCGTTGCGCCGCTCGGGCCGCTCGGGCTCGGCTTCGGGCGCCTCGGGAACTTCATCAACGGGGAACTGTGGGGCAAACCGACCGACGTACCCTGGGGATTCGAGGTTCCGGACAAGGTGTTCCCGGGCTTTCGCGCCGGTCCCGAGGTGTTGCACCCGACCATGCTGTACGAGGCCGCGCTCGAGGGCCTGGTGCTGTTCGCGGTGCTGTGGTGGTTTTCCTCGAAAGAGCGCCCGTACATGTCCGTGTCCGGGCTGTTCCTGCTGCTCTACGGCGTGTTCCGTTTCTATATCGAGTTCTATCGCGTCCCGGACGCGCACATCGGCTACCTGTTCGCCGACTGGGTTACCATGGGGCAGGTACTCAGTACACCGATGATCGCTGCCGGTGCCGTGCTTCTTTATCTCGCGTACCGGCCGAAGGCGAACAAGGAGGCAACTACCTGAGATGCAACAGTATTTGTCCCTCATGCGGCACGTCCGCGACAATGGCACCCGCAAGGAAGACCGCACCGGCACCGGCACGCTGTCGGTTTTCGGTCACCAGATGCGCTTCGATCTCGGCGAAGGATTTCCGCTCGTTACCACCAAGCGCCTGCACACGAAGTCCATCATCCACGAATTGCTGTGGTTCCTGAGCGGCGACCCGAACACGCGCTACCTGAACGAGAACGGCGTCTCGATCTGGAACGAATGGGCGGACGAGGACGGCAACCTCGGCCCGGTCTACGGCGTCCAGTGGCGCAGCTGGCCGGCGCCCGACGGTTCCTCGATCGACCAGATCAGCCAGGTCGTGCAGCAATTGAAGAAAGACCCGGATTCGCGGCGCATCATGGTCAGCGCATGGAACGTCGGCGAGATCGACAAGATGGCGCTGCCGCCGTGCCACTGCCTGTTCCAGTTCTACGTTGCGGACGGCAAGCTGTCGTGCCAGCTCTACCAGCGGAGCTGCGATATCTTCCTCGGCGTGCCCTTCAATATCGCGTCGTACGCCTTGCTGACGCACATGCTGGCGCAGCAGTGCGACCTCGGCGTCGGCGACTTCATCTGGACCGGCGGCGATTGTCACCTCTACACCAATCACCTCGAGCAGGCCGATGAGCAGCTGTCGCGCAAACCCCTGCCGTTGCCGCGTCTCGCAATCACGCGCCGGCCCGACAGCATCTTCGATTACCGTTTCGAGGACTTCGAAATCCTGAATTACGAAGCGCACCCGCATATTCGCGCCGCCGTCGCAGTATGAGGATCAGCCTTGTCGTCGCGGCTTCGAAGAACAATGTAATCGGCCGGGATCGCGGGCTTCCCTGGCACCTGCCGGACGACCTCAGGCATTTCAAGCGGCTCACGGTCGGGAAACCGGTCATCATGGGGCGCCGAACGTTCGAGTCGATAGGCAGGCCGCTGCCGGACCGCCGCAACATCGTCATGACGCGCGATGCGAACTATGCCGCCGACGGCTGTGACGTCGTCACCTCGGTCGAGGAGGCGCTGGATGCCGCGCAAGGCGCCGGGGAAGTTATGGTGATCGGGGGAGGGCAGGTCTATCGTGATTTCCTGCCGCACGCCGATCGCGTCTACCTGACCCGCGTGCAGGCGGACGTCGAGGGCGACACGTACTTTCGCGACATCGACCGGATCCGCTGGCGACTTGTGTCATCGGAGCACCATGACGCCGATGAGAAGCACGCTTACGCGTTCGACCTGATGGAATTCGAACGGCAACCGGCTTGATTCAGGCGGCGTCGAGGGCCTGCTGCAGCCGTTCCGCGCACTCGAACACGTCGCTGTAGCTGTTGTACAGCGGGGCGGGGGCGATGCGGATGACGTCCGGTTCGCGCCAGTCGCCGATGACGTTGAGCGCCGTGAGATTCCGGAACACCTGCTGCGCATCCACGTCCGGGTCCCTGACGACCAGCGACAGCTGGCACCCACGTGCCTCTGCCGGCGTGATAATGCCGATGCGCTTCCCGAAACGGCGTCCGAGCAGCCATGCCAGGTACCCGGTGAGGCACCGCGATTTCTCGACGAGCCTCGACAGTCCCGCCTCCGTGAACATCTCGAGCGATGCGAGCATGGGCGCAAACGACAGCACCGGCGGGCAGCTGAGCTGGAAGGCGTCCGCGCCCGCCGCCGGGTCGAATTCCTCGCGCATCCGGAAGCGTGTCGCTTCGTCGTTGCCCCACCAGCCCTGCAGCGCGTCGCTGCTGCCGGGCGCGAGGTGACGTTCGTGCACGAAAGCGCCGGCGATCGCGCCCGGGCCGGCATTCAGGTACTTGTAGCTGCACCACGCCGCGAAGTCCGGGCCCCATTCGTGCAGGTCGAGCTCGATATTGCCGATCGCGTGCGCGAGATCGAAGCCCACCGTGCAGCCGTGCTCACGGGCAAGCGCGCAGATTCCGGGCATGTCGAGAACCTGCCCCGAGTAATACTGTACGCCGGGAAGCAGCAGCAATGCCGTCTGCCTGCCTGCGCGCTCCAGCAGGGACGCGAGATCGTCGATGTACAGGACGCCGTCGTCGCGCGGCTGCCACTCAAGCAGATCCTTGTCCGGGTCGTGGCCGCGCATCCGGATCTGCGACGCGGCCGCGTACCGGTCCGACGGGAACGCCGTCGATTCGATAACGATCTTGCGGCGCCCTGCGTCCGGCCTGTAAAAGCTCGTCATCAACAGGTGCAGGTTGACCGTCAGCGTGTTCATCGCCACGACTTCCGATGGTTTCGCCCCGGCCAGCCCGGCCAGTGCCGCGGTCGCATTGCGGTGGTAGGAGACCCAGGGGCGCGCCGCTTCGAAATGGCCCTCCACGCCGCGGCTTGCCCATTCGCGGAGTTCTTCGGTGACGTACTGCGCGGCGAGTTTCGGCTGCAGCCCGAGCGAGTTTCCGCACAGGTAAATTGGCTTCCGGCCATCGCGGTCGGCGGGAAACTCGAAGCGGTCGCGGAACCCCGCGAGTGGATCCTCGCTGTCGAGTCGTGCCGCGAACCCGGCGGAATCCTCGTAGTGCATCAGTCCTGGCCGGGGACCTGGTAAACCCGCGCAACCTTCGTGTCGAGCCGCACCGCCGTCAGCTGCCGGCCCCATACGCAGCCCGTGTCGAGGCTGACGAGTCCCGGCAACACGATCAGGCCGAGTTGGGACCAGTGCCCGAACACGATGCGGGTGTCCCCCCAGGCATGTTCCGGAAAGTCGAACCACGCCACGCGCTTCTTGCCGGCCCGCCACGGCGCGCCGGTTGCGCGCATGTTCAAATGCATGTCGGGCGTCAACATGCGCATGCGCGTCAGGCAGTTGACGATGAAACGCAGCCGCCCGTATCCAGTGTGATCCCCCGACCAGTAGCTGGGCCGGTTGCCGTACATTTTGGCGAGCAGCGTGGCGAACTTCGGGCCCTGCAAAACGGATTCGACCTCCGCGGCGCGCTTCAGCGTCTTCGCTGCGCTCCAGGTGGGATGCGTGCCGGCGTGCACCATGAGCGTGTCGATGTCCTCTGAATAGTGTGCGAGCGGGCGATGCCGCAGCCACTCCACGAGCTCGTCGATCTCGGGGGCCCTGAGCGTCTTTGCCAGCGTGTCGAACTTGCCGGATAAAGGGACCGCCCCTTGCGACAGCGCCAGCAAGTGCAGGTCGTGGTTGCCGAGTACGGTAATGGCCGAGTCGCCCAGCGACTTGACGAATCGAAGGGTCTTGAGCGATTTCGGTCCGCGGTTGACGAGGTCGCCGGTCAGCCAGAGCGTGTCTTTACCGGGGTCGAAATCGATGGCGTCGAGCAGCCGGCGGAACGGGTCGTAACAGCCCTGCAGGTCCCCGATTGCGTAAAGCGCCATGAGAGCCGGCGATCAGCTCAGTGCAGCACGCCCGGAACCGCCAGCGTAAACGGCGCGATCGGCGCGTCGAAACTTATGCCGTTGTCGGTCTTCATGCGATACAGGCCCTGCATTGCGCCCACGGGCGTCTCGAGCACGGCGCCGCTCGAATAGCGGAAGACCTCGCCGGGATCGAGGTGCGGCTGCTCGCCCACGACGCCGTCGCCGCTGACTTCCTGGACCTTACCGTTTGCGTCGGTGATCACCCAGTGCCGGCTGATGAGCTGCGCCGGGATGTCGCCTTCGTTCGTTATCGTGATCGTGTACGCAAACACGTAACGCCCTTCGTCGGGTTCCGACTGTTCGTCGACGTAGTTGGTTGCAACCTGGATTCGAATTTCGCAGTTCTTCTCGTCCATGGGAATCCCGTGGGTTCGAATACCGTTGCTATTCTATCCTGAATCGCCGTCGCGCCGCGAAACGTAATTGGCCATGGCCACGTACCCGGATACGGGGATCGATTCGGGGCGTTTGCCCGGATCGATGCCGAGCGAACGGAGTTCCCCCTCGTCGAGCATCGTCTTGAGGGCATTACGTAACGTCTTGCGGCGCTGGCTGAATGCGGTCGCCACGAGGCGCCCGAGTAACTTCTCGTCGTCGATCCCGGGCCGCTCGTTTCCCAGCGGCGCAAGCCTTACCACGGCCGACGTGACGGCCGGTGGCGGATCGAAACATTGTGGATCGACGGGAAACAGCCCTTCGACTGCGAGATGGCAGCCCAGCATGATGCCGAGCCGGCCGTAAGCTTTGCCGCCAGGTGCGGCCGTCATCCGATCCACGACTTCCTTTTGCAGCATGAAGTGCATGTCGCTGATGCAGTCACGGCTGTCGACCAGGTGAAACAGCAACGGGGTCGAGATGTTGTAAGGCAGGTTGCCGACGATCCGCAGCGAATCGCCGAGCGTGCAGAAATCGAAGGTCAGCGCGTCGGCTTCGTGGATGGTCACGTTGTCGCGGTTGTCGAAACGGCGGCGCAGCGTCGCCGCCAGGTCGCGGTCGAGTTCGACGCAGTGCAGGTGGCCGGCGCGTTTTGCGAGCGGCCCGGTGATGGCGCCGTGGCCGGGACCGATTTCGACGACCGTGTCGCCCGGCTTCGGATCGATCGCCTGCACGATCGCATCGATGACGCCGGGGTCGCTCAGGAAATGCTGGCCGAAACGCTTGCGGGGCCGATGCGCATTCATCGCGGTTCGGTCAGTCGTGCCGCCATCTCGACGGCCGCCACGAGGCTGCCCGGGTCGGCCTTGCCGGTGCCGGCCAGGTCGAAAGCGGTGCCGTGGTCTACGGACGTGCGGACGAACGGCAGCCCCAGCGTGATATTGACCGCCTGGCCGAAGCCGGCGTACTTGAGCACGGGCAGGCCCTGGTCGTGATACATGGCGAGTACCGCGTCCTTGTGCCCTGCGGCCCGCGTGACGGCGGTATCCGCGGGCAGCGGTCCGCGCACGCGCTCGCCTGCGGCCGCGAACTCGGCGACCACCGGCAGAATGATCTCCACGTCCTCCGAACCGAGATGGCCGCCTTCGCCGGCGTGCGGGTTGAGCCCGCACACGACGACTTCGGGTTCGGCAATTCCGAAGCGATTCCTGAGGTCGTCAAGCAGGGTGCGCAGTACCTGGCGCAGCCTCCCGGCCGTGATCGCATCCGGCACGTCGCGCAGCGGCAGGTGCGTGGTCGCGAGGGCGATGCGCAACTCGCCGGCTGCCAGCATCATCACCGGCAATGCCCCACCACTGCACTCGGCGAGGAACTCGGTATGGCCGCTGAACGGAATGCCGGCGTCGTTGATGATGCCTTTGTGCAGGGGCGCGGTAACGAGCGCGCGGTAACGTCCGTGGAGACAGCCGTCGACGGCGTGCCGCAGGCCGTCCAGCAGCGTCTGCGCGTTCGCCGTATCCGGACGCCCGCATTCCGCTGCTGCAGGGAAAGAGAAGGGCACCACCAGCACTTCGCCGGCTGCCGCGTGGCGATGAACGTCGTCTTCAGACGCGACTTCGACAATGCTGACGTCGAGCCCGGCCTGCGCCGCGCGTGCGCGCAGCAGCGCGGGGTCCGAGATCACCACGAAACGCGGCATGGCGGGATTCGTCGCGAGCGCCAGGCACAACTCCGGCCCGATCCCGGCGGGTTCGCCGGCCGTAATTACGAGAGGGGCCGATGCGGACAACGTGTTGTCGGCTACATCCGCTTCACGACGAAAGCCTCGTCGCGCAGCCGGCGCATCCAGAGCTGCGTTTCGTCCGCCATCTTGCTGTTGCGAATGCGCGCGTCGCAATTGCGCCGCTTGAGGTCTTCGGTGTTGTCGTACACGCGCCGGTCGAGCACCTCGACGATGTGCCAGCCGAACGGGCTGCGGAACGGCTCGCTGATCTCGCCGATCTCGAGCTCGTTCATGACCTGTTCGAACTCGGGAACGAAGGAACCCGGGTCAGACCACCCGAGATCGCCGCCGACGGGCGCGGTCGGGCCGTCCGACAACAGTTTCGCCAGCTCGCCGAAGTCCTCGCCTTCGTCGATGCGTACGAGCGCATTCTCGAGCTGCTGCCTGGCCGTCGCGTCGTCGATGATTTCGTTGGGTGTGATCAGGATGTGGCGCGCCTTGGTCTGGTTGATTTCACTGCGCTGAATCGCGCTCCTGAGTTCGTTCACCTTGACGATGTGGTAGCTGCTCGAGGTACGGAACGGCTCCGAGACGTCACCGGCCTGCATGTCCGCGAGGACATCCACGAAGAACGACGGAATCTGCTGGCCCTCGATCCAGCCGAGCGAGCCGCCGCGCAGCGACGTATCGCTTTGCGAGTAGCGGATGGCCATTTCCCCGAAGTCGGCGCCATCGACGATCTGCTGGTAGATGTTCTCTGCTTCCTTGCGGGTCTCCTCGATCTCCGCGGCCGTGGCGCCGTCCGGCAGGTTGATGAGGATGTGCGACAGGTTCCAGCTCGAATTGACGACGACGTTGTCCTCGAGATCCGTGATGCACTGCTCGATCTCACGGTCGGAGACGTCGATTTCCTGGCCGACCATGATGCGGCGCAATTGCTCGAGCGTGATTTCCTCGCGCATGCCGCGGCGGAAATCCGCATAATCTATACCGTCTGCCGCGAGTGCGGCCGGCATCTGGTCGAACGGAATACCCGCCTGCTGAGCCATGCGCGCGATCGAGTCGTTCAGCATCTGGTCCGATACCGACAGGCCGATCTGGTCGGCCCGCTGCAGCTGTATCTCGGTGAGGATGAGCCGTTCGAGGACCTGTTCCTGCAGCACGTTGGCCGGGGGCAATCGCATGTCCTGTTCCTCGGCGCGCCTGATGATCAACGACGTTTCGTCGCGCAGCTGGCTCTTCAGCACCACGCCATCATTGACGATGGCCGCCACGCCGTCGAGGAATTCACCCGTCTCGGAGAGCTCTTCGGCGATCGCCAACGGCGCCGCGACGAGCGCGACGAAAGCGCATAAATACTTGATTTTAAACACTATTTACTACCGGGGTTCTGCAGAGTAGCCAAGAATACCACGTTCCAGCAATTTGTCGGCCGCGGTGCCGACGCTGGCCATGCCCTTCAATACCAATTGCAGACCGTAGGTCGTGTCGCGAGTTCCGTCGCGGGTGGAAATGTAGCGCCGGGAAACGAGGCGCAACCCCCAGCAGCAGCTCTCGTATTCGAGCCCGTAGAATTCCTCCAGGGCCTTCTCGTCGCGGAACGAGTAATTGTAGCGGCCGACGAAGTTCCATTTCCGGCTGAGGGGCCACGACCAGGATACGTCGCCCTGCTCCAGTGAGTCGCGCCGGAACCGGTAAGCCAGGTTGATGATGCGGTTGTCCGCGGGCCGGTATTGAAGACGCGCCTCCGACTGGGTCGTGCCCCGGTCACGCGTACCCCACTGGTGCCCGAGATCGAAGTTCACGTTCCTGAGAAGCAGGAAACGCAACTCGGCAATGTAGTCCGACGACTCGTCCGTGAAACTCGGCACGGGCGGCAACGACACGGTGCTCGTGTTGAAGTAACGGATCTGCCCGATGGTGCCGGACATCAATTCCTTGCCCGTGGCGACGTCGAGCACGCGCGAGGTGATACCGACGCTCAACTGGTCCGTGTCGGCAATGCGATCCACGCCCAGGAAGCGATTCTTGCGGAACAGTTGCACGAGGTTGAGGTCCGGCGTGATCGTGTCGAATACCGGCAGGTCCGACTGGTCCTCGAACGGCACGTGCACGTACAACAGGCGGGGTTCGATCGTCTGCACCCGTTTTCGGCTGGAGTTGTTGATCAGGCGCTCCAGCACCATGCCGGTATCCACGCTGGCGATCGGCAGCACGCGCTCGGGATTTTCGCGCTGTCCCGGCTCGGTGCCTTCGAGGTCGTAGCTCGTGTAGTCGACGGCGATGGCCGGCGTGAAGAACAGGCCGGGACGCTGCAACGGAAGCGCGAGTTCGGGCGCCACGTTGAAGCGCCAGCCGGTTACTCCGACGTCGCGGTCGAACTTCACGATCTCGCCGTCCAGCCTTATTGTCGATCCGAGCCACAGGCCGGGCCAGCGGCCCTGCGCCAGCAGCTGCGGAACCCGGCGGTAAGGTTCGTTGTCGGTAGCAATTGCGTCGTCGATCGTCTGGTAGTCCTGCACCTGGCCGAACAGCGACAAGTTGTTCGTGTAATAGTCGAAGCGCAACGAGCGATTGAGGTGCGTGATCGTCGACGTGCTGAGGCTGCCGCCCAGGTCTTCGAAGTACTGGTTGTCCGATACTTCGCGGAACTCGACCTGGCCGCGCCAGCGGTTGCGGAACAGGCTCGTGTGGTTGACCCCGACATAGCTGCGCGATTCCCCGGTGAGGCTGTCGTCGTTCAGGTAATCTGCGTCGACGACGCCGCTGTGGACCCTGGTGAGGTAACGGAATCGATTCTGAAACTGTACACCCCGGTCGGTCAGGATTCGCGGCGTGAACGTGGCGTCGTAATTGGGCGCGATATTCCAGTACAGCGGCACGACGATCTCGTTGCCGCTGCGGCTCGTGCTGCCGATCTCCGGGGTCAGCATGCCGGACTTGCGCGCATCGCTGATGGGAAACGACAGGTATGGCGCATAGAGTATCGGGATGCCCTGGAAGCGCAGCTTCACTCCCCGCGCCGTGCCGATGCCGCTGCGGCTGTCGAGATCGATGTCCCTGGCCTGCAACAGCCAGTCGTCCGAGCCCGGCGGGCAGGTCGTGTAGCTCACGTTGTCGAGTTGCAGCAAGCCGTCCTGGCTGATCTGCAGCCGGTCTGCCGCGCCCCTCGAGTTGTTGCCGCCCATCCAGAACTCGGCGCCCGTGAAGCCGATGCGCCCGGATTCGTATTCGAATTCGGCGCTGTCGCTCTTTATCTGCGTACCGGGATCTTCGTAGCGCACGTCGCCATCGAGATACAGCGACATTGTTTCCGGGTCGTACCGGGCACTGTCCGCGCCCGCCAGCTTGTCGGCGCGCCGCAAAACGATGCCACCGCTCAGCGATGCCGTGGGGTCCTCGCCCAGCTGCGCCTCGACGCGGCCGGCCTCCAGCTGCACGGTAGCGGGATCGTCGAGAGAAACGGCTCGCGGCGCATCGTCGGACAGTTGCGTGCCGAGGGAGTTTTCACAAACCAGCGGATCGGCGGCATGGGCCAGGGACAGACCGAGGAGGCAGATCGTTGTGATCAGGTATCTGGAGAACAAGTTTGCGGCCGAACCCAATGCTCGAGAGGAAGCGCTGACACCGGGATGTTATCAGGCATTCTTATTTGTTACCTTGTTTGCTACCTTCGCACAGTCTGTCAGGCGCTTCAACGCGTTACGGAGACGACCGATCAAGCAGTCGAAAGCCCGGGCCGATGCCCGCCTGGAAGCCCTGAATCGCTGGGTCGAGGGTATCGACATGACCCGCGACGGCACGCTCACGCCCGCATCGGGCGATGCAAGCTTCAGGCGTTACTTTCGATTGCAGACGGATGGCGGAACTTTCATCGTCATGGACGCACCGCCCCCGCAGGAAGACTGCCTGCCGTTCATCCGGGTGGCCGGCTATCTCGAGGCGATGCAGATCAACGCGCCGCGCGTGATCGAGGCAGACCTCGAGCAGGGGTTCCTGCTGCTGACCGACCTCGGTTCACTGTCGTATCTCGACTGCCTCGAGGCCGACGCCGCGCGCGCAGGCGTGCTCTATGACGATGCCCTGCGCGCGCTTGCCCTCATGCAGTCGCGCGGCGCCGCTTACCAGTCGGCGTTACCGCCTTACGACGAGGCGCTGCTGCAATTCGAGTTGTCGCTGTTCCACGACTGGCTGTGCGGTACCCATCTCGGAATGGAGTTCGACGACACGGAGGAGGCCGCATGGCAGTCGCTCTGCGACATGCTCGTGCGTAACGCGCTCGATCAGCCGCAGGTGTTCGTGCACCGCGATTATCATTCGCGAAACCTCATGGTGACAAACGACCGCAATCCCGGCGTTCTCGATTTTCAGGACGCCGTGGAAGGTCCGGTGACCTACGACCTGGTGTCGTTGCTCAGGGACTGCTACATCAAGTGGCCGGCAGAACGCATAACGCAGTGGGTCAGCGACTATTACGGATGTCTCGACGAATCGACGCGGACGGCGATCAGGGAGCCGGCCTTTGCGCGGGCATTCGACCTCATGGGCGTGCAGCGCCATCTCAAGGCCGCGGGGATTTTCTGCCGCCTCAATCACCGTGACGGTAAGCCCGGCTACTTGCCGGACATACCGCGCACGCTTTCCTATATCGTGGACCTGGCGCCGCGTTATGCGGAACTCGATTTCCTGGCACACCTTATAACCGAGCGTTGCCTGCCGCGGCTGGAGTCGCCGGAATGATCGCGATGATCCTCGCGGCGGGGCGCGGCGAACGCCTGCGGCCGCTGACGGAGACCACGCCCAAAGCGCTCGTCGAAGTGTGCGGCCGGTCGCTTCTCGAGCGGCATCTCGACCGACTCGCCGCCGCGGGTATCGACACCGTGGTGGTCAATCTCGGCTGGCTGGGCGACCGGATCGCCGAAAGGATCGGTTCGGGCCATGCGTACGGGCTCACCGTCATCTACAGCCTCGAGGGCGACGATATTCTCGAGACCGGCGGCGGCATACATCGCGCCTTGCCCTTGCTCGGACCCGACCCTTTCCTGGTGGTCAATGCGGACATCTACACGGACATTCCACTGCCGCCGGCCGGGCTGGCGGGCGCCGATATGGGCCATCTCGTCCTGGTGCCGCGACCGGCGCACAAGGAACGCGGGGACTTCGATATTCGAGACGGCCGTATTTGCGAGAGTGATAGCGCGGCGTACACGTTTGCCGGGGTCGCGGTTTACCGGCCCGAGTTTTTTGCCGGCTGCAACCCGGGGCGGTTCCCGCTTGCGCCGATGCTGAAAGCGGCCGCCCGCGCCGGGCAACTGGCCGGCAGCGTATACGAGGGAATGTGGGAAGACGTCGGCACGCCCGAACGCCTCGCCGACCTCAATCGCCAGTAGGAGCGGGCCAGAGGCCCGCGATCGAGCTCGACCAGGGTCGCGGGCCAGGGCCCGCTCCTACAGCTCCGGCGCGGCGGTGATTAGTTGCGCGTCCTGCAACCGCAGGTGTTCCAGGAAATGCGGCAGTAGCTTGCGTTCCACCGTGTCGAGGTCGCTGTCGCCCCCGAGTGTGGCGAGGTCCGTCATTTCGAGACCCGCGTAACCGCAGGGGTTGATCCGCATGAACGGCTCCAGGTCGACCCTGACGTTGAGCGCCATGCCGTGATAGCTGGCGCCGCGGCGGATGCGCAGGCCGACGCTCGCGAACTTCGCGTCGCCTGCGTAGACCCCCGGCGCGTCGGGGCGCGCTCTTGCCTCTATGCCGTAACCGGCAGCCAGGTCCACCACGCTCTGCTCGAGCGCGGTTACGAGGTCGCGCACGCCGAGGTTCAGTCGTTTCAGGTCGATGAGCGGGTAGATCATGAGCATACCGGGCCCGTGGTAGGTGACCTGCCCGCCGCGGTCGATCTGTACGACCGGGATATCGCCGGTCGCGAGCAGGTGCTCGCGGCTTGCGTTGATGCCCAGCGTGAACACCGGCGGATGCTCGGTAAACCAGATTTCGTCGGCGGTCCGGGGCGTGCGCGTATCGGTGAAGCGCTGCATCGCCCGCCACAGGGGCTCGTAGTCCTGCAGCCCGAGGTTACGGACGATAATCGACGAAGAAAGGTTCTGTGCGGGCCTGCTCACAGAGCCATTATGACATCGTCGTGAGCCGTCGCGTCGCGGTAGATGTCGTCGAGTTGTTCGCGGCTCTCGGCGATGACTGTGATCGTGACCGACACGAAACGGCCGTTGCGGCTCAGCGCGCTCTCGATGGCATCGTCATCGAGCGGACCGGTGTGCTTTTCGACGAGTCTCCTCGCGGTCTGGCGGAACTCCGCGGTCTCGCGCCCCATCAGCTTGATGGGGAACGAGCACGGGAACGTCATGACCGAGTCGTCGCTCATCGCCGTTACTCGAGCCAGAGCATGACCGTGTCGACCGCGCGCTGCCAGATCGAACCGGTCGGGTTGTCTTCCAGCGCCCGAAGCTGCTCGTGCACGAGGTCCTCGTCATTCAGGCTGACCTTGAGTTCACCGACCGGCTGACCGGCCGCGACGGGCGCTTCGATCACGGCGGGCATGTTGTGTACGGATTCGAGCGAGTCGTAAGTGCCGCGCGGCACGGTGATGTAGAGGTCTTCCAGCACGCCGAGCGACGAATACTCGTTCGCCGACTTCCATACGCGGGCGCGGGTGATTTCCTCGCCGGCCTTGTACAGCAGGCGCGTCTCGAAGAAGCGGAACCCGTAGTTGATCAGGGCCTGGGTGCCGTCGATGCGGGCTTTGTCACTCGCCGTGCCCAGCACGACGGAAATGATGCGCATGCCGTCGCGCTCGGCCGAAGCGACCAGGCAGTAGCCGGCGGCTTCCGTGTGACCGGTCTTCAGCCCGTCAACGGACTCGTCGCGCCACAGCAGGCGGTTCCTGTTCGGCTGGGTGATGTCGCCCCAGGTGAACTCCTTGATCGCGTGCCACTTGTAGTGCTCGGGAAATTCCTCGATGAGGGCGCGTGCAAGGATCGCGAGGTCGCGGGCAGTCGAGTAATGATTGTCGTGCGGCCAGCCCGTTGCGTTGACGAAATGCGTGGACGTCATCCCGAGTGCCTGCGCCGACTGGTTCATCATCTCGGCGAATACCGCCTCCGAACCGGCCACGTGCTCGGCGAGCGCTACGCTTGCGTCATTACCCGACTGCACGATGACGCCCAGCAGCAGATCCTTGACGCGGATCCGCTTGCCGACCTCGATGAACATCCGTGAGCCCTCCATGCGCCAGGCCTTTTCGCTCACCGTGACCTCGTCGTCGAGCATGATCTGGCCATCCTCGATGGCGCGGAAGACCACGTAGGTCGTCATCAGCTTGGTCAGGCTGGCGGGCGGCACCGGCGTATCGGGCTTCAGCGCGGCGAGTTCCTGGCCCGACTGCGCGTCGATCATCAGGTAGCTCGAGGCGCCTATGATTGGCGGAGCAGGGACCGGCCGCGCTTGGGCGAACACCGTGCCGGCGGCCAGCAAAAGGCAAAGAACAGGTACGAAACGCTTCATTCGATCACAGAGGGGAGTCCAGACGGGGCGCTATTTTAACCATATTGGCCGGCGTATGTGTCGGGTGAAACGGATTCGCAGCCTGTAGCCGCGGTTCTCGGGCCGCGACAGATCGCGGGGCGGGGCCCGCTCCTACAAATAAGGTCAGTCTGGCCGTAGGAGCGGGCCTGGGCCCGCGACATGGACGATCCAAAAAAAAGGCCCTCGTACGAGGGCCTGTCGGGCTGCCGGCGGCGCGCCGTCAGGCGGCGGCAGCCATCAGTTCGTCCCAGTTCATGTCGATCGTCTCGTCGGTGGCGCCGTCGCCATCGATGTCGATTGCCAGCCGGACCGTGTTCGCGTCCAGCGCGATCAGCACGATGACCGCCTGGTCGGCGCCTTCGATGCGCAGTTCGCCCATGAAGGGGTACTCGGTGCCGCTGGACTGCAGCGCCAGCGACGTGGTGACGGTTACCGCGCCGCCGATGCGCGGGCTCGAGATCGTAAACGACGTTTCCACCGTAATGGCGACCGGGAACATGGACGCGTCCTCGGTAATCTCGATGGTGAAGCCCGTCAGCACT
>DATHRM010000025.1:0-12602 GCA_035465295.1 Woeseiaceae bacterium | reverse complement strand
GGTGATGGTCCTCGACAACCAGACGGCGAATATCCGCG
This sequence comes from Woeseiaceae bacterium, assembly GCA_035465295.1. Classification (GTDB taxonomy): domain Bacteria; phylum Pseudomonadota; class Gammaproteobacteria; order Steroidobacterales; family Woeseiaceae; genus UBA1847. The sequence goes on along the minus strand of DATHRM010000025.1, from coordinate 12,564 downwards.
TCGGCGATCAGATACCGGTGACCACGCGCAGTTCGCAGAGCACGACGAATCCGGATGCCCCTATCGTGACCGAGGTGCAGTTCCGCGACACCGGTACGTTGCTAACCGTTACGCCACGGATTAACGCGGGCGGCCAGATCACGCTCGAGATCAGCCAGGAAGTGAGCATCCCCGGCGCGTCACCCGCGATCGGCGGCGGCGGAAACGTGGCGATCGCGCAGCGCACGATCAACAGCAGCGTGATCGTGCAGAGCGGGCAGACCGTCGTGCTCGGCGGCCTCATTCTCGAGACGACGAACCGGGGCAAGTCGGGCGTTCCGTTGCTGATGGACATTCCAGGGCTCGGCGCGTTATTCAGCACGTACTCGACGGACACGCTCCGGACCGAGTTGATCATCACCGTAAGGCCGCGCGTCATCGAAGACCCGCGCGAGATGGAAAAGGTCACGGAGGAACTGCGCTCGCGCATGGCGCAGGCAAACGAACTGGAGCAATCGACACGGACCTCGGGCGCCGGTCCGTAGCGAGGAGAGGTTAGAGGGTTGGAGGTATGAGCAAGCGTCGTTCGATCGCGATTCTCGCGGGCGTGTTGGCTGCCGCGTTGCTTGTCATGCTGATGCTGCCGATGCCGGTCGGTTCCGCCGGGCGAATTTTTGCCGGCACGCTGCTCATAGCGCTGATTCTGCTGGTTGTGCTGCTCTTCCGCGCGGATCACGCGACGTTGCGGGAACTGAGTGACGCCAAGAACGAACTCGAGGACAAGCTCGGCGGCATACAGCAGCAACTTGCCGATTCGAATTCGTTCAATCAGTCCCTGCTCGATGGCGTGCCGGACCCGGCGATCATCATCGACAGGGATTTCCAGGTTACGGCAATCAACAAGGCTGCACGCAAGGCTCTTAACGGAGGCGACTCCAGCGGTATACCGTCATCGTGCTACCGTGCGCTGCATGGCCGTGACAGGCCGTGCGGCCCCGAAGAGCATCCCTGCGTGCTCACGACGGGTGAGTCCTGCAAGCACATCCAGAAGCGGGTGGATGCCGACGGCACGATAAAAACCGTTGAGCTCAGGGCGACGCCGCTGTATGACGAAAATGGTGAGATAACCGGTGCCGTCGAGGTCCTTCACAACCTCAACGAACAGGAGCGGCTCGCCCTGCGCCTGCAGCGCGCGAGGGAAGACGCGGAGACGGCGCACGCGGCCCGAACCCAGTTCGTAGCGACGGTGAGCCACGAGGTGCGTACCCCGCTGAATGCGGTCCTCGGCATGACCGACTTGCTGCGGCTTACTGCGCTGACCCGCAAGCAGAAGTCGTACGTCCAGGTCATGGAGAGCAGCAGCAACATGTTGCTGAGCCTGCTCGACAATATGATCGACTTTGCCACGATCGAAGCCGGCAAGCTCGAACTGAAACGAGACTCGTTCCACGTCAACGACTTGCTCGAACGCGTTCTGGAGATCATGGGCTACCAGGCCTATGCGAAAGGCATCGAGCTTGCAGGCGCGACAGACTATACCCCCGACACGCAGGTCACGGGCGACTTGCAGCGGCTGCAACAGATCATGATCAATCTCGTCGGCAACGCCATCAAGTTCACCGATTCGGGCGAGGTTATCGTCAACGTCGGCATTGAATCCGGCAGTGACGGAGCCGCCGTCCTGTCGGTCTCTGTCACGGATACGGGTATCGGCATGGCGGATGATGCGGCCGAGCGCCTGTTTACTCCGTTCAGTTCGATCGCCCGCGAGATCGGCAGTCCGGGCCAGGGGGCCGGTCTCGGGCTCGCGATCAGCAAACAGCTGATCGAACTGATGGGTGGTGAGATCAGTTTCGAAAGCGAGCTCGGCAAAGGTACGACCATCTGGTTCACGGTGCCCGTGATTCGCGTTGCCGAGCACGACCGTTCTGTCATCGACGGCAGGCGGGCCCTGAGTAATCGACGGCTCCTGGTCGTGAACGCCAATCCGAAGTTGTCCGATGCTGTCTGCAGCCTGCTGAGCGCGTGGAATATCAGTTGCGAGATCGAACCTCACCCGGAAAACGTGTCCCGCCGGCTCGAAGCCGCGGACAAAGCGGGCTACCCGTTCGACTGCATTATCCTGGATACCGGTGATGCGCAGGAAGACCGATTGGAAGCTGCACGCCGTATCCGTGACAACACTGATCTGCCGATCGTGCTGCTGGCCTCCATCGCACAGCCGCTGGAAGTCGGGCAGGTTTCTACGATCGGCAGGATCCGCTGCGTCAACAAGCCCGTGTTGCCGGGCGTGCTCCGCTACAACCTGTCACGTCTGTTCGAGACAGGGGTTGGTGAATCGGGCTCGGCGGAGGAGACGTTCCAGTCTCTCAGCATATTGATCGCAGAGGACAATCCGATCAACAGGAAACTGCTGAGCAGCATGCTTAAATCGCTCGAATTCGAAGTCGACAGTGTCGTCGACGGGCCGGCGGTATTGACCGCGCTCGAGAAAAAATCCTACGACCTGATCCTCATGGACTGCCAGATGCCGGGCATGGACGGTGACGACGTAACTCGGATCATCCGGGAAGGAGGGCTCGGCGAAGCCAGGCAGCCGGTCGTGGTCGCCATTACGGCGGATGTGTCGGTGAACCACAAGGAACAATGCCTGCAGGCGGGCATGGACGATTTTCTCGCCAAGCCGGTGCGGCTCGACATGCTGAAGACAGGTCTCCGGCGCTGGTCGCTCATGGCGGACTCGCGACGCCGCCAGCAGCCCGATCCGCCGGAATCAGCCGGGCGCAACGGCGACGACATCATCACGCGGCTTCAGAATCGTGCCGGCGTCATCAACAGCGACGCTTTGGACGAGTTCATCAGCCTCTTCATCGACGATACCAGTGCGCGGCTCGACGTCATGCAACAGGCACTGGGGAAGAGCGACCTGAAGACGATCCGGCGCGAGTGTCATGCGCTGAAGGGCGCCTGCCTGGAGATGGGCGTAACGGCGCTGGGCGACCGTTGTGACGCCCTTGGCAAGGCGAGCCGCGACGAGCGCGTGGACGATCTGGCAGTGGAGTTCGATCGCCTGGCGGCAGAATTCGAGCGGGTCCGGCCGATCTTCGAAGAAGGTCGCAACCGGTCGATCTAACGCGCCGAGGGCAGCGAAATAACCCCTTGCTGGACCGCCATCGATACGGCTTCCGTGCGATTCGTCGCGTCGAGCTTGCTGAGAATCGCATGCACGTGAAACTTGACGGTCGATTCTGAAATGAACAGCGCGGCGCCGATGTCCCGGTTGGTCTTGCCGCCCGCGAGCAGCTCCAGAACCTGCTTTTCGCGCTTGCTGAACTCGATGACCGGCTGTTTCGCCCGGGCCGAACGTTTGTTCATGTGGCTCATCAGCTTGGCGGCCACCGCGGATTCGATCGCGCTGCCGCCTTCGTTGACGCTGCGCACGGCACCCACGATCTCTTCTTTCGGGCTGCCTTTCAGGAGGTAGCCGTCGACGCCGACTTCCGCCGCCTGGATGATGTACTCCTCCTCGTCGTGCGAGGTATATACGATCACCTTGAGTTGTGGCGCGATCTCGCGCAACTGGCGCAACGCCTCCACGCCGTGGATATCGCCGAGTTCCAGGTCGAGTAACACCACGTCCGGCTGCAGCGTGTTGATAGCCTCTTCAATGCCACGCATTCCCTCGAGGTCGCCGACGACCTCGATGTCCGGCTCGGAGTCGAGAATATGTTTGACCCCGAAGCGCACGACCGGATGATCGTCGACGAGCAGGGCGCGAATTCGAGGTGTCGAAGAATCTGACATGTTTACATCCCTGCAGTCCGTGGCGTTCGAGTTATTGTCAGGTGAGAGTCAATTGGCCGCCGCCGCATTGTAACGAATGCTCGGAGAGAATGGGGGTGCTGTCAATCTACTGTCGCGCAGTTTGGCACCATAATCCTGCCGTGGTGTTCGGGTCGGTCCGTTACGGCCGACACTGACGCCGAGCCCCGCGCGCCGCCGCGCTACCGCGTCTCTCCGTGGGCAAAATAGCCCAGACAGTGAGTATTGACGCACCGTGCCGGGCGCCGTAAACCCTTGAAATGTTGTCGGAAATCTTTACAGATTTCTCATCTGCGTCTTGTATATCATTGATTTCCATACAAGGAACAGACCTTGCATGAAGTATAAGAATTAAAAGGGGAATGCCGGCGACGATGACCGCAGCACCGACGCCATTCCGGGTGGTCACGAACTAAAAACTATTAGATGCAACTGAGCACGCGATCGTTTTCGCTCAAGTCTCTTGTCGTCGGCATTGTTGCCGTCGGCCTGGTGTCGATTGCCATCGTGATCTATTCACAGTGGCTCGTAACACGGGACTTCCAGCGCAATACGGCCTTCATGCGGGTGATACAGGCCGTGCAGCAGGAGGTCGCCACGGCACATCTATGGTTCGAGGAAGCGCTCGGAGGCGACCCTTCCATCAGTATCGACAGGGACGTGCGGGCGCAGATCCGGGCCGCACAGCACCTGGTGGGGGCGGCGATCCACGGCGGGGTAACGCCGTACGGGGAGATCCCCGCGCTTCCGGAGGCCCGCGAGAACCTTGAGCTGTTGCGCGACCGGGTCAGCGAGTTCGACCGTATTGTGTCCCAGCGCTGGGAATCGCGCGACACGACGGGTGTCATCGGCGGTGAACTGGACCAGCAATTCGACGCCGTATTCGGCGAGATCCTCGCGCTTTCCACGGATATTGCCGGGCAAATCGACGGCATCATCATGACCGACCAGAAGCAGATTTTCCTGCTCAACGTCCTGATCATCGCGATCCTGGTCACGTCCTTTACGCTGATCGCGGCGCTCGTCATCCGTAACCGCCAGGAACTCGAGCAGCGGGCCGTCGTCCTGGCGCGCATGGTGGCCGACCGCACCAGTGAGCTGGCGGCAAGGGAAGCGGAGGCGCAGCAGCGCAGTCGCGAGCTGGCGATTGCGCGCGACCAGGCCACCGCCGCGAGCCAGGCAAAGAGCCAGTTCCTCGCCAACATGAGCCACGAGATCCGCACGCCGATGAACGGGGTGATCGGCATGGCAAGCCTGCTGTTGCGCACCGATCTCACGCCCGAACAGAAGGAGTACGCCGAAATCATGCACTCCTCGGGCATGTCGCTTCTGAAGATCATCAACTCCGTGCTCGATTTCTCCAAGATCGAGGCTGGAAAACTGGTGCTGGAAAGCGTGCCGTTTTCGGTGCACGAGAAGCTCACTGACGTCGCCCAGCTGTTCTCGGCGGAAGCAAAACGCAAGAACCTGACGATCAGCTATGCGGTCGCAGACAGCGTTCCCAAAATCGTGCGCGGGGATCCCGTGCGGCTCGGGCAGATTCTCGCCAACCTGGTAAGCAATGCAATCAAGTTTTCCAATGACGGCGATATCAGCATCGTCTGCGATTGCCTGGACTGTGACGAGGTCGAGGAGAGCTACGCGCGGCTCAAGTTTGTCGTCAAGGACTGCGGCATCGGCATCGATCCGAAGGACCAGGCAAAGCTGTTCCGCGAGTTCAGCCAGGTCGACGATTCGGATACTCGCAAATACGGCGGCACGGGCCTGGGTCTGGTCATTTCAAAAGAGCTCGCCATGCTCATGGGCGGCGACATCGGCGTGGACAGCGAACCCGGCAACGGCAGCCGTTTCTGGTTCACCATCGCCGTGGCAAGGGACCATGAAGCCGCCGACGGACAAACCGTGCATGACGCAGCAGACCGCAGGCCTGCCGGGCCGAAGATCGCGCCCGTCAAGGCCCGCAAGTCGGCGGGCAAGGTGCTGGTCGTGGATGACAACGAGGTCAACCTGCTCGTCGCGCAGAGAATGCTCGAGCAGCTCGGCTACGAGGTGGCGACCCTGGCGAGCGGCGAAGAAGCCATCGAGGAGGGCGTCAAGAACCACTACACGGCGATTCTCATCGACTCGCAAATGCCGGGAATGAGCGGCAACGAGGCGACGCGGATCATTCGCAAGCGCGAACGCGACCGGCGGCACACACCGATAATTGCGTTGACCGCGAACGCCATGACGGAGGACCGTGAGCGGGCATTCGCGGCAGGCGTCGATGATTACCTCAGCAAGCCGGTGTTCGTCGAGGAGCTCGACGCGACGCTGCGGCGTGTGCTGAGCGGCAGCGTCGAGGTTGCCAATATTTCGGCACGTGACCTGCACGCGGGACCGGCGTCGTCATCGCTCCCGGACAAGGTTCTCGACACCGCGATCGTCGAGGAGCTGAGCAAGATACGGGGGTCGGGGGAGACCGATTTGTTCAGTGAGCTGGCCGACCATTTCCTGCAGCAGATGCCGGCGTGGCTGCGCGACCTCGAGCAGGCGGCGCGGGACAACGATTCCTACCGGGTTCGCCGGCAGGCGCATCGATTGCTCGGTTTGTGCCGACAGATCGGCGCGGAGCGGATGGCGGCACTGTGTGCGAGGCTAGAGAAGCTTCGGGGCGAGGCCGAAGAAAGCGAGTTGCTCGAAGAGGTTGCGCGGCTGCAAACGGAGTTCGAAGCCACGTACCGGGCACTCGACGATCGTCACCTGGGCGACTAAACGTCCTTACGCGAAATTTCTATCGACAAAGTTCTTTTGCGCCGAACGGCGCCGGTGGGGCCGTGTAAAAGGAAGCCGGCGACAGCGCCACTCTGGTCCTCCGCAGTTCCACAGACTTCATGGCACGTGCTGTCGCCGGCATACCTTGACTACACACCTATATAAACGGGCGAACGTGCCGGACCGTTGCACTGATTGGACATAATCCGAGCTAAAATTTACCGTCATGTTTTGGCGCCAAGCCGTTGAAAAACAGGCGTTTTATCCGAAGGGGGCGCTAGTCGGGACGAAAGCTTTCCCTGACGTAGGCGATAATTGCCTCGATTTCGCGGGGACCCAGAACGTCTTTCCAGGCCGGCATCGAGGTGCCCGGGATGCCGTGCAGAATCCGCTGCTGCATGGCCTTCGTGTCATCCGCGAGGCGGAATTCCGGGTCCGTGAAGTCGCGCGGCCGGGGTTCGAGGAAACTGCCGATCCAGTTGCGGCCCGTGCCGTCCGCGGCGTGGCAGAACGCGCAGTTCTCCTGGTACAGCGGCCGGCCGGCGAGGGCGGTTGCCGAGAGACCATCGGGTTCCGGGGGGATGTCGTGCTGCGCATACGGCGAGGCGCCGGAGACGAGGTCCGGGTTTGGCTCGCGATGGCTGAAGTGATCGCGCGGGTAGGACACGGCTCGCAATTCCCACTCGGGCTCGTCGCCGGTTCCCGTGTTCGGCTGGTCGTGGCAGCTGACGCAAGCGGTCTCGTACAACCGCCGGCCGCGCTGCTCCTCGTTGCTCAGGGACTCCCAGGGCGCGGACAGTGGTATGCTGCCGTCGATGAACGGGAACGCGGCCGCGTAGCGGTCGTGGTCGCTCCAGCCGTTTTCCGGCGAGTGATAGCGGGCGTCGATGCGGTCGGCCGTGATGAAGGATTCGTGAATGTAGCGCGCGACGGCGCGGGCCTCATCCTCGTCGAGCACCGAGGCGAAACTCACCATGGCGGTGCCCTCGCGGCCGTTGAGCACGGTCTCGACTATCCGTTCGACCGGTAAATCCACCCGGCTGACGCTGGTAAAATCGCGGGGCGGTGGCGCAAGGTTGGCGCTCGCGAGGGTCTGCGCATTACCGGCGTAGCCGTGGCACTGGTAGCAGTAATAGCGGTAGAGTGCCTCGCCGTCGCTGCCGGCTGCGGCCAGAGCGGTTCCTGCCCCGACAAGGAGCATGGCCGCAAGCAGGGCGGTTCGGATGGTGTTTTCGATGGCATTACTCATAATGCGAGCTGCGAATTCTAGAGGCAATCGCGAATGAGGCAAGCCCGATTGGATTTCGGGATATCGAAATGAAGAACAGGGTTGCGACTTTTATGGCGGTGGGCGCGCTGCTCGTGATCGCGGGAAGCGTGCTGGCGCGATTCGACGGCGGCGGCAACGAGTGGCCGGGTGTAACGCTGAGCGAGCTTGCCGACCCGGGTCGCCTGGTGAGTTCCGGCGATTTTGTGGGTGAGCCGAGGGTGGTCAATTTCTGGGGCTCCTGGTGCGTGGCGTGCCGCGAGGAACATCCGGTGCTCGAGCGATTGAGCGAGGAAGGTATTGCCCTGCTCGGCGTGAATCATCTCGACGAGCGCGAGAACGCGCTGCGGTGGCTCGATCATTTCGGTGATCCCTACGAGACCAGCCTGTTCGACGCCGAGGGCCGCATCGGCGCAGAGCTGGATATCGATGCGCTGCCGGTCACGCTGGTCATTGACGGCGACGGTTCAATTCGCTACCGCCACCTCGGTGTATTGGACAACAAGACCGCGGATACGGTAATAGTGCCGCTGGTCGAAACCCTGAACCGGACGAAGTGAGATGAAGTCGAAACGTATTCGAGCAACACGGCAAGTGCTGCTGGCTGTCGCCCTGCTTGGCGGTAGTTTGCCGGCCTGGGCTGGTGAGGCGAGCGACGACCTCAAGGCAGGCGTCGAGGCCTTCAACAGGGGCGACCTGCCGGGTGCCATGGTGTTGTACGAGAGAGCTGCCGAGGCGGGATCACCCGAAGCGCAGGTGCGACTGGCCTACCTGCTGGACTATGCCGAGGACAACGAGGAGGCCGTTCACTGGTATCGTGCGGCCGCGGACCAGGATTATCCCGACGGGATCGCCGGGCTGGCCGCGATGTATGCTAAAGGCGAGGGCGTCGCGCAGGATCAGAACAAGGCGCGCGTGCTGTTCGAGAAAGCCGGCGAAGCGGGTCATGCAGGGTCGATACGCGTGCTGATCAGCGCGTATGAGAAAGGCGGGCTCGACGTCGAGAAGGACGCAACACGGGCTGCTTACTGGAAAGACAAGCAGGCCTCACTTGGCAGCAACGGTAATTGACGGAAGGATATGCGAATGGACAGACCAGCTTTTTTGAAGAGCCTGGCAACGGTCGGGTTGATTGTCGCGGGTCATAACGCGCAGGCGGCAGACATCTTCAACGGCAAGGAGGTCTACGAAATGCACTGTCAGACCTGTCACGGGGTCGACGGCAGCAGCGTGGAACCCGGGATACCGGATTTCACGCGAGGCGAGTCGCTGATGGTGCCTGACGCGGAGCTCTTCGAACGACTCTGGGACGGCATGGCGCACATGCCGTCTTACCGGGGCATGCTCGAGGATAGCGATCTGCGCGACGTGATTGCCTACGTGAGGACACTGCAGCGATGAGTCGAGGCTGGCGGCTTGCGCCGTGGCTGATTCCCGCTCTTCTTGTTCTGCTCGGCGCCTGTGGCGGCGAGCAGGCGCCGAGCGATCCTGCGCCAGCGTACGAGATAGCTGACCGCTTCGAAGTGGGCTCTGGCATCTACGTACGGGCATTGGCGATAGAGGGTGCGACCAACACTCTATGGGTCGGCACGTCGATGGGTGTGATGGAGATAGGACTCGACGACCAGGTGCTCCGCAACACGTTTACGCGCCAGCACGGTCTCGCGAATGAATACGTGTTCGCGATCGGCATCGATAGCCAGGGTTACAAGTGGTTCGGCACCAATGCGGGCGGCGCTTCCCGCTACAAGAACGGCGAGTGGGACGTATTCTTCCCGATGCACGGGCTGGCTGATTACTGGATCTACGCGTTCGCGGAGCAGCGAGACGGCATCTACTGGGTGGGTACCTGGGATGGCGCCAATCGTGTCGATCTGAATTCGATGGAATTCACCAAGTACAAGGAAGAACTGATCAACGAGTGGGTATACGGCCTGGCCGTCGATTCGAAGAACCGGGTCTGGTTCGGTACGGAGGGTGGTGTCTCGATGCTGGACGGCGATACCTGGTCCGAGTGGGATCACGATGACGGCATCGGTGCGCCCAACGAGGCAGCGCTCCCGCCCAGTGCGAATACCGGCCTCGGAACGCGGACCCGCCACGATCTCAGCGTGCTGGTGGGCGGGCAGGAGTCCTACAACCCGAACTATGTTTTCGCGACGCTTGCCGACCCGGAAGACGTGATCTGGGCGGGTACCTGGGGTGGTGGCGTGTCTCGTTACGAGAACGGCGCATGGCGCAACCTGTCAATGGCCGATGGGCTTGCAGGCAACATCGTTTACAGCATCGCGCAGGATAATTCAGGCGCCTACTGGTTCGGCACCAACCGTGGTATCAGCCGTTACGACGGGGTGGTGTTTACCAATTACGACTCGACAGACGGGCTTCCGGGGAATCACGTTTACGCCATCGCCGTCGCCGATAATCACGACATCTGGGTCGGTACCCGCAACGGTGTTGCCCGCCTGGCGCCCGCCAGGAACAGCGAGTAGCAAACGATGATTTCGACGAACAGGAACCCTTGGCTCGTAGTGGCCGTATCGATCGCGTCGGCCGCCGCGCTACTATTGTTGCAGGGTTGTGATCGTGACTCCGGCACATCGACGGCTGACGCACCGGACGACGCGGGTAGTGCGGACTCCGCGCGCGAAATGCCGGCAGGGCACCCGCCTGTCGCATCTGGTCCGGACGCGACGGCACCACCGGAGAGCGGAAGTGTCACCAACGTGGACCCCGATGCTCATTTCACCCACTTTCGTGTCGGCCAGCGGAACGTAAAGGACATCTTCCCGGACGGCGATATTCTCTGGGTCGGAACGTCGGCCGGCGTCATCCGTTACGACACGACAAACGAGGAATACCGCCTCCTGGACACACGCACGGGCCTGCTGGCAAACGGCGTATTCCATATCGGCAAGATCAACGGGCGGCTGGCGGTCGGCACATACGGCGGCGGGTTGTCGATCCTCAACGAGGCCGAGGACGACTGGCGCATCTACAACATCCCCGACGGCCTCGGTGACGGTTTTATCTACGATGCGCTGCAGCTCGACAACGGCGACGTCTGGATTGCGACCTGGTCCGGCGCGAACCGGGTGCGCGGCGGGGACCTGGACGACAGAGACAGCTGGGACCTCTACACGGTCGCCAACACCGGGGGGGCGCTGCCCAACGACTGGGTGTATGCGCTGCACGCCGGCAAGAACGGCGAGGTCTGGTTTGCGACGGAAGGCGGCCTTGCCCGGTTCAAGGATGAGGCATGGCAGAACTGGACGCACGAGGACGGGCTGGGTGCTGATTACGAACTCGTGAGGGAACAGATCGAATTCGACATGGATCCCGGCCAGTATTCGCAACACCACGCGAGGCAAAAAGTCGAAATGGGCCTCGAAACCATCAGCGTCGCCTACAACCCCAATTACATCGTGGCGCTGGAAGTCGATAACGATGGCGTTGTCTGGTGTGGCACCTGGGGTGGCGGGCTGTCGAGCTTCGACGGTGAGAAATGGCAAAGCTACACGGCAGCGGACGGACTGCCGGGCAACCACGTGTTCGCGCTGCACGTGGATCCCGCCGGCGTGCTCTGGATTGGTACCAACAACGGCCTCGCGCGCCTGGACGACGGTACGTTCACGCGCTTCACGACCGATGACGGCCTGTTCTCGAATCGCATATTTTCGATGGCAACGGCCGACGACGGCAGCAAGTGGGTCGGCAGTTTCGGTGGTGTTGCGCGGCTCGCGCGGCTCGAGTGACTGGTCTATTCCGCGCTATCAGGCGCAATAAACTGGCGGTAGACGTACTCCGTCAGGTCCGCGACCTGGCTGTCTGACAGAACCTTGCCCCATGCCGGCATCTCCTTGCCGACCACCCCGAACTTGATGCCGTTGTAAAGGTTGCGCCGGCTCAGGTACTCGCGCGTGTCCGGATCATGAAAGTTACGCGGTTTGGGGAAAATGAAGTAGGCGCGCGGTCCGTCACCACCACCGTTCGCACCGTGGCAGTCGACGCAGTTCTGCGCATACAGCAATGCGCCTCGAGCGGGATCGCCTGCATAGTCTTCCGGCAGGGCGTCACGGGGCTGGGCCTGGCCGATCGGACCGTACTCGGTGTTTCCGGGAAGTCGTGCGCCATGCGGATCGGCCGCAACGCGTTCCCCGGGCGTCATGAATTCCGCGCGAACCCAGTCGACCACTGCAGTAATCTCGGGAATGCTCAGCTGGGTGCCGAAGCCTGGCATCGGCGTACCCGGCCGGCCGGCCGTCACCGAGGCAATCATGCGCTCCCGCGTGAGTTCCTCGCGCGATTCAGCTGTGCGGAAGTTGCGCGGCGGTACGGACAACGACGCCTGGCCCCACACGGCGCCACGGCCGTCATCGCCGTGACAGACAGAACAGGACTCCTGGTAGATGCGTTCGGCATCGATTGATTCGTCGGCATCAGCGATACCAAAAGGTGCTGCCGGGAGCACCAGGGCGGTCAGATACAGCATTCTATAGCGCATGGTTTGGAGCTTTTACTGTATTTGATTATCATTCGCAACTAGGTATTTACCCGCACACAATGGAGCGCTTTCACCCAATATACTCGGCCGGATTTCCCGACTGAACGATCTGACCGAAGTCGTACTAACGGTCAGGCTGTCATAATGTCGGGCCGTATAGACTGTCAGTAGAAAGAGTATCGCCATGCCGCTACACACGATACCAGTAAATTCAGGAGAACACCGCCGGGCCCTGGTG
>DATHRM010000024.1:0-7018 GCA_035465295.1 Woeseiaceae bacterium | reverse complement strand
ACGATGCCGCGGTCGCTCGGAGTGCATCGTCTTGCCGTACAGCATGCGCGACTGGCCGACCGCGAAATCGAAGATATCGATCATCTCCTGGACTTCGCCGTCGCCCTCCGCCTTGATCTTGCCGTTTTCCAGCGACACGAGACTGCCGAGGGCATCCTTGTGATCGCGCAGCGCGTTGCCGATGCGCCGTGCCGCTTCGCCGCGCACGGGGGCGGGCACTTCGCGCCATTCCCTGAACGAGTCCCTCGCCAGGTTCACGAGGCGGTCGTACTCTACCGCCGTCGTCGAGCGTACGCGTGCGATCAACTCGCCGTTCGCCGGATTGGTCGATTCGATCAGCGGAGCCGAGTCGTCCTCGCTGCTGTCGCTGCCGAACCACGTACCCGGGTTAGTCGTCCCGAGTCCGAGTGAATCGAGAATCTTCTTCATAATGTCATCCTCCGGCCCTGCTGCGCTGGTGTCCGGTTTCGCCGCGGGCAATCATCGCCGCCGATTCCCTGTTATTGCCGCCGTACGCGTAATAACGCCCGAACCGGTTCTCGAGCACGTCCTCGAGACGGAACTGCTCCTGTGCGACGAATCCATGGTAGTTATCGGGATTCAACAGCACGATATCAATGACGGCACAGATGCCGGCGGCTGTCGTGACCTGGATAGCCGACCAGAGGCGTCCTGCGACGACCTGCGGGTAGACCTTGTTGACGTAGTTTTCCTCGCGAAATTCGCCGTCCTGCAAGCCGGTCACGGCGGCATAGATAATGACGACATCCTGCAATGTCTGCGGCACGGCGTTCTCGAGGATGCGCTTCAGCGTACCGCGGTCGTGATTGAGCTTGAGGCCGTTCATCAGCAGGCGCATCTGCTCGCAGTGTCCCGGGTAGCGAATCGTCTTGTAGTTCATCGTCTTTACGCGCTCGCCGTACGTCTCGCCGAGCGAGCCCAGCCCGCCCGAGGTGTTGAACGCCTCGTAGAGCTTGCCGTCGATCTCGATCGATTCGAGTCCTTCGAGCGGCAGCACGTCGACTTCCTTGCCGTCGACGATTGCATTACAGAGATTGCCGTACTCGTTGATGACGCCGTCGGTCGACCACGTGAGGGAGTACTTGAGCACATTGTTGGGATGCTGGGGGAGGGCACCGACGCGCAGCTTCACCGAGCGCAGTTCATCGAAATGCTGAATCAGTTCGTTTGCCGCGATGCTGATAAAGCCCGGCGCAAGGCCGGACTGCGGCACGAACGCGGTTGTCGCGCCCGCGGCGATCGCCCGCACCGCGTCGGTGACCGCAACGTCCTCCGTCAGGTCGAAGTAATGCAGGCCTTCGGCGCGAGCCACTTCGGCGACAGCGACGTTGCAGAAATAGGGCAGGCTGGATACCAGCGCGACCGGCTTGTGCTCGCGCACGTGGCGGGTCAGGCGCTCCTTGTTGCTCGCGTCGAGGTCGAAGGCGCTGATGGCATCGAGCCTGTGCGCCGTGGCAACGGACCCGGCGACGCCGGGCACGGCATCGGCGAGCTGAACGCGATAGCTGCCGCTTTCTGCCAGCAAGCCGGATATGAGGGCGCCGATCTTGCCGGCGCCGAGGACGAGGATCTCTTGCATCGAGGCTCCCGAGAAAAAAGCCGCCCGAGGTGGGCGGTCGATGATGGCGCGCATTGTGCCAATGTCGGCGAGACCTTTCCAGATGAAAGCTTTGCAGTATTGCGATGCAGCATGGCATAGTCCCGCGGATGAACCGGACGCGCTCATGACACGTACTGTTTCCAAATCCGACTGGCACCCGGCGAGCTGGCAGGCGCTGCCGGCCGCGCAGCAGCCGACCTACCCGGACCAGGCCGCACTCGAGCGGGCGGTCGCGGAGCTGAGCCGGCTGCCGCCGCTCGTGACCTCGTGGGAGATCGACGCCCTCAAGGACGAGTTCGCACGGGCCCAGCGCGGCGAGGCGTTCATCCTGCAGGGCGGCGATTGCGCCGAGACCTTCGACGAGTGCACGTCCGAGAATATCGTGGCAAAGCTGAAGATCCTGCTGCAGATGAGCCTCGTGATCCTCTACGGGCTCAAGAAACCGGTCATTCGCGTCGGCCGCATGGCCGGCCAGTACGCCAAGCCACGTTCCGCGGACACCGAGACGCGGGAAGGGGAATCGCTGCCGAGTTTTCGCGGCGATCTCGTCAATCGCAACCCGTTCACGGCGGCCGACCGCGTGCCGGACCCGCAGCTCATCCTGCGCGGCTACGAGCGTGCGGCCCTGACCCTGAATTTCGTCCGATCGCTGATCGACGGCGGCTTTGCCGACCTGCATCATCCGGAATACTGGGACGTCAACTGGGTCGGGCATTCGCCGATGGCGGAGGAATACCATGCCATCGTCGCGTCGATTTCCGATTCGCTGGATTTCCTGGAAACGATCGCGGGCCAGCCCGTGCACAAGACGCGCAGGGCGGATATCTACGCGGCTCACGAGGGCCTGCACCTGCTGTACGAGCAGTCGCAGACGCGATTCCTGGATCGCCGCGAGCGCTGGTACAACCTGACCACCCACTTTCCATGGATCGGCATGCGCACCGCCGCGACCGACGGCGCGCACGTCGAGTTCTTCCGCGGTATCGCCAATCCCGTCGGCATCAAGATCGGCGCCGGGATGACCCGCGAGTGGATCCAGGAGCTGGTCGCGATTCTGAATCCCAACAACGAGCCGGGGCGGCTGACGTTCATCCACCGCTTCGGCGCCGGCGCGATCGAGGAGCACCTGCCGGGCCTGATCACGGCGGTGCGCGAGACCGGATCGCCGGTTCTGTGGGTCTGCGACCCGATGCACGGTAATACCGAGAGCACGTCGTCGGGCGTCAAAACCCGGCGTTTCGACAAGATCGTCGCGGAACTGGAGGCGGCTTTCCACGTGCACCGCTCCATGGGCAGCTACCTGGGTGGCGTGCATCTCGAACTCACGGGCGAGAACGTCACCGAATGCACGGGCGGTGCGCGGGGCCTGACGGACGGCGACCTCGCGAGGGCGTACAAGTCGACGGTGGACCCGCGGCTGAACTACGAACAGGCGATGGAGATCGCCATGCGCATCGCCGGCCTGCATAAAACGTAGGAGCGGGCCTCGGCCCGCGACCGTTCGCGCTTCCAGAAGCGCTCCTACAAACGGCTAATTGAGGTCTCCGGCCGGGCGGGTACAATGCACGCCCACTCAGCCGGGAGATACCATGCATTACGACTACATCGAGGTGCCCGCCGACGGCGAGGCCATCACCGCCAATACCGATCACACGCTGAACGTTCCCGACCGGCCGGTCATACCGTATATCGAGGGTGACGGCATCGGCATCGACGTCACGCCGGTCATGCTCGACGTGGTCAATGCAGCGGTCGACAAAGCCTACGGCGACGCCCGCAAAATCGCATGGATGCAGGTATTCGCGGGCCAGCGCGCGACCGAGGTCTATGGCGGTGACGTCTATATGCCGGACGAGACCCTGCATGCGCTCGAGAAGTACGTCGTGTCGATCAAGGGACCGCTGGCCACGCCGATCGGCGGCGGGATACGCTCGCTGAACGTATCCATCCGGCAGCGGCTGGACCTGTATGCCTGCGTGCGGCCGATACGGTATTTCCCGGGCGTGATCACGCCCATGAAGGAGTCGAACCTCGTGGACATGACGGTGTTCCGCGAGAATACCGAGGACATCTACGCCGGCATCGAATATCCGACCGGGTCGCAGGAGGTGCAAAAGCTCATCCACTTCCTGCAGCACGAACTGGGCACCAAGAAGATCCGTTTCCCGTTGAGCTCCGGCATCGGCATCAAGCCGGTATCGCGCGAGGGCTCGGAGCGGCTGGTCCGCAAGGCGATCCAGTACTGCATCGATCGCGACCAGAGTTCCGTGACCCTGGTTCACAAGGGCAACATCATGAAGTTCACCGAGGGCGCCTTCTGCCAGTGGGGATACGACGTCGCCCGCACGGAGTTCGGTGCGACCGAGAAGGACGGCGGGCCCTGGCTCAGCTTCCCGAACCCCGTGACCGGCAACGAGATCATTATCAAGGACGTGATCGCCGACAACTTCCTGCAGCAGATCCTCATGCGGCCGGAAGAGTACGACATCATCGCGACCCTGAACCTCAATGGCGACTACATTTCCGATGCGCTGGCCGCGCAGGTGGGCGGCATCGGCATTGCGCCCGGCGCGAATATCGGCGATGCCGTTGGCGTTTTCGAAGCCACGCACGGCACGGCGCCCGGTTTTGCCGGCAAGGACCGCGTCAATCCGGGTTCGCTGATCCTCTCCGCCGAGATGATGCTGCGCTACATGGGCTGGACGGAGGCTGCCGACCTGATCATGAAGGGCGTTGCGAACACGATCGCGAACGGCGAGCTGACCTTCGACCTCGCCCGCTTGCGCGAGGCCATGCACCGGCCGATACGCAAGGAACGCCCGCACGACCGCAAGGAAGTCGAGCAGGAACTCGAGGAACTCATCCCCGGCGCCACGCTGCTGGGGTGCAGCGAGTTCGGCCGTGCCGTCATTCGCCACATGGATGACGACTAGGACCGGAGCCGTGCAAAAAACGATCTTCGACCGGGACTGCCGTGCGTGCCCGCGGCTCGCCGGCTTGCTCGACGAGGTGAACGCGCGCTATCCGGAGTATTACTGCAGGCCGGTGCCGCCTTTCGGCGACGCGTCGGCGCGGCTGCTGATCGTGGGCCTCGCGCCCGGCATGCACGGTGCGAACCGGACAGGCAGGCCGTTCACGGGCGACCATGCCGGTATCCTGCTGTACGAGACCCTGCACAAATACGGTTTCGGCAGCGCGCCCGAGTCCGTGTCGGCGGACGACGGCCTGGCGCTGCTCGACTGCCGTATAACCAATGCGGTCAAGTGCCTGCCGCCGGACAACAAGCCCGTCGGTGCGGAAATCAACACCTGCAACGGGTTTCTCGCCAACGAGCTCGACACGTTACAACCGGGTTCCGTCGTGCTGGCGCTCGGCGGTATAGCGCACCGCGCGCTCGTTAAAGCCCGGGGGCTGCGCCAGGCCGATTACAGGTTCGCGCATGCGGCCGAGCACGATCTCGGGACGTTGTTGATGCTCGACTCCTATCACTGCAGCCGCTACAACACCAACACCGGGCGGCTCACCCCCGAGATGTTCGACGCGGTCTTCAAGCGGGCGCGGGAGCTGCTGGGCCACCCGTAGGAGCGGGCCCTGGCCCGCGATAATTCGCGGTTCGAGAACCGCTCCTGCGGGATTTCGTGGCATATTTAATTCGAGATGAACGACCAGCCCGCATTCGACGCGAAAACCTTCCTGCGCACGCTGACTCACCGCCCCGGCGTGTACCGCATGCTGGATGCAAAGCACAAGGTCATTTACGTCGGCAAGGCGCGGGATTTGAAGAAGCGGGTGTCGAGTTATTTCCACCGCACGCAGACGTCGCCCAAGACCGCCGCCATGTTGCAGCTCGTGGCCCGCGTCGAGGTGACGGTGACCAACACCGAAGCCGAGGCGCTGCTGCTCGAGTACAACCTCATCAAGCAGCACAAGCCGAAATTCAACGTGCTGCTGCGGGATGACAAGAGCTACCCGTATATCTATGTGTCCACCGACCACCGGTTTCCGCGGCTGCGTTTCCATCGCGGGCCGCGCACGGGTAAGGGGCGCTACTTCGGGCCGTACCCGAGCACGAGCGCGGTGCGGCAGACGCTCAATGACCTGCAGAAGCTGTTCCTGATCCGTAACTGCCGCGACACGTTTTTTCGAAATCGCACACGGCCCTGCCTGCAGTACCAGATCCGGCGCTGCACCGCGCCGTGCGTCGGGTTGATCAGTGAGCAGGATTACGCGCGCGATATCGGCGCGGCGATACAATTCCTGGAAGGCCGCAACCGGAGCGTGATCAATACCTTCGTGCAGCGCATGGAAGCGGCGTCGGATGCACAGGAATACGAGCTGGCCGCGCGGTTTCGCGACCAGATCGCGAAACTCAAGGAGATCGAGGCGCGCCAGCTGGTATCGCGCAGCGCCGGCAAGGACCTCGACGTAATCGGGTTCGCGTCGAACGGCGGCGTGCATTGCGTCACGGTGCTGTTCATTCGCAATGGCGCGGTCGTCGGCAGCCGTGACCATTTTCCGCGTGCCCAGGGCGAAGCCGACAAGCACAGGATCCTCAACAGTTTCGTCGCGCAGTACTACCTCGGCCGCGACGTGCCGGGGGAGATCGTCATCGATAACGATATCGAGGATCGCGAGCTGCTCGAAGCCGAACTCGGTGCCCGAATGGGGCGGAAAGTCGCGATAAAGAGCAGCGTGCGCGGCGACCGTAAGCGCTGGCTCGCCATGGCGAACACGAACGCCGATCAGGGGCTCAATCTCAGGCTCGCGAGCAATGCGACGATACGGCGTCAGTTTGCTGCGCTTGCAGAAGCGCTGGACCTCGAGGAAGTGCCCGAGCGGCTGGAGTGCTTCGACGTGAGTCATACGTCGGGCGAGGCGACGGTTGCGTCCTGCGTCGTGTTCAACACGGCGGGGCCGCTGAAGAGCGACTACCGCCGTTTCAACCTGAGCCCTGCGGCGTCGGGTGACGATTACTCGGCGCTCGCCGAGGCATTGAAGCGGCGTTACGCCCGCATCAAAAAGGGCGAAGTGCCCATGCCGGACCTGCTGCTTGTCGATGGCGGCAAGGGGCAGCTGTCCGAGGCGATGAGGGTACTTCGCGAGCTCGAGCTCGACTGGCTGCAGGTGGTTGCCGTCGCCAAGGGCAGGGCGCGCAGGCCGGGTGCGGAGCGCCTGTTTATGCCGGGCCGCGAAGTTGCGGTGCAGCTACCGCCGGATTCGCCGGCGTTATTGCTCGTCCAGCAGATCCGCGACGAGGCGCATCGTTTCGCGATCACGGGACACCGGCAACGGCGCGCGAAGGCGCGCAATACCTCACGGCTGGAGCAGATACCGGGTCTCGGCCCGAAAAAGCGGCGCGAACTGCTCCGGCAGTTCGGCGGCCTGCAGGGCGTCATG
>DATHRM010000023.1:0-9318 GCA_035465295.1 Woeseiaceae bacterium | reverse complement strand
GGTTGCGGCAGGGTGTTCTTCGACTTCTAACGTGGTGCGGCGCAGCGGCGTATTCTTCGACCCAAGTAAAGCGCAGCAAGCGAAGCACAGCGAGCCATGAGGGAGAGGAATACGCCGCTGCGCCGGACAGCCCGATCGAGGCTCACCCCCCGTGTGCGTGCTCGGCGCACCGCTCGCAATTCACCCAGCCGGAATCGCCGTTCGTGTAATGCTCTTTTTTCCAGATCGGCAGGCGGTGTTTCACTTCGTCGATGATGTAGCGGCAGGCCTTGAACGCCTCGTCGCGGTGCGCCGACGCGACGCCCACCCATACGGCGCAATCGCCTATCTCCAGCATGCCGGTCCGATGCACGCAGTGCGCATGCAGGGACGGGAACTTCTCGGCCGCCTCGGCGAGTATCTTGCGGCCCTCGGCAACGGCCACGGGCTCGTAGCCCTCGTACTCGAGTCGCAGAACCTCGTGCCCCTCGTTCTCGTTGCGCACCCAGCCTTCGAACGAGCAGTAGCCGCCGGCTGCAGGGTCGAACAGCTCGCGGCGGAGCGCGTCCGGATCGATCGGATCTGTCGTCATGCGGATCATGTCAGCCGCCCGCCACGGGTGGAAACAGGAGGACCGTGTCGCCATCCGCGACCGGCGAGGTCCAGTCCGCCATCTCGTCGTTGATCGCGACCTTGCAGTGCCCGGCCGGTTCCGACGATTTGTGGCGTGACTTGGTGTGCTCGAAAACATCGGCAGCAGTCGCCGCGTCCAGCGACAAGGTCTCCTCGTCGACGCCCGCGTGCTCCCGGAACATGGCGAAATACCGCACGGTAATGGTCTTCATGATTTGTCTCCCGCACGATGGAAATCCTGTTTGCCGCCGGTCTTCATCATCAGCCGCGTTTCGGCGATAACGATATCGTGGGACAGCGCCTTGCACATATCGTAGACGGTCAGTGCGGCTACGCTTGCGCCCGTCAGCGCCTCCATCTCCACGCCGGTCTTGTGCGTAACCTTGCAGCGGCAGTCGATCACAGCGCGATCGCCCTCCAGCGCAATGGCAATATCGCAGTTATCGAGACCGAGCGGATGGCAGAACGGGATCAGCTCGTGGGTCTTCTTCGCCGCCATTACGCCGGCGATGATGGCCGTCGCAAACACGGGCCCTTTCTTGCTCTGTATCTCGGTACCCTCGAGCGCCGCGAGTACTTCCTGCGGCAGCACGACGACGGTGCGCGCGTGTGCCTCGCGCGCCGTGACGGCCTTGCCGCCGACGTCGACCATGGCGGGCCTGTTGTTGTCATCGACGTGACTCAGCTCCGCCACACTATCCTCCTATCCTGTACATCTCGACCTTCGTGAAATGGTGCGCCTCGGCAATATCCGTGCGGCGCAATTCACTGTACCTGTCTGCCCGCTGCAGCCACGTACGCGTGAGGATCTCGGCAACCTCTTCATCGTCGGCGCCGTTGCGCAACGGCTCCCTGAGATCCGTGCCGTGCGTTGCAAACAGGCAGGTATAGAGCGTTCCATCCGCCGACAGTCGCGCCCGGCTGCACGCGCCGCAGAACGGCTCGGTCACCGACGAAATAAACCCGATTTCGCCCGCCCCGTCCAGGTATTGATAACGTCGCGCCACTTCGCCCGCGTAATTGCGGCCGACCGCGCGCAGCGGCCAGCGTGCTTGGATGCTCTTGAGCAGTTCCTTGGACGGTACGACCTGCTGCATGCGCCAGCCATTGCGATTGCCGACGTCCATGAACTCGATGAGGCGGACGATATGCGGCGTGCCGCGGAAATGTTCGAGCAAGTCGAGCACGGTGTGATCGTTGACGCCTCGCTGCACGACGACGTTGATCTTGATCGGTGACAAGCTCGCATGTTCCGCGGCTTCGATACCTGCGAGCACCTTGCCGAGGTCGCCGCGCCCGCCGCTCATCCGCAGGAAAACGTCCTCGTCCAGGCTGTCCAGGCTGACGGTAACCCGGTGCAGACCTGCATCCGCAAGCGTCTTCGCGACCGGCGCAAGCAGCATCGCGTTGGTCGTCATCGCCAGGTCCTCGACGCCCGGCAGGACCGCCAGCCCGGCAACGAGGTCCGGCAGCTTGCGATCGAGCAGCGGCTCGCCCCCGGTTATGCGCAGCTTGCTCACCCCGAGCCCGGCGGCCGCGCGCGCCACCGCGAGGATCTCGTCGTGCGTGAGGCGCTCGGGGCGCGTCAGAAACTCGTAGTCCGCATGATACTCGGATGCCGGCATGCAATACGGGCATCGAAAGTTGCAGCGGTCGAGCAGCGATATGCGCAGGTCATGCATCGGCCGCTGCAGCGCGTCGCGTGTCACGAGCGGCCGGGCGGCGGGGATTTGCTCCTGCAATAGGTCAATGCTCATCGCTACATTCTGCACGATTGGCTCGAACCTTTGAACGCATTCTGTGACAATCGGTTCCCCCCGATCGCCCTGCCCGGTTTCCGAGGAGCGCCATGGACGTGACGTTGAGTGAAGAGGACCTCGCTTTCCGCGAGGAAATTCGCGCGGTTTTCCGGGACGAGTTTCCGGAAGATATTCGCCGCAAGCGCCAAAAAGGCGTGCCGATGGAGCGGGATGACCTCGTCCGCTTCCAGCAATGGCTGCACGAACACGGCTGGGCGGGCGTGAACTGGCCCGTGGAATACGGCGGCACGGGCTGGACGCCGGTGCAGAAGTATATTTTTGCGATCGAAATGGCGAAGGCGGACGCCCCGCCCGTTGTGCCGTTCGGGCTGAGCATGGTCGGCCCCGTGATTTATACGTTCGGCAGCGAGGAACAGAAGCAGCGCTTCCTCCCCGACATCCTGGCCAGCAAGGTGTGGTGGTGCCAGGGCTACTCCGAACCGGGCGCCGGGTCGGACCTGGCGTCGCTCAAGACCCGCGCCGACCTCGCCGGCGATCACTACGTGCTGAACGGCACCAAGACCTGGACCACGCTCGGCCAGCACGCGGACTGGATGTTCCTGCTCGCACGAACGAGCACGGACGTCGCGCGGCGCCAGGAGGGCATCAGCTTCCTGCTCGTCGACATGAAGACGCCCGGGATCACCGTGAACCCGATCATCACGATAGAGGGCGACCACGAAGTCAACGAAGTGCACTTCGAAGACGTGAGGGTGCCTGCCGAGAACCTCGTGGGCGAGGAAGGCAAGGGCTGGACCTACGGCAAGGTCCTGCTGCAGCACGAACGCGCCAATATCGCCGGTGTGGCGATCTCGAAATACCGGCTGCGCAAGCTCAGGGACCAGGCGACGAAGCCGGTGCGCGGCGCCGCGCCGCTCAGCGAGGATCGCAACTTCATGCGCAAGCTCGCGGCCGTCGAGGTGGACCTGCGGGGCCTGGAATACACGGAGTTGCGCACGCTCGCCGCCGTGCAGTCCGGCAAGGCGCCGGGGCCCGAGTCGTCCATCCTGAAGGTCAAGGGCACCGAGATACAGCAGGCAATCGATACGCTTTACCTGGAGGCCGCGGGCTATTACGCGCTGCCGTGGGTGCAGGAGCAATACACCCTGGATTCGGAGCCCGCGGACTGGGTCGGCGAAGGCGCCGAGACCCAGTCGTCGCTGAAATATTTCAACTATCGCAAGGCGTCGATCTACGGCGGCTCCAACGAAATCCAGAAGAACATCATCGCCAAGCACGTGCTCGGGCTCTAGGAACAGGACATGGATTTTTCGTTCAACGAAATACAGGCAATGCTCGACGACAGCGTCGGCAAATTCATCGCCAACGACTACGACTTCGAGACGCGGCAGAAGTATGCCGCCAGCGAGCGAGGCTACGGCCCGGAAGTGTGGCAGACCTTCGCCGAACTCGGCTGGACCTCGGTGCCGTTCGGCGAGGAAGACGGCGGGTTCGGCGGCGGGCCGGCCGACCTGATGGTCCTGATGCTGCGGTTCGGCAAAGGACTCGTCGTCGAGCCGTATCTCGCCAATATCGTCCTTGCCGGTGGCGTCCTGCGTCGCGCAGCGAGCGCCGATCAGCGGGAACAGTGGCTGCACCCGATCATCGCGGGCGAGCTTCAGGCTGCGCTCGCCTATGCGGAACCGCAGAGCCGTTACGACATCGCCAGTGTCAGGACGGCGGCCGTTGCGGACGGCGACGGCTGGGCGCTGAACGGCGACAAGGGCGTCGTGTTCAACGGCGGTAACGCGGAACTCCTGGTCGTTTCCGCGAGGACTTCCGGCGGGCAGACCGACACGGACGGCATTACGCTGTTCGCCGTGCCCGCCGACAGCGCCGGTGTCCGCATCCGGTCCTATCCGACGGTCGACGGGCACCAGGCGGCCGAGATTCATTTCGACAATGTCGCCGTGGACGGCGGCGCCGTGATCGGCGAGCCCGGCCGGGGGTTTGCGGCGCTGGATGCCACCATCGACGATGCCACGCTCGCCGTCTCCGCCGAAGCGGTGGGGATCATGCAGGTGATGACCGACAAGACGGTTGAATACTCGAAGAACCGCATGCAGTTCGGCGTGCCGATCGGCAGTTTCCAGGCGCTGCAGCACCGCATGGTCGATATGTTCACGGACTGCGAGCAAAGCTATTCGCTGTTGTTGTGGGCGACGATGCGCGCCGCGCAGGGCGACGCGGACGCCAGCCGCGCCATCAGCGCCATCAAGTACCAGGTCGGCACCGTGGGCCGCAAGGTGGGACAGGAAGCGGTGCAGATTCACGGCGGCATGGGCGTCAGCTGGGATGTGGATATCGCGCACTACTTCAAACGCCTGACGGCAATCGACCAGATACTCGGAAACGCAGACTGGCACCTGGACAGGCTGGCCGGCTAGACGCGGTATGTTTCCCCAGGCCCTGGTCGACTTCTTTGCCGCCAACCAGGAGGCGCTGTGGCTTACGACGCTGTTGCTCGATCTCGGCGGCACGGTGGTGCTGTACCGCCTGTTCGGCAAGGCGGGCCTGCAGGTGGCCATCGCGACGGCCATCATTCTCGCGAACCTGCAGGGACCCAAGCTCACCGTCATTTTCGGGCTGGAAACCAGCCTCGGCGTCATCTTCTACTCGAGTATCTTCTTCGCCACCGACGTGCTGTCGGAAAACTACGGCAAGCACGAAGCGGCGCGCGCCGTGTGGATGGGTTTCACCGTGAGCGTCATCGTGCTGCTCATGATGAGCCTGGGGCTCATGTACCTGCCGAGCACCAACCCGAAAACGGCGGCGTTCTCAGAGGACATACAGGACGCATTTTCCACGATCCTCGATTTCTCGCCGCGCTTCGTGTTCGGCTCATTGCTCGCCTACCTGGTCAGCCAGCGCTTCGACGTGTGGGCCTTTCACAAGATCAAGGCGTGGACCGGCGAACGCTGGCTGTGGCTGCGCAATAACGGCTCGACCATGGCGTCGCAGCTGCTGGATACGACCCTGTACTCGCTCATCGTGTGGTGGGGGACCGTCGACCTGCGGACCGCGCTGGCGCTCGGCGCGGCCAAGTACGTCTTCAAACTCGCCATTGCCGTCATCGACACCGTTTTCATCTACTGGGCGCGCAGCAGTTTCCTGAAACGACATCCGCAAAAACCGCTGGCCGCCTGATAAAATCGGCCGACCATGCAGCCATCGGGCGTCATCACCATAACCACGGACTTCGGCCACAAGGGTCCGTTCACGGCCGTCATGAAAGGCGTGATCGTCGGGCGATTCCCGGAGGCGAAGGTCATCGACCTCATCCACGACATTCCCGCGCAATGGCCGCCCGAAGCCGGCTTCTGGGTCAGCCGCTCCTACCGGTATTTTCCGCAAGGCACGGTGCATCTCGCGATCGTCGATCCGGGAGTCGGGACCGAACGCGACATACTGCTCCTGCAGTACGACAAGCACTTCTTCATGGCGCCCGACAACGGGCTGCTGTCCCCGATTCTCGACCAGGAGCCGGACGTCCAGGTGTTCAAGCTCGATCTCGGCTGCCTGCAGCGGCTCAATATCGAGAAACCCAGCGCGACGTTCCACGGCCGCGACATTTTTGCGCCCATCGCCGCCGACCTCGCGTCCGGGCGAACCACCCCCGTATCGATCGGCATTCCCACGACCGAGTGGATACCGGGATGGATCGACGATCCCCGGCTCGGCACGGGCAAAGTCTCCGGGGTCATCATCACCGTCGACACGTTCGGAAACCTCATCAGCAACATCGATCGAACGCTTGTTGACGATTTTCGGGAACCTGTCGCCCATATTGCCGGTCATCAGATACCTATGCTGACTACTTACGGCCGGGCGCAGCCGGGTGATTACCTCGCCCTCGTCAATTCTTTCGACGTTATCGAGATAGCGAGGGCGGAAGGCAATGCCGCCGAAGGGCTTGGCTCCGACCGTGGCGCGCCCATTGTAATTACGGACGGCCTCAGCATCTAATACGCAGGGTGTCCCCTTCGCAAGGGCTCCCTGGCCAGTCACCGATCGCCGACACGGACTATCCGCCTTGACCGCATTTCGCCGCCTCGCCTTCGTAACGCTTCTCGCTGCTGCCGGTTCGGCGCAGGCCGAGGTCAGCTATACGGTGAAAGGCGTGGGCGAACCGCTGGCGGGAAATGTCCTGAGCCATGTAGACGCCGAGATATTCGGTCCCGAAACCCGCCTGCAGGCGCACAACTACGAGCGTGTCATCGACCGGGCGATCTCGCGCGCCCGGGCCGCATTGCGTCCCTATGGCTACTACGACCCGGCGATAGAAGCGCGCCTGTTGGTGGAGGACCCGGCATCGGCGACCGTGGAGCTCACGATAAAGCGCGGCCCGCGAATTCGCATTGCCGCCGTCGACGTAACGCTCACGGGCGACGGCGCAGACGATGCAGAATTTCTGGGCTGGCAGGAAGCCTGGCCGTTGAATACCGGCGATGCGCTGGACCAGACCATCTGGGAACAGCAGAAGCGCGACGCAATGGAAATTGCCAGTGCCCGCGGTTACCTGGCCGCACGTTTCGTCGAGCACAGGCTCGAACTCGACCTCGAGCAGAATTCCGCGGCGATCAGGCTGACGCTCGATACAGGCCCGCGCTACGTGATGGGCGACGTCGATTTCGGAACGCATTCCCTCAAACCGGGCATTCTCGAGTACATGCCGCGCTTCGAGCCGGGCGACCCGTACGCCGCCCGGCTGGTCAGCCAGCTGCGAACCGACCTGTGGAAGACCGGGTATTTCGACGACGTCACCGTCTTCGAGGTCCAGCACCCGGAACGTACCCCGCCGGCAGTCGATGTGAAGGTCCGGGTGGAAACGACGGCGAAGAACGACTACACCGGCGCACTCGGATACGGCACCGACACCGGCATCCGGCTGCAGGCCAACTGGACGAGAGTGCCGGTATCGTCATCGGGGGATCGGCTCGACCTGGGTATCGGTTACCAGGAACTCGATGACGAATTCAAACTGCGGGGACGCTACCAGAAGCCCTGGCTCGACCGCGCCCGGCAATGGTGGGACACGCAGCTGTCGGTGACGTTCGAGAACCTCGATCTCGACGTAAAACGCGACGAGGAAGACGAGGAGTCAATCCGGCTTGCGACCGGCGATATCGAAGAGCGTCACATCCGCTTCGGCCGGCTGAAGCTGTTGAATTTCAATGCGGGTGAAAGCCAGTGGTTCTATTCGTTGTTCGCCCAGTACCTGAACAGCGAGCGACGATTGCAGTTGTCCGCAACGGACCCGGCCACGGCGCCCCTGTTCGAGTCGCCGGGACTGGAAGACCGCCTCAAGGACACGAGCGACGCCGTTTCGCTCGGTGCGGAACTCGAAATCATCAATGTGCAGGGCCGTCATTTCGCAACTTTCGGTAATCACGACATCGCCTGGATTTTTCATTCCGACCGGGCATTCGGCTCGAGCGTCGAGTTCACCCAGGCTTACCTTTCGACCCGCCGCAGCTATATCGTCGGTGACAGGCTGAAATTCCACGTGCGGGCGGAAGCGGGCTACACGGACGCGGTTGTCGACAATTTCGAGATCAACGCAGGTGGCGAACCGTTCGCTCTTTCGTTGACGCAGCTGCCGAATTTCTACCGCTTCAAGGCCGGCGGCAGCATGAGTGTGAGGGGCTACGGATTCGAGCAGCTCAGCAATAACGATGTCGGCTCCAACCATATAGTCACTGCGAGCGCAGAAGCCGAATACCGCATTCTCGATTCATGGTCGATTGCGGCCTTTGCCGATATCGGCAACGCGTTCAACGACTGGAAGGAACCTGATCTCAAACGCGGCGTCGGCGTGGGCGTTCGCTGGTATTCGGTCGTCGGCGAGGTCCGCGTCGACATCGCGCAGGCCATCGATTTCGACGACAAACCATGGCGCCTGCACGTGACGATCGGTACGCCGCTGCTATGACCATTGCAAGGCTTGTCGGGGCGATTCTCGCCGTACTCCTGTTGCTCGCCGGGTCGGCCTGGTACGGCTTGTTGCACACCCAGGCCGGTGCCCGGTGGCTCTGGTCCCAGGCGGAGTCGGCCACGGGCGGCGCATTGACGGCCGGTGACGTCCGTGGCGACCTGGGCTCCGGCGTGTCGGTCACGCAGCTTGCGTACGTTGCCGAGGGCGTACGTATCACTGCGACAACCGCGACCGTCGACGCGACCCTCGGCCTGCTGCCGCTGACCATTTCCGTCGGGACGGCGCGAGTCTCCGGGCTGACGGTCGATTTGCCTGGCCGCGCAGCAACGGAAAGCGACGAGAAGAGCGCGCGATTCCGTCTCGAGGTATTGCAGCTTCCGTTCGAGCTGTCGATCGAAAAACTGGAGCTCGACGACGCAAAACTCGTGAGGGATGGGCGCGAGACGCTCGTCACGATCGACCAGGCATCGCTGGCCGCGCGGTGGGCGGAGTCCATCGGGATCGACCAGCTCGACCTGCGCATGCCCGGTCTCGATGTCGCGGGCAATGCCCTGCTCGAGTTGCAGGAACCCTACGAAATCCGTACCGACCTGCAGGTCCGGGCGCAGCCCGGGGTCACCGGCCTTCGCGATCCCCTCGCTTTCAGTGTGGCAACGGACGGTGCGCTCGACGACTTCGCCATCGAGGCCCGCAGCGACAAACCACGCGCAGCGCTGGGCGGGCGGATCACCGGGCTCACGCAGTCGATCCAGTGGGATCTCGACCTCGAGGTAGTTGCCGCGAAATTACCCCCGGAGGCAAAGCTCCCGGACGCGCCGCCCATCACGGTATCTGCCAGGGGCCAGGGCGGGATGACGGCATTCACCGTGGAGGCCACCGTCACCGTCGATGGCACCGGCGCGTCCGCGACGCTCGGTGCGGACGTCGACCTCGGGTCGGAAACGATTAGCGGCAACGTCGACTGGAGCAATG
>DATHRM010000022.1:0-2331 GCA_035465295.1 Woeseiaceae bacterium | reverse complement strand
CGAAGCCGTGAACCTGCATGTACTTCACCATCGTCTGCCCGGGCTTCGCTCCAGCGGCCGGGTTCGGGGTTACTGCGGGC
Organism: Woeseiaceae bacterium; assembly: GCA_035465295.1. Taxonomy (GTDB): domain Bacteria; phylum Pseudomonadota; class Gammaproteobacteria; order Steroidobacterales; family Woeseiaceae; genus UBA1847. Next base: position 2,251 of record DATHRM010000022.1, on the reverse strand, counting down.
TTTACACGACCAACCTCGAAGACGTGCACCCGGTCCTCGGCCCGACGGAGATCGAGGGCTTCTGGGTAGCAAACGGATTCAGCGGCCACGGGTTCAAGCTGGCGCCGGCGATCGGTGCCATGCTGGCGCAGGCAATAACCGGCGAGCGGCGGGACTTCGATACGGAAATCCCGCTGTCTTTCCTCGCGGTCGACCGCAAGCCGATCGAGATTGCTGCGAAAAACGTGCTCGCGTGACGGAGCACCGATGCGTTCAGCGGGGCCGCGCGCCTCGCAGGCCCATCAATGCAGCGTCCAGCAGGTCCAGGGGGATACTGAACCGGATCCTGCGGACGAGTTTGCGACGAATCCGGTGCTTGGACGCCGTGTGCGCGCGTGTATCCAGTTTGCCGAGTTCCCCGGCGTGGAATCTCGCGCGCGCCATCAACTCCCCGGGATCCACGAGTTCATCGAAAAACCCCGCATTCAATGCGGACTCGGGACTGAATTCCTCCGACAGCACAACCGCTCGCTGAAATGCGGCCGGGTGAAGCCGGTGTTTCAACATGGCGGCGGCGACGCGCGGCATGGTCAGGCCGATGGCGACTTCGTTCGCCGAGATCCGGTAATCGCCGCGGCTGCCGATAACGTAGTCGGCCGACAGCATGAGGAAGACGCCCATCGCGAAGGAGTGCCCATTACACGCGGCGATGACAGGGTAGGGATACCTCATCACGCGCGCGGTAAGGGCGTAGCCCGAGCGCAGCATGTTGATCGCGCTCATGCCGCCCCGTTTCATCACCTTCAGGTCGAAACCGGCCGAGAACACGGACTCCCGGCCGGTCAGGATCACGAAAGCCCGATCCGACTGTGCGCGGGCGAGCGCTTCGTAGAGTTCCTGCAACACCTGCGGCGACAGCGCATTGCGCTTGCCGTCGTCGATACGGATCGTCGCGACGCGATCTTCGAGGCGGTAGTGCACGGCGGTCATCGGGTCGCCGAACCGTCGAGAAACTGCCGGGCAGCCTGTTCCGCGGCGCGGTCCGATCCCGCCAGGCTCAATGCCTTGCGCGCATTGGCCTCGGCCTGGGGGGCGTTGCCCGCCGCGCGATGGATGTTCGCCAGCTCGAGCCACAAGTACGGATTAGCGGGCTCGATGCGCAAGGCTCGTTCCACCGATGCGGCGGCCCGGGCGTAGTCGCCGGCCGCCGATTGCTGCCGGCCCTGTTCCAGGAGCGCCGCTGTCGGGCTGGCGGCTGCGCCGCCGCTGTCCGGCGTCGAGGGCACATCGCGGCTTTCCGGTGTCGCCGGCGCACCGGGCAGCTGGGCGCACGCGGAAACCCCGGCGGCGAGCACCAGCACCAGCACGATTCTCGTCATTGCCGGCCGCCCTCCAGCCAGCGCCGCGCGCGCATCCCCAGCTCGCGCAGCCCCAGCCCGCAACCGGCGACACGTGGCGGCCGGGTACCTGGCGGCAGCGGCACGAGCGCCGACTCGCGACAGCCTTCATAGGTGCCCAGCCCGGTCTCGTAGTCGAGCCAGACGAACTCCAGGTTGGGCGACGGCACGGGCTCGAAGCTCCGGGTTGCGTCGATTCCGGCAATAACGGGCGCCCAGATTTTCAGGGCGCCGGCCGAGCCGGTCAGACCGACGGGCTCGTTGTCGTCGCGCCCCACCCAGACCACGGCCAGGTGATCGTTGGTAAAGCCTGCAAACCAGCTGTCCCGGAAATCGTCCGACGTGCCCGTCTTGCCGGCGGCGACCAGGTCCCGCGGCAGGACGGCTTTCGCGGTCCTTGCCGTACCCCGTTCGAGCACCTGTACGAGCGCATGATTGACCTGCTGCACGGCATCCGGGTCCGCGGCAGGGAGCAGCTCGAGCGGATAGCGCACCAGCGGGTTGCCTTCGGCGTCGATGACCGAGCGCACTGCGCGCAGCGGCATCCGGAAGCCCCCGTTCGCGAGGCTGTTGTATACCTGCGCCACCTCGAAGGGCGACATCTCGATTGCGCCGAGCAACAGCGAGGGATTCGCCGCGGGCCGTCGCCCGAGGCCGAGCGCCTCGAGTTGTGCGGCCACTGCGTCGACACCGATTTCCATGCCGAGGCGCACCGTGGCCTGGTTGTACGAATCGGCGAGCGACCGCAACAAGGGCACGTCCCCGTGGGAGGTCTCGTCAAAATTCTGCGGTGTCCAGGTATCGCCGTTGTCCAGCTCGATATCGATGGGCTCGTCGCTTATCCGGCTCGCCAGCGTGTACTCGCCGGTTTGCAT
>DATHRM010000021.1:0-21649 GCA_035465295.1 Woeseiaceae bacterium | reverse complement strand
TCGTCGTCGTTCTTGCGCGCCAGGGGCGAGACCTCTGCGGGATACTGCGTAATGAAAGTCGGCTCGCGCAGCCTGGCCTCGCAGGTCTCGTCGAAAATTTCCGTCTGCAGCTTGCCGACGCCATAACCGTCCTTGACCGGCGCGCCGAGTTTCTCGCACCACCCGACCAGGTAGTCGCGATCGCGGATTTTCGACATGTCGAATTCGGGATTGTGCCGGGCGATTGCCTCCTCGACCGTCAGGCGCGCGAAGGGTTTGCCGAAATCGTACTCCTCGCCCTGGTAGCTGACGATGGTGTTGCCGTTCAGCGCATCCGCCATGCCGTGCAGCATCGCCTCGGTGGAATCCATCCAGTCGGAATAGTCCGCGTAGGCACGATACGCCTCCATCATCGTGAACTCGGGATTGTGTTGCGCGGAGACGCCTTCATTCCTGAAGTTGCGGTTGATCTCGTAAACACGCTCGAAGCCGCCCACAACGAGGCGCTTCAGGTTCAGTTCCGGCGCGATACGCAGGAACAGCTGCATGTCCAGCGCATTGTGATGTGTCGTAAACGGCCGAGCGATCGCGCCGCCGGGCGTCGTCTGCATCATCGGCGTTTCGACCTCGAGGAAGTCCTGCGAGTCGAGAAACGCGCGAATGTACGCCACCATCGCGGAGCGGGTGCGAAAAACCTCCCGGCTCTTTTCATTCACGATGAGGTCCACGTAGCGCTGCCGGTAACGAATTTCCTGGTCCGCGAGGCCGTGGAATTTTTCGGGCAGCGGCCGCAATGATTTCGTCAGCAGCCGCACGTCGTCGGCGCGCACCGTCAGCTCGCCGGTATTGGTGCGAAACAGTTCCCCGCTCGCACCGAGGATGTCGCCGACGTCCCATTTCTTGAAGTCCTGGTAGACGCCGTCCGGCAGCCGGTCCCTTTCCAGTCTTACCTGGATCTGTCCGGATCGATCCGCGAGCTTGATGAAGCTCGCCTTGCCCATTACCCGTTTCGCCATCATGCGCCCGGCTACGGCCACCTCGACCCGCTCCTGTTCGAGTGTCTCGTTGTCGTGCGCGCCGTACATGTGGTGCAACTCGTCGGCCAGCGCGTTGCGATGAAAATCGTTCGGAAACGGGTTGCCGCTCTCGCGCAGCGCCTCGAGTTTCTGGCGCCGCTCGGCGATGAGCTTGTTTTCGTCCTGTGGGTTCTTGTCTGCCACGCCTGCCTAGAGTCCTTGCTTGAGACTTGCCTCGATGAAAGTATCCAGCCCGCCGTCGAGCACGGCCTGAGTGTTACCGGTTTCGACGCCGGTTCGCAAATCCTTGATGCGGCTCTGATCCAGCACGTAGGAACGAATCTGGCTGCCCCAGCCGACGTCCGCCTTGCTTTCCTCGACCGCGGATGCTTCCGCGCGCCGGTTTTGCAGTTCGAGTTCGTAGAGCTTGGCCTTGAGCTGGTTCATCGCGGTCGCCTTGTTCTTGTGCTGCGAGCGATCGTTCTGGCACTGCACGACGATGTTGGTCGGCAGGTGCGTTATGCGCACTGCCGATTCGGTGCGGTTCACGTGCTGGCCGCCCGCCCCGCTTGCGCGGTAGACGTCGATCCGGAGGTCTGACGGATCCACCTCGATATCGATGTCGTCGTCCACTTCCGGAGCGACAAACACCGATGCGAACGAGGTGTGGCGGCGATTGCCCGAGTCGAACGGCGACTTGCGCACCAGTCGATGCACGCCGGTCTCGGTGCGCAGCCAGCCGTAGGCATACTCGCCGACAATGTGCACGGTCGCACTCTTTATACCCGCGACCTCGCCCGCGGACGCCTCGATGACCTCGGCCTTGAAATCGTGCGCCTCGGCCCAGCGCAGATACATCCTGAGGAGCATTTCCGCCCAGTCCTGCGCCTCGGTGCCGCCTGCGCCGGACTGGATGTCGAGGTACGCGTTGTTCGCGTCCATTTCGCCCGAGAACATGCGCCGGAACTCGAGTCCCTCGATGCGCGTCTCGAAGCCCTTCAGGTCGCGTTCCACTTCGGCCGCCGTGGCCGCATCGTCTTCCTCGATGGCGAGCGTGAGCAGCTCGTCCGCGTCGCTCAGCCCGTTCTTGATCTCGTCGAGCCCGACGACGATCTGCTCGAGCTTTGCTCGCTCCTGGCCGAGAGACTGTGCCCGTTCGGGGTCCTCCCAGACGTCCGGCTGCTCCAGCTCGCGCTGCACCTCGGTCAGGCGTTCTGCCTTCTGTTCGTAGTCAAAGATACCTCCTCAACGCGTCCGTGCGTTCAGTGAGGTCCACTACCGACTGTTTGATCTGACTCGTTTCCATGTTGCTTCGATCCGGCGCGCACCGGGGCGCGGAAAACGCGCGATATTAGCACGCGCCGCGCGATTGTACGGGCGCGATTTGCTCGACGACGAGCTGCGCCGATTCGAACCCGCGATATTCGTTGACGTCCAGCCGGTAGGCGAGCTGCACGACGCCGCGCCAGGCGGGCCCGGCCTGGTTGAAGGCGATGGCATCGACGACGGCGCCGCCGGCGGCCGGCCTGACCCTCAGCTTGAGGTGCTTCTCGCCGACGGTGCGCTGTTCGACAACCTCGAAGTCGCCGCTCCAGACGGGCTCCGGAAAGCCGGCGCCCCAGGGACCGGCCTCGCGCAGCCTGCGCGCAAAATCGAGGTTCAGGACCCTGTCCGGCAATACCCCGTCGCTCACAATCGCGCCACTGAAGTCGGCGCAGGGATACAGGCGTTCGAGTTGCTCGGCCACGAGCCGCCTGAATGTGTTGTAACGGCTCTCCGCGATTGTCAGGCCGGCCGCCATCGCGTGGCCGCCGAACTTGACGATGACATCGGGGTCGGTGGCATGCACCGCCTCCAGGAGGTCGCGCACGTGAACCCCCTGTATCGAGCGCGCCGACCCCTTGAGCAGCGTATCCGATTCGCGCGCAAACGCGATCGACGGCCGATGGCAGCGCTCTTTCACCCGCGATGCGATCAGCCCGACCACGCCCTGGTGCCAGGCCTCGTCGTAGACGCAGACGCAGGCCGGCAGGTTGCGCGCGTCCATTTCCTCCACGTACGCGAACGCCTGTTCGCGCATCGTCGATTCGATCTCGCGGCGCTCGCCGTTGATCTGGTCGAGGATCGCGGCGTACTGCAGCGCCGTGCTCATGTCGTCCGTCAGCAGGCACTCGATGCCGATGGAAATGTCCTCGAGGCGACCGGCGGCATTGATCCTGGGGCCGGCCACGAAGCCGAGGTCGGTGCTGACCGTTCTCGCCAGCTGGCGGCCGGACTGCCGCAGCAGGGCCGCGATTCCCGGCACCGTCTTGCCCGCGCGAATACGCCGCAGCCCCTGGTCGACGAGCACGCGGTTGTTGTGATCGAGCGGCACGACGTCGGCAACGGTGCCCAGGGCAACGAGATCGAGGTACCGCGACGGCACGCGCGCGGCGCCCTTCTGCCCCTCGCGTTCCAGCCGCCTCCCGAGCGCCGCCAGGAGGTAGAACGCGACGCCCACACCGGCGAGGTTGCGGCTCGGGAAGCGGCTGCCGGGAAGATTCGGGTTCACGATCACGGCGGCATCGGGCAGCTCGCTGCCGGGCAGATGGTGATCCGTCACCAGCACCGGTATGCCGAGCCTGCTCGCCTCCTCGACGCCCGTGAGACTCGAGATACCGTTGTCGACGGTGACCAGCAGCCCGGGCGAACCCCGCGCGGCGACGCGGACGATTTCCGGTGTCAGCCCGTAGCCGAACTCGAAGCGATTCGGCACGAGATAGTCGACGTCCGTGAATCCGAATTCGCGCAGGCAGCGCAACACGAGCGCGGCGCTCGTCGCGCCGTCCACGTCGAAGTCTCCCACCACTATGATCCGCGCGCCGCGCTTCGCGATCAGCAGGTCGACCGCGGCGTCGACATTTTCGAGGAGGCTGACCGGCGCGAGACGCGACAGGGCGTAGTCCAGCTGGACGGGATCCGAGACACCGCGTGCGGCGAACAGGCGCGCGCTGATCGGGTCCAGCTCCGCCAGGGCCGCGAGCGTCTGTGGATCGGGCGACGGGCGGGAGATGACGGGGCGGGTCGCGCTCATGCCGCGGGGCGCTCCAGTAACGGGGCAATGCGCCGCCATACCCGGACCCGGTCGGCTCGCCGCAAGGTCGCACGCACACCGTCCGCGGTGATGAGCACGATGTGCCGCAGTCTCCCTGCGCGCATTGCCTTGCGCAGCGCCGCAAGCTCCGTGACGAGACTGTCGGCGCCATCCTGGCCGGGCGGTACGCTCGCAACGAATCCGGCCGGCGCCGCGTCGATACAGGCGGCAATCGTACCCGGCCAGTGCGCGGACACCCCGGACACACTCTCCCAGAAGCCTCGCAACAGGGGGTCGTCGGCATACAGCGGCGGCACGCCGACGTGGCTCCGTTCCGGCGCGTAGCCGCCGCCCCAGAGCCACAGCGAATTCACCGGCGGCTCGCCGCGCGACTGGCGCTCTGCATTGACCGGTTGCGCGTGCAGCGTCATCTCGATTTCCGAAATCAGGTTGAGCGTGTCCGCGGCCACGTCCGCCGACGGTAACGAACCTTGCGGGTTCTGCCCCTCGAGCAATGCCGGCGGTATGTCCGAAGTCACCATCGGATGCCCGGCGCGGATGTAGCCGCAATGCCCGAGCCGCGCGAAACCGAGCGCGCCGTCCGCGCCCAGGACCTCCTGCAGGGCATCGAACAGGCGCGTGAGCTCCGGCCTGCTGACGTGTGCCGGGCCGAGCGCGTGCAGGAACAGGCGATCGAGCTGCGGCTCCATGCAGACCGGGTCCGCGGCGGCTACCCAGGTGCCGGGGCGGTCGCCGGTCTGGCCCCACATGCGCAATGCCGCCAGGCCCTCGGCCGGATAGTCCAGGCCGAGCGCTCGCACGACCTCGGCGAGTGACTCGGCCGTCGCGGCAGGTTCCTCGAGCCGGCCCCGCGACAGCCAGCGCAGGATCGTGCGATCGCGCAGGTGGCCGCGCACCGGCGGCAGGAGCACGACGGCATCCGGACTGTCTCGGGTCTCAGGCACGCTTTTGGGTCCGATCTCGCTATTCGCTATGATTGCGGGGAAGCGGACGATGGTAACGGAAACGGGTTTTGAAGTTTACGCGGGAACTTTCTTCGGCAGCGACGATCCGTCGGGTATCGGGCGGCGCGATCGTCGTCGGCAATGAGCGCTACACGGAGACGATTGCGCTCACGCCCGACGGGCTGGTCGAGGATTTCGCGCCGCCGCCACTCGACGATCTGGCGATTTCGCATTTCGAACGACTGCTGGAAGACGAACCGGAACTCGTCATACTCGGCACCGGCGAGCACACCGTTTTCCCGCCCCGCGAGCTGACGTTCGCGTTTGCGCGGCGTCGCGTGGGGCTGGAGGTCATGGATACGGCGGCGGCTGCGCGAACGTTCAATGTACTGGCCGGGGAAGGACGCCGCCTGGCCGCCGTGCTCTATCTCTGAATCAGTCCAGGATGGCGTCGCCGGAGATGCCGTTATTCTCCATCATCACCCGCAGGTTACGCAGCGCCTCGAGCTGGATCTGCCGGACACGCTCGCGCGTCACGCCGATCTCCTCGCCGATACGTTCGAGCGTCTCGCGGCGGTAGCCGTGCAGGCCGAAACGACGCTCGACGACCTCGCGCTGCTTTTCGCTCAGCTCGCAGACCCAGCGGTCGACGATGTCGTTGAGGTCGTCTTTTTGCGCGCAACGGGGCGGCTCCGATTCGCGCCGCGCGCGCAGCCGATCGACCGGGCCCGAGCCGTATTCGTCGACGTTACCGGAGCGCAAGGTGACGCGTTCGTGCAGCGCCATCAGGCGCTCGACGTCGGCCACGTCGCGCTGCAGGTAGTCGGCGATGTCCGCGACGGAGGGTTCCCGGTCCTGTTTCTGGCGAATGCTGCGGGCCGCCCGCAGGCAGGTATGGATGTCCTTGATGATGTGGATCGGCAGCCGTACCGATCCCGACTGGTTCATGATCGCGCGCTCGATGGTCTGGCGGATCCACCAGGTGGCGTACGTCGAAAAACGGAAGCCGCGCTCGGGATCGAATTTCTCCACGGCGTGGATCAGGCCGAGATTGCCCTCCTCGATCAGGTCCAGGAGCGGCAGGCCCCGGTTGACATAGCGGCGCGCGATCTTGACGACGAGGCGGAGGTTGCTCTCGATCATCCGGTGGCGGGCCGATTCGTCGCCCTGTCTTGCGCGGCGCGCGAACGTCTTCTCCTCGTCGGCCGTGAGCAGCGGCGACGCACCGATCTCCGAGAGATAGAGGCGCGTCGCGTCGTGCAGGCGGGCGGCCGCCGGGTTGCAGCCTGGTGGCTGTTTGGGCTTGCCGACTTGCGTTCGCGACTTCTGCATTCGCTGATACCCCCTCGCCGGAAGCGCGCTGCGGAGAATCAGGTGTAAGTCGAATTACCTCGCGGGCAGATACTGCCGCGGGTTAACCGGCTCGCCATTGCGCCTGATTTCGAAATGCAGTCGCGGCTTCCTTTCCGGCCCCTCACCCATCGTCGCGATTTGCTGGCCTTTCCGAACGGCCTGTCCTTCCTTGACCAGCAATTTCGCGTTGTGCCCGTAAGCACTCAGGTAAGTGTCGTTGTGTTTCAGGATAATAAGCTGACCATAGCCGATCAGTCCACCGCCCGCGTAAACGACACGTCCGGAAGCCGCGGCAACGACGGGCTGGCCGCTGCGGCCATCGATCAGCACGCCCGTTCCGCTGCCCGGTTTTCCGCCGAATTCGACGCCGACACTGCCGCGGGTCGGCCAGCCCCAGGCCGGCGGCGGCTGTGCCGGAATCGACGGCAACGCCGGCCGGCTGCCCGGCGGCGCGCTGCGCCGGTTCGCGCCGGACGGCGGCGTCAGGCGGAGCACCTGGCCGGGATAGATCAACGAACCGTCGCCCAGCCGGTTCCAGCGTGCAACGGCCTTCGGGTCCTTGCCGTATCGCCACGCGATCGAGAACAGGGTTTCCCCCTTGCGCACGATGTGCTGCTCGGGCTGCGCCTGCCAGCTGGCGCCTGAACCGCACGCGGCGAGCAGCAGGGCAGCGAGCAGAACCGTGACGACAGGCGCGCGGATCATCCCCGCGCCATGAGGTACGCAATGACGACGGCGCTGAGGACGACGACGCCCCAGCCGATACGCTCTATATACCGGAGCAGCGTCGCTTCGAAGCGCACGCCCGCGTACTTGACGATGGCCGCAACGAGGAAGAACCGCGCGCCGCGGCCGATGATCGATGCGAGGACGAAGGCCGGGAAATTGAGCAACGCGACCCCGGCGGCGATCGTGAAAACCTTGTACGGGATCGGTGAAAACCCGGCGACGAACACGGTCCAGAAACCGTAGGTACCGAACCAGGCCTGCGCCGTCTGGTAGGCGCTCCAGTAGTGCGAGTCGCGCAGCCAGGGTTCGATGGCTTCGAAGGCCAGGAGGCCGATCGCGTAGCCGGCGATCCCGCCGGCCACCGACAGCAGCGAGGCATTGAGCGCGTAGCGCCAGGAGCGCTCGGGCCTCGCCATGCACATCGGCGCGAGCATCACGTCGACCGGGATCGGGAAAAACGACGACTCCGCGAAACTCATCGCGCCGAGGTACCACTCGGCGTGCGGATGTCGCGACCAGCGCATGACGCGCGCGTAAAGGGGGCCGAATAAAGCCATCCTGGCTACCTGTCCTTCGCTGTCTGCACAGCATAACCAACATAATAAATATGTCGTAACATACTAATAAATTTAGTGTTAACCCTGAACGAGCGGCACGAAGCTCACGCCGCCGAGCGATTTCTGCTCGAAGTGGTCGTGCTCCTGCGTCACCAGCATGAGTTCCTGGTAGCCCGGTGCGCCGACCGGCATCACCAGGCGGCCGCCGGGCGCCAGCTGCTCCAGCAGCCGTTCCGGCACCACCGGCGCGGCGGCGGCGACGATGATGCCGTCATAGGGCGAATATTTCGGCCATCCCTTCCAGCCGTCGCCGGGCCGAAACTGCACATTGTAGATGTCCAGGTCGCGCAGCCGCTGCTTCGCCTTTCTCAGAAGCTCCGGTATACGCTCGACGGAGTAGACCTTCTTGACCAGGGACGCGAGTACGGCGGTCTGGTAACCGCAGCCGGTACCGATCTCCAGTACTTTCTCACCGTCGAATCCATCGAGGAGCGCCTCGGTCATCTTCGCGACGACATACGGCTGGCTGATCGTCTGGCCATGGCCGATCGGCAGGGCCGTGTCCTCGTACGCGCGGCTCGCCAGCGCTTCGTCGACGAACAGGTGGCGCGGCACGTTGCGAATCTGGTTCAGCACGGCTTCGGAGCGAATGCCATGGGCTCGCAGGCGCTCGACCAGCCGGTCGCGCGTGCGCGCGGACGTCATGCCGATCCCGGCGATACCGCGTTGCGAACTACCCACTGGCCAACCAGTCCGTTATCTGCGGCAGTGAATCGTGCCGCGTAAGATCGACTTTCAGCGGCGTTACCGCGACCGCGCCCTGCTCGATCGCATGGAAATCCGTGCCTTCGCCCGAATCCGCTCCGCCTCCGGCCGGGCCGACCCAGTAAATGGTGCGCCCGTGCGGGTCCTTTTCGCGCACCACCGGCTCGGACTTGTGACGAAAGCCGAGGCGCGCGGCGACGATTCCCGTCAGGTCCTCGTAAGGCCTGTCCGGCACGTTGACGTTCAGCGTCACGTTGGAGGAAAACGACGCGCGCGCGAGTTTTTGCACCATCTCGGTCACGACGCGCGCCGCCGTGTCGAAGTGCTGCAGGCGCCCGTGCCCGGCCAGCGACACTGCGATCGCAGGCAGGCCCAGAAAACGCCCTTCCATCGCGGCTGCCACGGTGCCGGAATAGATCACGTCGTCGCCCAGGTTGGCGCCGTGATTGATGCCCGAGACGACGAGGTCCGGCTCGTAATCGAGAAATCCCGTCAGGGCAAGGTGCACGCAATCCGACGGCGTGCCGTCCACGCTGTAGCGGTTCTCGCCGACTTTCTGGACCCGCAGCGGCATCTGCACGGTAAGCGAATTGCTGGCAGCCGAGCGGTTGCGATCCGGCGCCACGACGACGACGTCCGCCACCTCGGCGAGCGCTTCGGTAAGTACTTTGATGCCTGTCGCAAGATAGCCGTCGTCATTACTTACGAGGATTTTCATTATTGCTGGGAGAGACTTGATCGTTTGGCTGCGCGCGACGCGCTCACTATACTCAATGTTCCCGCTGCACCATAGCTTTCAGGATTCGATACCGTGACAGACGACGATGCAGACCTGTTCCGCCGGGCGCTTGCCGACGCAAAACCGCTGCGCACCACGCGGCGGGCTGCGGAGGTCATTCGCAAGCCTGCACCGAAGGCGCGGTTTGCGCGCGCGGACGAGATGGCGGCGCTGCGGGAAAGCCTGGAGGCGGATATCGACGATACGGAAAGCCACAGCGGCGAAAGCCTGCGCTTCCACCGCCCCTCGGTCGGCAAACGAACGATGCGCAAACTCGCCCGGGGCGGCTTCAGCGTGCGGGCCGAAATCGACTTGCACGGAATGACGGTCGCCGAGGCAAAACCGCGGCTCTCGGAATTCATCGAAAGCTCCGCGCGCGACGGCAAGCTGTGCGTGCGCGTGGTGCACGGCAAGGGCCGGGGTTCGGGCACGCGCGGGCCGGTCCTGAAGCACAAAGTCAATCGCTGGCTGCAGCAGTGGGATACCGTGCTCGCTTTCGTGTCCACGCGCCAGGTGCACGGCGGTACCGGCGCCGTTTACGTGCTGCTGCGGCAAGCCTGACCCCCGCAGTCGCGGTTCGAGAACCGCTCCTACAGCGTGGCGATCTCGCGCAGCACCGAGGTCGCGAACGCGCCGGAGGGCAAGCGGAATTCGAGCCACAGGGCGTCGTCCTCTGTTTGCCATGACAGCCCGGCGATGCGAAGGCGGAGAGCGCGGTGGCCAGCCTTGGCGCCGAGGCGTTCGAGGCCGGTTCTGAGTTCCGCATGAACATCTGTCGCGTCACGTTCCAACGCCTCGATCGCCCCCGAAGAAATCTCACTTCGTAAGCCCCACATCGTTGCCGTGGGGTGAATATCCAGCTCGGCCGCACGACGTTCGATCGTCTCGTCGATGGCCTCGGCGCGAAACACGCTGCCGGAGCCGTCGAGGTTCGCGAGTTCGCCCGGGAGGATACGCTCCCAGCTGCCGTCGCTGACGCGCACGGCGAGAATTTCGTTGAACAGGAACGACCGGGCGGCGGAGATCGCGATACTGCGCTTGTCGCGCTTCAGCCGTGCGCCGGCGAAAAGCCGCCGCGCCAGTTCCAGGTTGGCACCGTTGCGGCCGAAGCGCTGGGGACCGAAGTAGTTGGGGACGCCGCGGTCGGACATGCGCCCGAGACGCTCGTCGACCCGGTCCTTCATCGACGCCGCCTGCGGCGAGCGCAGCGCGATTCGGAACGAATTATTGTCATGCGCGCCGCGCCGCAATTTCCTGTGATGCCGGCGCACGTCGAGGATCATTGCCCCTTCGGCTGCAAACGACGTCCAGTCGGTGCGCCCGCCGTGCGGCACGCTGAACCACTGGCGCGTGACCGCGTGACGGTCCTTCATGCCCGCGTAGCCCACGTCCGCAGGCCGCGCACCGGCATGCCGGGCCAGCTGGCGGGCTACCCAGTCGGTGTTCGCCGCGGTCTTTTCAACCCACAGGTAATCGTGCTCGCCGGAGCCGCTGAACTCGAAGCCGAGATTTTCGACGACCTGGAAATCGGACGGCTGGTTTCGAATCGATGCCTGAAAAAGCGGGCCCCCATGCGCACGGGGCCACTCCGGAAGCGCGCCCTGCAGTGCCGCCAAGCGAATCTCAGTCGCCGCTGGCGGCGTCGGGAACCACCTGGTAGAAGGTTTCCCTCTGTCCAATCAGTCCGAGATCGGTGCGGGCACGTTCCTCGGCCGCCTCCAGGCCCTGCTTGAGGTTCACCACTTCCGCGTCGAGCGCCGCGTTACGCTCGCGCAGGCGCTCGTTCATGGCGCTTTGCTCGGCGACGGCGTCGCGCAGTTTCATCGTCTTGCGGTAGCCGGCTTCAGACAGCCACAGCTGCGCCTGCAGCAGCACGGCAACGGTGCCGAGCACGATCAGCAACCAGCGCAGGTTCGACAAGTGAAATCCCCAATTCCTGTTATTGCGCCTCGACGGAGAACGCGCCACGACCCGCGTATTTCGCGCTCCCACCCAATTGCTCTTCGATGCGCAGCAGCTGATTGTACTTGGCGATGCGATCCGATCGCGATAACGAGCCGGTCTTGATCTGCGTCGCCCGGGTACCCACCGCGATGTCGGCGATCGTGCTGTCCGACGTCTCCCCGGACCGGTGCGAGATCACCGCGGCAAAGCCCGCGTCCACTGCCATAGTAATTGCATCAAGAGTTTCAGATAAGGTACCGATTTGGTTGGGTTTTATCAATATCGCATTTGCGATTTTTTCATCGATGCCGCGCGCCAGTATCGCGGTGTTGGTGACGAACAGGTCGTCGCCGACAAGCTGTACGCGGTCGCCGAGCGCATCGGTCAGCACGCGCCAGCCCGCCCAGTCGCTTTCGTCCATGCCGTCCTCGATGCTGATGATCGGGTAATTGTCCGCAAGCTCGGTGAGAAATCCGCTGAAACCGGCGGCGTCGAAAGCGCGCCCCTCGGAGGCGAGGTTGTATTGCCCGTCCTCGAAGAACTCGGAGCTCGCGACATCGAGTCCGAGCAGGATATCGTCGCCCGCGGTGAAACCGGCCTTGCCGATCGCCTCCACGATGGTGTCGAGCGCCGCGCGATTCGACGGCAGGTCGGGCGCGAAACCGCCCTCGTCGCCGACCGCCGTGTTGAGCCCCTTGCCGCGCAGTACGGCTTTCAGCGCGTGGAAAATCTCGGCGCCGTAACGCAGTGCTTCGGAAAAACTCGGCGCCCCGACCGGCAGGATCATGAATTCCTGGATATCGACGCTGTTGTCGGCGTGCGCGCCGCCGTTGATGATGTTCATCATCGGCACCGGCATGGTCGTGTCGTCGCCCAGGTGCCGGAACAGCGGCGTGCCGGCAGACTGCGCCTGTGCCCTCGCCGCGGCCAGCGAAACCGCGAGCAACGCGTTGGCGCCCAGCCGCCCCTTGTTGTCGGTGCCGTCGAGTTCGATCATGCGCTCGTCGAGTGCCCGCTGGTCCTCCAGGTCCTTGCCGACCAGGGCGTCGCGAATCTCGCCGTTGACGTTCTGTACGGCTTTCGTGACGCCCTTGCCGAGATAACGCGACTTGTCGCCATCGCGCAGCTCCACGGCTTCGCGCGTTCCCGTCGACGCACCCGAGGGCACCGCGGCTCGAGCCATCGTGCCGTCCTCGAGGGTGACGTCCGCCTCGACCGTGGGGTTGCCGCGCGAATCGAGTATTTCCCGACCGCGAATTTCGCTGATCCTGATCATCGCTGTGTCCCTGGGTACTACTCGGCCAGGCCGAGCTCCGTTTCGAGATAACCGTGTTGTTTGACGTTCCTGTCGATCGAGACGAGGGTCTCGAGCAGCTGGGCCATGTGCCCGAGCGGCATGGCGTTCGGGCCGTCCGACAGCGCCTCGTCCGGGTTCGGATGCGTCTCCATGAAGAGTCCCGCGATCCCGACGGCGGTTGCCGCGCGCGCGAGTACCGGGATGAATTCGCGCTGCCCGCCGGACGCCGACCCCTTGCCGCCGGGGAGCTGCACCGAGTGGGTGGCGTCGAAAACCACCGGGCAGCCGGTGGCGCGCATGACTGCCAGGCTGCGCATATCGGAAACGAGGTTGTTATAGCCGAACGAGAAGCCCCGCTCGCACACCATGATGTCGTCGTTGCCCGTCGACTTTGCCTTCTCGACGACGTTCTGCATTTCCCATGGCGACAGGAACTGTCCTTTCTTTATGTTGACGGGCTTGCCCGCGCCCGCGACCCGCAGGATGAAGTTCGTCTGCCGGCACAAAAACGCCGGCGTCTGCAGCACGTCGACCACGGCGGCAACCTCGTCCATGGGCGTGTCCTCGTGTACGTCGGTCAGGACCGGCACACCGAGCTGCTCGCGAACTTCGCCGAGGATACGCAGGCCCTCTTCCATTCCCGGGCCGCGGAAGCTGCCCGCCGAGCTGCGGTTCGCCTTGTCGAAGGACGATTTGTAAATGAACGGCACACCGAGCTTCGCGCAGGTTTCTTTCAGTGCCCCCGCGGTATCGATCGTCATGGCCTCGCTTTCAACGACGCAGGTGCCCGCGATCAGGAAGATCGGCCGATCATTGCCGGCCTCGAAATGTGCCAGCTTCATGCCTCGGCGACCCTGGGTAACTCGCCCTCATGGTGTTGTCGTGCTGCGGAGATGAAGCCCTTGAACAGCGGATGCCCGTCCCGCGGGTTGGACGTGAATTCCGGGTGGAACTGGCTGGCGAGAAACCACGGATGCCCGGGTAACTCCACCATCTCCACCAGGTCGTCGACGGACAGGCCGGAAAACCGCAGGCCGGCCTCCTCCAGCTGGTCGCGGTAATGGTTATTGACCTCATAGCGGTGGCGATGCCGCTCCTGGATCGAACGGGCGCCGTAGGTACGCGCCGCCAGCGACCCCTCCGCGAGCATTATCTCCTGTGCACCGAGCCGCATCGTGCCGCCCAGGTCGGACTGCTCGTCGCGTTGTTCCACACCGCCGGTCGCGGTCTGCCATTCCGTGATCAGGCCGACGACCGGGTGCGGCGTGGACCTGTCGAACTCCGTGCTCATGGCGCCGTCCAGCCCGGCGAGATTACGCGCCGCCTCGATCACGGCCACCTGCATGCCGAGGCAGATGCCGAGGTACGGGATGCCGTGTTCGCGCGCGAACTGCACCGCACGAATCTTGCCCTCGATGCCGCGGTCGCCGAAGCCTCCCGGCACCACGATACCGTCCATCCCGCGCAGGCACTCGGTGCCGTTGTCCAGGATGTCCTGCGCCTCGATGTAGTGGATGTTGACGCGGGTCTGCGTGTGAATGCCACCGTGCAGCAGCGCCTCCGACAGCGAGATGTAGGAGTCCCTGAGATCCACGTACTTGCCGACCATCACGATGTCGACCTCGCCCGTGGGGTTGCGCTTGGCGTCGACGATCGCTTGCCACTCACTGAGGTCGGCCGGCGGCAGGTCCAGGCGCAGCTGCCGGGCGACGATGTCGTCGAGACCCTGCTCGTGCATCATCTGCGGGATCTTGTAGAGGTCGTCCACGTCATAGGCCGAAATGACCGCGGCTTCCTGCACGTTCGTGAACAGTGCGATCTTCTTGCGCTGCTCGTCGGGCAGCGGCTGCTCGGAGCGGCAGACCAGGATGTCCGGCTGGATACCGATGGAACGCAGCTCCTTGACCGAGTGTTGCGTCGGCTTGGTCTTGATTTCCGAGGACGTCGCGATGTACGGCACCAGCGTCAGGTGCACGTAAACGACCTGGTCGTGACCGAGTTCCACGCCCATCTGGCGAATCGCTTCGAGAAACGGCAGCGACTCGATGTCGCCCACCGTGCCGCCGATCTCGACGAGGCAGATATCGGCATCCCCGGCCCCGCGGCGCACGCTCTGCTTGATTTCGTCCGTAATATGCGGGATTACCTGGACGGTTGCGCCCAGGTAGTCGCCACGGCGCTCCTTCGCGATGACGCTCTCGTAAATCCTGCCGGTCGTGAAGTTGCTGTTGCGGCCGGTAACGGTACGCACGAATCGCTCGTAATGGCCGAGGTCGAGATCGGCCTCGGTACCGTCGTGGGTCACGAAGACCTCGCCGTGCTGGAAGGGGCTCATGGTGCCCGGGTCGACGTTCAGGTACGGGTCCAGCTTGATCATGCTGATCGTGAGGCCGCGCGCTTCGAGAATTGCACCCAGGCAAGCCGAGGTAATGCCCTTACCGAGAGACGACACCACCCCGCCGGTGATGAATACATACGATGTCATGTTGAGCCCGATGCTCCTGCGGCGGGAAAAGATAAGGGCTGGATGCAAAGCACTGCTCGAGGCCTGTGTGCTTCTCTCCAACCCTCTGGATGTCGCGCCGTCGTTGGATAAAAGACGGTGTTAAAAGGTAACAGATCACCCCTGGCGAAACAACGAAAAGGGCGCCCCGCTCAGTAGAGTTCCGGCCGCTCGTCCCAGCACACGGCGGTACCGGGCTCGCTCGCGGCGTCGGCCGCCACCCAGAGATCCGCCACCGCCACCAGTTCTTCGCCGGCGAAAACGAGCGGCAGCCGGTCCCGCATCCACGGAACCACGCCCGCGTCCTGGAGCAGTTTCTTGAGTTTCCGTGTATGCGCCTGCCCGGCAGGCCTGATCGATTCCCCGCCCCTGCGCGCCCGCACGCTCAGTCCGCGCTCGACGATCGGGCCCGACAGGCCCCGGCTCGCCCCGGACACGAGCCGCAATGCACCCATTCCCGGGCCGAGCGCCAGGGGCCGGGCACCAAGCGTGCTTCCCCGGGGCGGCCACGAGGGCTCGCCGAGCGGCGGTAACAGGTGGAGCCTGCCCCGATAGCGCCGGACTTCGCCCCCCTGCCACGCAACCACGGGCTGCGCATCCTCGCGCGCGCCGAGCACGCTGTCGATGATCGCAGCGAGCCTGGCGGCACCCGGTAGCGGCAGGCCGGCGCGCCGGATCGCGTAACGCAGCAGGTTGCGCTGCCGCGCTTCGGGGAGCTCCAGCAGGCGCTCGATCTCGATTCGCGCCGCCCGGTCGCCGACGCGCTGCAGATCGATCGCCGCGAGGTCGTCCAGCATGGAGGCCGCGTCGCCGGCGAGCGCCGCGCTGCGGGCGAGGCGTTCGACGACGCCGGGCCAGCGCTGCTCCAGCGCCGGCAATACCTCGTGTCGCAGGTAATTGCGGTCGAAGCGCAGATCATCGTTGGAAGGATCGTCCAGCCAGCCGAGACCCTGCGCCGCCGCGTACGCTTCCAGTGCAGCGCGAGACACGTCGATGAGTGGCCGCGCCAGCCATCCGGCGGCAAAGGGCGTGAGCGAACCGATGCCGGCAAGGCCGGCCGGGCCGCTGCCTCGCATGAGATTCAGCAACAGTGTCTCGGCCTGGTCGTTGCGGTGATGCGCACTCAGCAGCCAGTCCCCGCCGCGCACATGGCGTCGCAGAACGGCGTAGCGCGCCTCGCGTGCCGCGGCCTCGAGACCGCTGCTGCCCGACCTGCCGACGGAGATGGTCTCGGCCGTGAACTCGATGCCGAGACCCGCGGCGAGTTCGCGGCAGTAATCGGTCCAGCGGCCCGATCCGGCCTGCAGCTGGTGATCGACGTGTATCGCGAGCAGTGACTTGCCATGCCGTTCGCGCGTTGCGGCGAGGGCATGTGCGAGGACCGTTGAATCGAGCCCGCCGCTCAGTGCGATCACGTATCGGTCGGGCTTGTTGCCGGCGGTCTCGAGCGCGTCGAGACGCTCCAGGAGTACCTCGGGACCGAACGTCACGCCTCTTTGAATGCGCCGAACCCGGCGAGCCTCGCCTGGCGGTTCTCGAGCAACTGGTCGACGGGAAGGGACTCGAGTTCGTCCAGCGCCTTGTTGAGGGCGTTGCGGATGACTTCCGCAGCCTCGTCCGGCTTGCGGTGCGCGCCGCCGAGCGGCTCGCGCAGCACTTCGTCGACCAGGCCGAACTGGTTGAGACTCGGCGCGGTGATGCGCATGGCCTCGGCCGCTTCCTGCGCCTTGTCGGCGCTCTTCCAGAGAATCGAGGCGCAGCCCTCCGGCGAAATGACCGAATAGATGCCGTACTGGAGCATCAGCAGCTTGTCGGCGACGCCAATCGCGAGCGCGCCGCCGGAACCGCCTTCGCCGATGACGACACTGATGATCGGCGTCCTGAGGCCCGCCATCAGGTAGAGACTGAACGCAATGGCCTCACTCTGGCCGCGCTCTTCGGCGCCGACGCCGGGATACGCGCCGGGCGTGTCGATGAACGTCACGACCGGCAGGGAAAATTTCTCGGCTAGCCGCATGAGCCGCTGCGCCTTGCGGTAACCCTCCGGCTTCGGCATGCCGTAATTACGGCGGACGCGTTCCTTCGTGTCCCGGCCCTTCTGGTGGCCGATGAACAAGACGGCGCGTCCGTCGATGCGGCCGACGCCGCCGATGATGGCCGGATCGTCCGCGTACATGCGGTCCCCGTGCAGCTCCTGGAAGTCCGGTGAAATCATCTCGAGGTAGTCGAGGGTATACGGCCGCATGGGATGCCGGGCGACCTGCGCAATCTGCCAGGCGCTGAGCTTCGAGAAAATGCTCTTCGTGAGCGCTTCGCTCTTCGCCCGCAGCCGCCTGACTTCCTCGTTGATGTTGATTTCGGAATCGTCACCGACGAAGCGCAACTCCTCGATCTTGGCCTCGAGTTCGGCGATCGGCTGCTCAAAGTCCAGGAATTTCAGGTCCATGGCGCAGGACTCTACATGATTTCCCGGCCGGGTGCGTAGAGCAGGCGCACGTTGTTGCTGCCGAGGAGTTCGCTGAGCTTGTCACGCAACTCGCGGCTCGGGCGCACCGACCATTCGGCGCCCAGTTCGAGCCGCGCCTTCGCATCGTCGCCGAAATACTGCACGGCAACCTCGCAGTTCCCTTCCCGGTACGGCAGCAGCACGTCGTGCAGCTTCATGAGCAATTGTTCCCCCTGGCCGTTCGGCGCGAGCCTCAACAGCATGCTCTTTGCTCGGCTTTCGATCACGCGGTCGATGTGCAGCACGTTCTTCACATTCACCGACCACGCACCAATGAAATCGTCGTATCGCAACGGACCGTTGACGACGACAATTTCGTCCTTTACCAGCAGGTGACGAAATTCCTGGAATGCCTCGCCGAACAGGCTCACTTCCATTCGGCCGGTGTCATCGTCCAGCACGACGCTGACACGATTGCCGCGCTTCCTCAGGTCGACCACGAGGCCTGCGATCGTCACTTCGCGGCGCGACTGGGCGTAATCGCGCTCGCCGCGAGCCGACTGCGGCGGCGGCTCGGCCGCAAGGTCCGCAAGCGTTCCGTCGACGAAGCAGCGCGCATCGGCGCGCACCGCGTGAAACGGGTGGCCGGTCAGGTAAAGACCGAGCGCCTCTTTTTCGTTGCTCAGCAGCAGGCGCTCCGGCCATTCGTCCATGTCCACGGATACCGGGGTATCGTCCGGCTCCGGCGCGGCTTCGAGACCGAACATGTCGTTCTGGCCGGCTGCCTGCGCGCGCGCATGCTGATCCGCGCTCTTCAGCGCCTCCGGCACCTGGTGCATCAGCGCGCGGCGCGACTGGCCGAAATCGTCCATTGCGCCCGACTTGACCATGGCCTCGAGCGCGCGGCGGTTGACCTTGTCGTGATCGACCCGCCGGCAGAACTCGGCAAGGCTGCCATAGGGCCCGTTGGACTCGCGCTCGGCGATCAGGGCTTCCACGGCGGATCGGCCGACCCCCTTGATCGCACCGAGGCCATAGAGTATTGCGCGATCGCCGGCAACGCTGAAATGGTAGGACGATCGATTGACGTTCGGCGCTTCGAGCTCCAGGCCGAGCTTGCGGCAGTCGTCCTTCAGCGTGACGAGCCGGTCGGTGTTGTCGAGGTCGGCGCTCATGACGGCCGCCATGAATGCGGCCGGGTAGTGCGCTTTCAGGTAGCCGGTCTGGTACGACAGCACCGCGTAGGCGGCGGAATGGGACTTGTTGAAGCCGTACCCCGCAAACTTCTCCATCAGGTCGAAGATGCGAGTGGCCGTCGGTTCGGCGACGCCGCGTTCGGTCGCGCCCGAAACGAAGATCTCCCGCTGCTTCGCCATCTCCTCGGGCTTTTTCTTGCCCATCGCGCGCCGCAGCAGGTCGGCGCCGCCCAGCGTGTACCCGGCGAGGACCTGCGCGATCTGCATGACCTGCTCCTGGTAGAGGATCACGCCGTAGGTTTCCTCGAGCACCGGCTTCAGGTCCGGATGCAGGTAATCGATCTCGGCCTGGTTGGACGAATGCTTGCGGGCGATAAAATCGTCGACCATGCCGGACTGCAGCGGGCCGGGGCGGAACAGCGCCACCAGCGCCACGAGATCGCCGAACTGGTCGGGGCGCAGGCGCTTGATGAGATCGCGCATACCGCTCGACTCGAGCTGGAAAACCGCGGCCGTCTGCGTGCTCTGCAACAACCTGAACGTCTCGGCGTCGTCCATGGGCACGCGGCTGATGTCGAGCGCCGCGTCCGGGTAGGTCGCGTTGACGATCCGCTCGGCCCAGTCGATGATCGTGAGCGTCTTCAGGCCGAGGAAGTCGAACTTGACGAGGCCGATCGCTTCCACGTCGTCCTTGTCCAGCTGCGTGACCAGGCTGCTACCGCCGTCTTCGCAATAGAGCGGGGCGAAATCGGTGAGCCGGTCCGGTGCGATGACGACTCCGCCGGCGTGCTTGCCGGCGTTCCTCACCAGACCTTCGAGCGATTTCGCGAGATCGATGATGGCCGTGACCTCTTCGTCATCGCGATACATGGCCGCCAGCTCTTCCGACTGCTCCAGGGCCTTGTCGAGCGTCATGCCGATTTCGAACGGCACCAGCTTGGCGATGCGATCGACAAAGCCGTAGGGCTGGCCGAGCACGCGGCCCGTATCGCGGATGACCGCCCTCGCCGCCATGGTGCCGAACGTGATGATCTGGGCGACGCGATCACGGCCATAGCGCTCGGCCACGTACTCGATGACCCGGTCGCGGCCTTCCATGCAGAAATCGATATCGAAGTCCGGCATCGAGACACGTTCCGGGTTCAGGAAGCGCTCGAAAAGCAGGTCGTGTTCGAGGGGGTCGAGGTCGGTGATGCCCAGCACCCATGCCACCAGGGATCCCGCGCCGGAGCCGCGGCCGGGACCGACGGGTATCTCGTTCTCGCGGGCCCAGCGGATGAAATCGGCAACGATGAGGAAGTAGCCCGGGAAACCCATGCCGCGTATGACCCGCAATTCGTTCTCGAGTCGCTCGAGGTACGGGGCCTTGAAAGCGCCGCGCTCCCTGGCCGGGATTTCACGCACCGCGTAGATCTCCTCGAGCGCTGCGTCGAGACCGCGTCGCGCCTCGGCTTCGAGAAACTGCTCTTCCGTCTGGCCGTCGGGTACCGGGAAGGCCGGCAGTACGCTCTCGCCGAGCTTCAGGTCGAGATTGCAGCGCCGTGCGATCTCCAGCGCATTCTCCAGCGCCTCCGGCACATCGGAGAACAGCTCGGCCATTTCGGCCGACGATCGCAGGTACTGCTGGTTACTGTAGTGCCGCGGCCGGTCCGGGTCCGCCAGGCCGCGGCTTTCGTGGATGCAAACGCGCGCTTCGTGCGCGTGAAAGTCGCCCTGCTCGATGAAACGCACATCATTGGTCGCGACGACCGGCACGCCTTCCTCGCTGGCCAGCAACAGGCTCGCCTGCACGCCGCCCTCTTCGTCGCTACGGCCCGTTCGTATGAGCTCGAGGTAGTAACGGTCGCCGAACAGTTCCCGCCAGGCGCCGAGACGCTGCCGGGCTTCGTCCAGGTGGCCGACGAGCAGCGAATGACCGACATCTCCGTGGAGTCCCCCTGACAGGGCGATCAGTCCTTCACAGCTTTCCCGGGTCAACCATTCGCGGCGAATCATCGGCTCGCCTCGAACCCGTCCTTCCAGGAAGGCGCGCGAGATGATGCGGCACAGATTGCGGTAGCCGTGATTGTCCTGGCAGAGCGCGATCAACGTGAACGGCCGGCCCGGGTCGTCCGGATTGGCGATGCGGAGGTCCGCCCCGATGATCGGCTTGACGCCATTTTGGATGGCGCGGCGATAGAATTTCACGAGGCCGAACAGGTTGTTCCTGTCGGTCATCGCTATTGCCGGCATGCCGTCCGCCGCCGCACTGGCCATCAGCGCGGGGATGCGCACCGTGCTGTCGACGAGTGAATACTCGGTATGAACGTGCAGGTGCACGAAGGGCGGCGCGCTCACGCCAGGGCCCTCACCGGCCAGAAACTGCGCCGGTGTTCGGGACAGGGACCGTATTCCTGCAGGCGCGCGCGGTGCAGTTCTGTCCCGTAACCCTTGTGACGCGCGAATTCATAGTGCGGGTAGCGCGCATGCATGGCGACCATCAGGCGGTCGCGGGCGGTCTTCGCGATAATCGACGCCGCGCTGACCGACTCGATCCGGTCGTCGCCGCCGACAACCGCGAGGCCGTCGATGCTGCCGTCGCGGAAACGAAGATCCGGCAAGCGGTTACCATCTACGTACACGCCTCTCGGCGCGATCGCCAGGCCGAGGATGGCGCGCCGCATGGCGAGCATCGTGGCGGCAAGTATGTTCAACGCGTCGATTTCCGCGCGATCCGCCCAGGCCACCGACCAGCACACGGCGCGACCCTTGATGGCCGTCTCCAGCGCCTCCCGGCGCGCAACGGCCAGCTTCTTGGAGTCACACAGGCCGGCGATGGGGCGCTCCGGGTGCAGGATGACGGCCGCCGCCACGACCGGGCCGGCAAGCGGCCCGCGCCCCGCCTCGTCGACGCCCGCGACGAGATCGGTCGAAAAATCTGCTTGCGAGTGCTGCATGATCGGTGTGCGAGCCCGGGCTATCCCTGTTCTGTGAGGCTTAACAACGCGTCGGCTGCGCGTGCATTCGAGTTCATCGCCAACCCGGCTCGCAGTTTAGCAAATCTCTCCC
>DATHRM010000020.1:0-18666 GCA_035465295.1 Woeseiaceae bacterium | reverse complement strand
CGCAAGTATCTGCCACAATTGTGACACCAAAATAGTCGCCTTACAGTAACCCGGTTTCGAATTTGCGGACAGGCCGATGTTCATCCTTCGCGAACTTGCAAGATCCATGCGTCAGCGGCGAAGCCTGGTGGCGCTCCCCCTGGTCGCTGTCATGTTGCTGGCCTGCGCCGGTCCGCAGCTCGAGCGGGATGCCGAACGCCCGGAGCCGAGTTACGCCCGTCCGCCGGCCACGTCCGGCCTGCTGGCGCAGGTAGCCGAGCGAATCCAGGCCGAGCATGGGCCCGAGTACTCGGGCTTTCATTTGCTGGACGCCAGCCACGAGTCGCTTGCCTGGCGGCTCGCGTTGATCGACTCGGCCGTTTCGTCGGTCGATATCATGACGTACCTCTGGTACCCGGACGTCGTCGGCCGCCTGATCCTGGAGCGGGCCGTGCGTGCCGCCGGCCGCGGTGTTCATGTACGCCTCGTTGTCGACGACCTGATGACCATACGCCAGGAACCGCTGCTCGCCGACCTCGAGCGTCAACCGAATATCGAATTGCGCCTGTTCAACCCCTGGACGAGGCGCGACCTCGTCTCGCGAGGCGGCGAAATGGTCGCGCAGATGGAGCGGTTGAATACGCGCATGCACGACAAGCTGCTCATTGTCGACGGGCGCGCGGCAATCATCGGCGGCCGGAACATCGGCGATCACTATTTCGGCCTGCACCACGACTACAACTTTCATGATCTCGACGTGCTGGCGATAGGCGACATGGCGGCGAAGTCCAGCGGCATGTTCGACGAGTTCTGGAACAGCGAATGGGTCGCATCGGCCCGGAACCTGACGACGGACCCCGATCCGGAGCGAGCCGCGGACGCGTGGGCGAAACTGCAGGAAAAGAACCGCGCGGCGGAAGAACTGAGTGCCTTCCCCGTCGAGCCGAAAGACTGGTCACAGGAGTTTGCCGAACTGGAGCCGATGCTGCATGCGGGCACGGGCCATCTCGTCTACGACGAGGTTTCGGCCGCAGGCGTTACGCAAACCATGCTCGGGAACATGTTTGCCATCTTCGACCAGGCGCAGGAAGAACTGCTGATTACCAATGCCTACATTATCCCCGGGGAGCGCGGCATCGAGTTCCTGAAGAGCCTCGTCGATCGCGGCGTTGACGTGCGCATACTGACCAATTCCCTCGCGTCTCACGACGTACCGGCTGTCAACAGTCATTACGAACCGTGGCGAGACGACATTCTCGGCACGGGAACGCTGCTTTACGAACTGCGCGCCGATGCGGCAATCCAGTCGCTCGTGGACGTGCCGCCGGTATCCGCGAAATTCGTGGGCCTGCATACGAAAGCATCGGTGTCGGATGGCCGGCTGGTGTTCATCGGATCTATGAACCTGGACCCCCGGTCCGCGGCAATCAATACCGAAATGGGAGCCGTCATCGACAGTCCGGGCCTGGGTGGCGAACTGCGCGAACTCATGCTCAGGGACATGCGCCCCGAGAATGCCTGGCAGGTATCGCTGAACGACAGCGGTCGCCTGGAGTGGCAAAACAGCGACGAGACCGTGACCAGGCAACCGACGCGCGGCTACATGCAGCACATCATGAACGTGATCTTCAAGGTGGTGCCGAAGGAACAGTTCTGATCGCGGGCACCGACAGTATGCTACCTCACGACTGCGATTCGTTTCCTTGCCGGGTTTCGGCATGCTCTGACGACAGCACGAGGTAGACCGCGGGCACGACGAACAACGTGAACAATGTGCCAATGGCCAGTCCGGATGCGATGACGAGGCCGATATTGAAACGCCCGACGGCGCCGGGACCGGTGGCCAGGAGCAGCGGGACCATCGCCACGATCATCGCGACGGTCGTCATGAGAATGGGCCGCAAGCGTATTGCTGCCGCTTTCTCGATCGCGCGGCGCCGCTCGAGACCGTCACGTTCCCGCAACTGGTTCGCGAATTCGACGATCAGGATGCCGTTCTTGGATATGAGACCGATCAGCGTGATGAGCCCGACCTGCGTATAAATGTTGACCGTGGCGAGGCCCAGCGTCATGAAAACAAGGGCGCCGGCGATCGACATGGGTACGGAGACCAGGATGATCAACGGATCCCGCCAGCTCTCGAACTGCGCTGCGAGCACGAGATAGATAACGATCAGGGCCAGGAAAAACGTAACCAGCAGCGCGCTGCCCTGCTCGGCATACTGTCGTGACTCGCCCCCGTAATCGATGGAATAGCCGCCGGGCAGGATATCCGCCGCCGCGTTCCTGAGAAAATCCAGGCCGGCGCCCAGCGAGGAACCCGAGGCCATCGTTCCCTCCACCGTAACGGCGTTCAGCTGCTGGAACTGCGTGCGCCGGCTCGGTTCCACGGACCGCTCGATTGTTATCAGCGCCGACAACGGCACCTGTTCGCCCGCGGCGCTCGGGACGTAATAGTCGTTCAACATCGCGGTCGTCAAACGGAAATCGCGTTCGAGCTGCGGTATCACCTTGTAGCTGCGGCCCTCGAGGTTGAAGCGATTGACGTAGCCCTCGCCCAGCATCACCGACAGCGTGCGGCCGATATCCGCCATTGCGATACCCAGGTCGCCGGCGCGATTCCGGTCGATCACGAGCGTGGCTCGCGGGCGCGAGAACTCGATGCTCTTTCTCAGGAACCCGAACAGCCCGCTCTGCATGCCAGCGTCGATGAGCTGGTCGGCATACGCGTCGATATCGCGAAACCCGCCGTCGGACTGGATGACGAACTGCACCGGAAGGCCGCCGCGGTTTCCCGGCAGGCTGGGCCGTGGAAAAACGCCGACCTGCATACCGGCTATCGTGTTGAGGGCGGACTGAAGATCGGGAAGCACTTCGAGTATGAAACGGTCGCGCTCCGACGGCGGCTCCATCTTGAAACCGCCGAACATGGTATTCGTCCCGCCCCTGCCCATGAAGAGGAAGCTCGTGTGCTCTTCCGGCATGGTCTTGAATTGCTCGATGACCTGGCGGGTATAGACCTCGTTGTATTCAATGGTTGCGGTCTGCGGCGTCCGGCCCTGCACGAACAGGATGCTCTGGTCCTCCACGGGCGCCAGCTCGCTCGGCGTCGTGACGAACATGAAATAAATGCTGACAAGCACCACCGCCGCGAAGGTCATGGTTACCGGCACGTAATCGAGCGTGCGGCTCAGTCGACTCCGGTAGGCCTCCGCGAGACGCTCGAAGAATCGCTCGACGACGGCTTCGAAGCGGCCGGGTTCACCCTGCCTGCTCAACACCTTGGCCGATAGCACGGGTGACAGGGTGAGAGCGACCACACCGGATACGACCACCGCCCCGGCAAGCGCGAACGCAAACTCGGTAAACAGCGTGCCGACGAGGCCGGACATGAATCCGATCGGCGCATAGACGGCGACCAGTGTGGTCGTCATCGCGATGACCGGCATTCCAATCTCGCGCGCCGCGTCGATGGCAGCGTCGAAGCGCGACTTTCCCAGCTCTATGTGCCGGTGCACGTTTTCGACGACGATGATGGCGTCGTCGACGACGAGACCAATAGCCAGCACCATGGCCAGCAGGGTCAGCAGGTTCACCGAAAAGCCCATCAACAACATGAGGAACCCGCCGCCTATGAGCGACAACGGTACAGCCACACCGGGCACGATTGCCGCACGCATCGAACCGAGAGACAGGTAAATCACGACCAGGACGATAATCAGGGCCTCGGCCAGGGTCTTGAAGACCTCCCGGATCGAATCCTCGATGTACTGGCTGGCGTCGTAGCCGATGCGCGCCGTCATGACAGCGGGGAGCTGCTGCTGGACCTCCTCCATCGCGTCCCGGACACGCCCCGCGACCGACAGCGGGTTCGCGCCGGGCGCAGGCTCGACCGCTATCACGGTGCCGGGTGAGCCGTTGAACCACGTGATCGAATCATAGCTCTCGGAGCCGAGTTCGATGCGCGCGATGTCTTCGAGCCTGACGAGCGTGCGGTCGTCCCGGCGCACGACGAGGCGGCGAAAGTCCTCTACCGTTGCAACGTCGGTGGTGGCCGACAGGTCGGTCAGCACATACGTGCCCTTGATTTGCCCGGCCGCGGCAAGAAAGTTGTTGGCATTCAGCACGGCGGCGACCTCCGCGGCCGAAACATCCAGTGCCGCCATCCGCTTCGGGTCCAGCCATACGCGCATTGCGAACGTGCGGCCGCCGAAGAGCTCGGCCCGGGCGACGCCGCTGACGGCCTGGATTTTCGGCTGCACGACTCGAAGCAGGTAATCCGTCGTCTCCGATTGGCTCATCTGGTCGCTGTAGAAGACGATGTACATCAGCGCGGACTGGTCGCCCGTCGTCGAATCGATGACGGGGTCCTCGGACTGGGCTGGCAGTTCGCCGCGCCGGCTCGCGACCTTCGCCTGGATTTCCGCGACCGCGGCATTCGGATCGTAGTTGAGCTCCATGTAGGCCTGGATGACGGAGCCGCCCTGCGTGCTCCGAGAAACGAGGAAATCGATGCCCTCGGCCTCTGCTATCGCCTGCTGCAGGGGCGTCGTGATAAACCCCTGGATGAGTTCGCTGCTGGCGCCGGGATAAGCGGTGGAAACGGTCACGACCGTGTTGCTGATCTCCGGAAATTCACGCACCTC
This sequence comes from Woeseiaceae bacterium, assembly GCA_035465295.1. Lineage (GTDB taxonomy): Bacteria > Pseudomonadota > Gammaproteobacteria > Steroidobacterales > Woeseiaceae > UBA1847. The sequence continues at coordinate 14,041 of DATHRM010000020.1, read as the reverse complement.
CAGTGCGGCCAGGGAGCGCAGGCCGATCACGAGGATCAACAGGCTGATGACGCTCGCAAGCACCGGGCGCCGAATGAATTGGTCGGTGAATTTCATTGGCGCGGATTCAACGCGTCCGGATCCACGGAATTATCGACGGAAACCGCCTGACCGTTGCGCAGCTTGTTGTGGCCATCGCTGACGACTTCGGTGCCTTCGTCGAGGCCACTGAGAACCTCGACGCGGCCATTGCGAACCTGGCCGGTCTTTATCTGCGTCAGCGCGACGGTTTTCTTGCCGTCCGCCTCGTTGACAACGAAGACGGATTCTCCGTACGGGTTATAGGTCACCGCACGCTCCGGCAACGTCAGGACACTGTCCCGCTCGTCGAGCAAGGTATCGACTTCCGCGAACATGCCCGGGCGCAGCCGCCGGTCGGCGTTTTCGATCAGCGCCCGGATTCGCACGCTGCGCGACGCCGTCTGGACGCTGGGACTGATCGCGTAAATGCTGCCTTCGAAGACCGACTCCGGGTACGCCTGCACCCTGACGGTGACGTCCTGGCCGACATGGAGCTCGGACAGAAACCGCTCCGGCAGCGAGTACTCGGCATAGATCGGGTCGAGGCCGACCAGCTGCACGATCTCGTCGCCGGGCGCCAGGTACTGGCCGGGATTGATAATACGGATGCCGAGTTCGCCCGCGAAGGGAGTGCGGATCGACTTCTTGCGGATCATCGCCTGTTTCGCGGCAATCTCCGCCTCCGTGCGGTCCAGCGTCGCCTGTGCCTCGTCCAGCTCCGATCGCGGGCCGAGGTTGTCGCTCACGATCTGCGAAACGCGATTACGCGTAATCTCGGCGAGGCGCCGGTCGGCTTTCAATGCATCCAGCTCCGCCCGGTCGACGTCGACGTCGAGCTCGACGAGCAGTTCTCCCTCCTCGACATGCTGACCGGAGTCGAAATAGATCTTGCGCACGATCCCCGGCACTTCGGCGGAGACCACCACCCCGCGCGTCGGCGTGATAGAGCCGATCGCCTCCAGCACGGGCTGCCAGCGCTCGCTCGTGACGGGCCGCGTAGACACGACCGCGGGAGTGGGGCCGGCACTGGCAGCCGACTGTTTCCGCATTTGCAGGTACTTCCATCCGAATACGCTGCCGAAAACCAGCGCAAGAAATGCGAGTACCAGAGCCAGTCTTTTGATCAAGGAATCTTCGCCGAATTGTTTGTGTTATGAAGTGCCGCTTGCGGGCGCAACGAGCCTGCAATTGTAACCGACGCGGTGCGGCCGGGTCGCGGCGTGTGGATGACCGCGCTATACTCCTCTGAGGAGTATTTTTATTATTTTAAACAAGAGCGTGTACAGCTTTTCCAGAAAATACTGCAACAGCAGGTCCGGATGGGCCGTCGCTGTCCTCGCCGCGACGGTAATTCCCGCGCTGTTGCTCGCCAGCTGTGCAACGGCCCCGCCCGAGAACGTCGAGGACATTTGTGCAATCTTCGAGGAGAAGCGCGGCTGGTACAAAGCCGCCATAAAGTCGGAGAAGCGCTGGGGTACGCCGAAGCACGTGCAGATGTCGATCATCCGCCAGGAATCGACATTCAAGTTCGACGCCAAACCCCCACGGACCAGGTTGCTCGGGTTCATTCCGTGGACCCGCCCCTCCGATGCTTACGGTTATGCCCAGGCACTCGAAAGCACGTGGAAGGCGTACAAGAAGGATACGGGCCGGCGATTTGCCGACCGCGACGATTTCGACGATGCCATCGATTTCGTCGGCTGGTACACCCACAACACGCACAAGGCCGTCGGCATTTCCAAGTGGGACCCCTACAACCAGTATCTCGCCTATCACGAGGGCGCGACCGGCTGGAAACGCGGCACGTATAAACGCAAGGGCTGGCTCAAGACCACCGCACGCCGCGTCGATTATCGCGCCCGCGAATGGGGCGCGCAGCTCACGCGCTGTGAAGACGATCTCGACTCGGGATGGTGGATCTTCGGCTGATCGCCGACGGTCCGCCTAAACGGGCAGCTCGCCGAAGTCTTCCACCGACGACTCGAGGGATTTCTTGTCCCGCTTGAACGTCGGGTCGCTTTGCAGGTAATAACCGAGTAATTCGCCGAGCGCGATCAGGCTGTTCTCGTGGCATCGCTCGTAGCCATGCGTGGCGTCGGTGCCGAAACAGACCAGTGCCGTGCGGATGTCGTTGCCGGCCTCGATCGCCGACGCACTGTCACAACGATAGTAACGAAAGACGTCGCGCTTGTGGCTGATCCCGTGCTTCGTGCAAAGATCGAGCAGCTTGTGCGTCAGGTGGTAATCGAACGGTCCCGAGGAATCCTTCATGCAGACCGTCACGCCGAATTCATCCGTGTTCTGACCGGGGGCCGACGGCCCGTCATCGAGTGTCAGCATCTCGGAGACATCGCCGTGCCGCACGCTCGACGCGCCCGACCCGACTTCCTCGGATATCGTAAACAGCAGGTGACAATCCATCGGCAACGTAAGTTTGCGTTTCTGGATTTCACGGGCGACCGCCAGCAGGACCGCGGCTCCCGCCTTGTCATCCAGGTAGCGCGAACAGATGAAGCCCGTGTCGGGCATGTGCGTCTCGGTATCCAGCGCGATGAAGTCGCCGACGTTGACGCCCAGCTGGACCAGGTCGTCGCGACTGTACAGCGGGTGATCGATGCGCATCTCGACGGTGTCCCAACTCACGGGAAGCGAGTCGATTTCGTCGTCGTAGGTGTGGCCCGAGGCCTTTATAGGCAGGATCGTGCCCACGAATTTGCCGTGGTCCGAGTAGATCGTCGCACGAGCGCCCTCGGCGAAACGGCTCGACCAGGTGCCGATCGGGCTCAGCGTGACGCGGCCATTGTCCTTCAGTTCCTTGACCATTGCCCCGAGCGTGTCGAGATGCACGACGATCGACCGGGCGGGACTGTAGATCTTGCCACTCAGGTCCGTGCGGATCGCGCCCCGGCGTGTCATCTCGTAAGACATTCCGAGTCGCTCGAGTTCTTCGCAGGTAAAGCGCACCGCTTCGTCGGTAAATCCGGCGGGGCTGGGTATGGCGAGCAATTCGCTGAGAATTCGCCGGACGTAAGCCATGTCCGGAGTGATGCGTTCCATTGTTGTTATTCTCCTCGGGCCGCCGTTTGCGGAAACAGGTAATCGATAAAGCGCTCTGCCGTCGGCTGCGGCTCGTGGTTCGCAAGCCCCGGCCGCTCATTTGCTTCGATAACACGATAGCCGGGCTGATCCGGCGCATCAACAACCAGGTCGAGGCCGACCACCGGGATGTCCAGGGTCCTGGCTGCAGCCACCGCTGCATTCGCCAGCTCGGCATGCAGGCTGTCCGTTACGTCGTGCAGCGTGCCGCCGGTATGGAGATTCGCCGTGTCGCGAACCTGTACGATGCGCCCTTTTTCGGGCACGGACTCCATCGTCAGGCCGGCCTTCGCGAGGCAGCGCTCCGTCTCCGCATCGACCGGTATCCTGCTCTCGCCGTCCGTCGCTGCCGCGCGCCGGCGACTTTGCTTCGCAATCAGCGTCTCGACGGTATCAACGCCGTTCCCCGTAATGCTCGCCGGACGGCGCACCGCCGCCGCAACGACCTCCCGGTCGATGACGATGATGCGCAGGTCTTCACCGGACACGAATTCCTCCAGCATGACCTCATCGTCGTATTTCTGCGCCAGCGCTATGGCGGATCGCAACTCTTCCTCGTCGCTGATGCCGACGCTTACGCCGTTGCCCTGCTCGCCACGCACCGGATTCACCACGACCGCGTCGTGCTTTTGCAGGAACGCCCGGTTCGATTCGTCGTCCCCGGCGAGCTGGTTTTCAGGCACCGCGATCCCGGCTTTTCTCAGCAGCCGCTGGCACACCCACTTGTCGTCGCAGCGGCTCATCGCGACCGCCGACGTCATATCGGAAAGCGATTCCCTGCAGGCGACCGTGCGCGCGCCGAATGCGAGTTCGAAATAGCCGTGCTCCGCGTCCACGAGCTCGACCGCGATGCCACGACGCCGCGCCTCGTCGACGATGATGCTTGCATAGGGGTTGAGGTCGTCGTCCGAAGCCTCCGAGCCGGAATACAGCGGCTCGTTGATCGCATTCTTCTTCTTGATGCAGAACACCGGCACCCGCTGGAAGCCCATCTTCTCGTAGAGATTGATGACGGCGGCGTTGTCGTGCATGACGGAAAGGTCCATGTAATCGCGGCCGCGCGCAGCGAAGTGGTCGGCAAGGCACGCCGTCAGGGCACGCCCGATGCCGGGATGGGATGCCTGCGGATCGACCGCCAGCGCCCACAGGCTGGAACCGTTCTCGACGTCGTTGAAAGCGCGGTGATGGTCGACTCCCATCACCGTGCCGATGATCTCGCCCGAGCGCTCGTCCTCGGCGACGAAGTGCGTCAGCACTTTCGAGGTGATTTGCGAGCGGATGAAATCCGCTCCCGCCGGCACCATGTTGCGACTCGTGAGCAGGTGGCCGATCGCATCGGCATCCGCGCTGCCCTGTGCCCGGCGCACACGGAAGCCACGCGGCAGCACCCGGGACGCCCGGTATGTGTGCAGCCAGAGCCGGTAGGTATGTGACGGGTCCAGGAACAGGTCGTGTGGCTTCAGGGCGAGAACCACGTGCGGGTCCTTGATGTAAAGCGCGATGTTTCGCTGGTTCGGCTTCTCGTCGCAGATAGCGTCGGCAAGACGCTGGTTGTCGTCGAACGTGTGGGCGAAAATCAGGCGGCCCCAGCCACAATCGATAGTCGCCTCGCTGGCGAGTTGCTTCCCCTTTACGCGCTTCGGCGTATCCCAGTTGCGCAGGGTCGGTGTGCCCCGGCGCTCGACGCGGTGCCGCGTCTTGTCGGCCTTCATGACTCGCGCCCGTCCACGTGATGCTGCAACCAGGCTTCGAGCACGGCGACCTGCCAGAGCTTCGAGCCGCGCAGCGGCGTCATGTGTTCATGCGGCTCGTCGATCAATTCGTCCACGTAATCGGGATTGAACAGTGCACGGTCGCGCGCCGCCTGGTTGGTGAGCGTATCCCTGACGAAATCGAGGCTCCGGCCGCTCAGGTATTTGAGTTCCGGCACCGGGAAGTAGCCCTTGGGCCGGTCGATCACGGCATCCGGGATCACGCGCCTTGCCATCTCCTTGAGGACGTACTTGCCGCCGCCGTCGATCTTGTGGCCGGGCGGTATGCGCGCAGCCAGTTCGACCAGTTCGTGATCGAGGAACGGAACCCGGGCTTCCAGTCCCCAGGCCATGGTCATGTTGTCCACGCGCTTGACCGGGTCGTCGACGAGCATCACGGTGGTATCGAGGTGCAGGGATTTGTCGATCGGCCGGTCGGCCCGAGCTGCTTCGAAATGGCGCGCCACGAAGTCGCTGCTTGCATCGCCATTGGCATAAGCGGGCGACACGGCTCGACAATACTCGTCATGGTCGCGGTCGAAGAACACTCGCTGGTATTCGGCGAGGGGATCCTTGCTGTCCATCATCGGCGGATACCAGTGGTAGCCGCCGAATACCTCGTCCGCGCCCTGGCCGCTCTGCACGACCTTGACGTGCTTCGACACCTCGCGGCCGAGAAGGTAGAACGCGATATTGTCATGGCTCACCATCGGCTCGGCCATAGCGTCGAGGCAGTCGGGCAGATGCTCCAGGAGTTCCGCCGAATCGACATGAATCTTGTGGTGGCGCGTGCCGAATTCCTTCGCGACGATATCGGAGTATTCGAATTCGTTGCCGACCTCGTCACCGCGGGTTTCGAAGCCCACGGAAAATGTCTGCAGGTTGTCCGGGATGAGCCGCGCGAGAAGGCCGACGATCAGGCTCGAGTCGAGGCCGCCGGACAGGAGCGCGCCGACGGGCACGTCGCCCGTGGTTCGCAGCCGCACTGCTTTGTCGAGCGCTGCGCCGACGCGGTCGCGCCACTCGTTGAAATCGACGCTGGCGTCGCCGTTAAGGCGCCGGAACTGCGGCGACCAGTAGACGTCCTCTTTGCGCTCACCGTTCGGCTTGATGGTCAGCCGGGTCGCCGGCGGCAGTTTCCTGACTTCCTTCAGGATCGTTCGGGGCGCCGGGACGACCGAGTGAAAGGTCATGTAGTGGTGCAGCGAGACGGGGTCGACATTCAGTTCCCTGTCGCAGGTCTTCGTCAGCGCCGTCAGCGACGATGCAAAACACAGCGAGCCGGCTTCTTCCATGAAGTAAAGCGGTTTGATGCCGAGACGGTCACGCGCCATGAATACGTCGCCGGACGCGGGGTCGTGTATGGCAAACGCGAACATGCCGTTCAGGCGCTCGACACAGCTGCTTCCCCACTCGCCGAATGCGCGCAGGATCACTTCCGTGTCGCTCAGCGAGAAAAACCGGTGGCCGAGCCCTTCGAGCTCCTCGCGGAGTTCGTTGTGATTGTAGATGCAGCCGTTGAACACAATGGAGCGGCCTGATTGCTCGTCCAGCATCGGCTGCGCGGCTTTGTCGGTGAGATCGACAATCTTGAGCCGCCGATGCCCGAATACCACGCGGCCGAAGTCGGCGAGCCCGTGACTGTCCGGGCCTCGCCGCTCCTGGGCGTCCATCATCCCGCGGACGCGGTCCGCCGATGCCTGCCTGCTATCGAACCTTATCTCGCCTGCAATACCGCACATCTTCTCGGTTCTCCTCCGTGACCGGTCAGCTGACGGTCAGGTTGCCGCCATCGTCGATATCGAGGCTCTTGTCTTCGAACAACGGCTGCAGAACCTCGGGCAAGGCGAGTATGACCTGGCCTTCGTGAGAGAACGTCGAGTCGCTGCTTTCGGGCGTCGCAATCGTAAGCGTCAGGGTTTTTTCGTCCTTGGGTACGATCCTGAAGCACTTTCCTTCATCGTTGACGACGTCCGACTGGGACAGCGATGCGTGCAATTTTTTCTTCGCGGATTGGGTTAACTGAAGCATGAACTTCCTCCTTGGCAAAAATGGGTTGAAATCGATCAGGGGCTTACCGCCGCTTACATCACCAGCGCACGGTCGAGATCGCGATAGACCTCTCCCCGGGCCTTGGTGCCCAGGTTCGTCTGGACCGGGCTCGCATGAATCAGGAATCCGTCCGGGGAATGCGTCATGACAAACGCGTCGATATCCATGCGCCGCGCGGAAGCGCAGCGCTGCAGGTTGCAGACAGTCCGGCCGGTGGCGTTCTCGTGGACGGAAAAATTGCTGTCGGTCATGGAGACCGAGTAGTCCTTTTTACGCCCCCTGGTGACTTTGTCGTCCTCGATCGTGGCCTTGCGCCGGCCCTTCGAATCGAAAATAGCCAGCTTTACTTTCAGGCGGCCGCTGTCGGTGGCGCGGTCGACGCGCAGGATCGTCGTGTCGTTGCAGACGACCAGGTCCGGTGTATTTTGATAAATATTGCCCGCGATCCTGGTCCGGAAATTTTCGGGTACCTTCATGACAACTCCTGTTACGAAATCACAAAGCGGCCGTCATCTTTCACATCGAGCGTCCTGCCCGAGAGCGCTTCCGCGACGCCTTCGGGAATAGCCAGTACAGCGAGTCCCTTGTGCTGGATGATTTCGTCGTCGCTGCGCGGCACCTCGAAGGAAATGGATGCGCCGTCCCCGTTCCGTATCAGGCGCAGGCATTTCACGGCGCCTTCTCCGACCATTTGCCGGATCGTTGCGGAACAGATTCGTTTTGCGTCTTTCGTAATGTGTAGCATCGGGTTGAGGGCCTCCCTGCCTGTGGTGTTGAACGGTGGCGCACGCAAAACGCCGAGCTGCCGTATCAGCAGCTGCGGTCGTTGTCGGTTCGTACTGCATGCCCAAACTGTGGAAGATAGTTTACAAAACTAATTATATTTGTTCAAGTTCGTTTCGGTGATATCCGCTGTATATGGTTATCCGAGCGTAAATAAGTTTTATTATAGCTAAAAACAACTACTTAAACGATATATCAGCCAATAATCGTATCGTACTCGATGGACATGGTAGTTTAAATTCATAATTATTATGGCGACTACAATCACCTGATCATGGATATTCCCGTGCGAATCTGTCACAAGGCGTTATTCCGGGCCCGGGCGTGGCATCGATGAACGACCGATCCAACACAGCACTCGTCGCATTACGGCGCATCCTCCGCGTCACGGAACTCAACTCTCGCAAGCTGGCGCACGAATCCGAGCTGACGACGTCGCAGCTGCTGGTGCTGCAGCAGGTGTCGCAGCATGGCAAAGCGCTCCCCAGCGAAGTCGCCAGGTCCGTGGCCCTCAAGCAGGCCACGGTGACCGTGGTGGTCAACAAGCTCGAGGACGCGGGGCTCGTCACGCGCAGGCGCGACACGGACGACCGCCGCCGTGTATGGATCGAACTGACGGATGCGGGCAGGGCCGCGCTCGAGAGCTCTCCCGACCTGCTCCAGCACCGGTTCGTGCAGGGCTTCGAGAGCCTCGAGGAATGGGAGCAGTCGATGATAATCGCGGCGCTGGAACGTGTTTCGGCGCTGCTGGACGCCGGCAAAGTCGATGCCGCCCCCGTACTGGACGTCGGCGATCTCGACCGGCTCGTCCTCGAACAGGAACTGAAGAGTGAATCACGTTAATCGCTGGCGGCCGCGCGCGCTGTTCGCAGCACTGGCCGCCCTCGCCCTGCTGTTCGCCGGTTGCGGCCCGGCACAGGAACCGCCGCGGCAGGCAGCCGGGGAACCGGCGGCGGCCCGGCAGAACGCCGCGATAGCCATTCCCGACAAATACGGCGCCGACGTCGCTGAAGCCGTGCTGCGCGCCGGCGGCAATGCCGTCGACGCGGCCGTTGCGGTGGGGTTCTCGATGGCCGTGACCTTTATCGACGCGGGCAACATCGGTGGCGGCGGCTTCATGATGATCTACTTCGACGACGAACCTGCCTTTCTCGATTACCGGGAGACCGCTCCGCTTGCCGCGCATCGCGACATGTATCTCGACGAACACGGGGACGTGATCGAAAACGCCAGCCTGATCGGTGCGCAGGCTGCCGGCGTGCCCGGCACCGTCGCCGGGCTGTGGGAGGCACACCGGCGCTACGGCAAGTTGCCGTGGAAGGACCTCGTGATGCCCGCTGTAAGGTTGGCGGAAGAAGGGTTTCTGCCGGCCAATGCTCTGGTCGACGACATACACTCGATGCAGGACTGGTTCGGCGACTCGACCAATTTCTGGGGCCACTTCGGGGGCATCAGCGGCGGGCAGCCGTTCCGGCAGCCGGACCTCGGCAAGACGCTGCGGCGTATCGCGGAACGCGGGCCCGACGATTTCTATCGCGGCGAAACTGCGCGCCTGATCGTCGGCCAGATGCAACGCAGCAATGGCCTGGTCACGGCCGAAGACCTCGAACGCTACCGCGCGGCCTGGCGCGAACCGTTGCGGTCGAAGTGGCGCGAATACGAGATCCTCGCCGCGCCGCCGCCGAGTTCGGGCGGGTTCGCCCTCATCCAGCTGCTCAAGATGAAGGATTACCTGGCCGACTATTTCGCCGACGTACCGCACAACTCGCCGCAGTACATCCATCTCGTCGCGGAAATGGAAAAACGCGTTTTCGCCGACCGCGCCGAGTACCTGGGCGACCCCGATTACGTCGACAACCCGATCGACGCCCTGATCGCCGACGATTACATCGCAGAGCGCGCCCGGGAGGTGAATCCCGACGAAATCTCGCAGCTGGACGCCGTGCAGCCGGGGCTGGAGACGCCGAACACGACGCACTACTCCATCGTCGACCAGTGGGGCAATGCCGTCTCCAACACCTACACGCTCAACTGGAATTACGGCAGCGGCGTCGTCGTCGAGGGCGCGGGGTTCCTGCTGAACAACGAGATGGACGATTTCAGCGTGAAGCCCGGCGTGCCCAACATCTTCGGCGTCGTCGGCAACACGGCGAACGAGATCCAGCCCGGCAAGCGGATGCTGTCGTCGATGTCACCCACGATCCTGCTCGCCGGCGGCGAGGTGGCCATGGTTGTCGGCACACCGGGCGGATCCACGATATTCACGTCCGTGTTCCAGACGATCGTGAACGTGCTGGATTACGGGATGAGCCCGTTCGATGCCGTCGCCGCGACCCGTTTTCATCACCAGCTGCTGCCCCCGGACCTGATCACCTACAGCGTTACGCGCCCCCTGCCGGCGTCCACGGTGTCGCTGCTCGGGGAAATGGGCTACCGGGCGGAACCGCATCCCTGGGAGTTCGGCGACGTGCAGGTCGTGTGGCGCGGGGACGGCGGGTGGCTGCCAGCATCCGACCCGCGCGACCGGGGCGACTCGCGGGTCATCCGCATCGCGCCCTGAACAGCGACGTCTAACGCTGCCCGCCGTTGCGCCGCACGATGCCGTTCTCCCGGCGGCTGTGCTGTATCCACATGATGAGGCCCGACAGGCTCAGTACGATCATGCACACCGCAACCAGGTCCATGAGCAAAGTACCGAAAATCGCCAGTATGCGTCCGCTGTGCAGGTCGGCCAACACACGCTCGACCGTCAGGCCACGACCGCGGTAGAGGCGTTGCAGCACTTCGAGGTCGGCCGCTCCAGGTGAGGTCGCGGACGACCACCATATCCGCTCCTGCGGGGCCGCTTCCCAGGGCTCGAAAACTGTGATCTCGGGATCGCTGCGGTACAGGCGCCCGCCGCTTTCCATAACGGCGACACCGCCCGCGCGCCCGACGCGCGCAACCGCCGAAGGCAATTCAGCGGCGACATCGATCGACTGCACGAGTTTCCCCGACGTCGTCAGGATGAACGCCCTGTCGCTGGTCGCGACAAGCGCCAGGGGATCAAGCACGGCAAGTCCGGAAAGCGCCTCGACATCCCGGGCGATGTCCACGCCGTCGAAATACAGATGTCCACCGAGGAGCGTGGCCCGATGACCGCCGTCCGCAAAGCTCGCTGACGGTGGCGGCGCCTCTATCCCATACGCGTCGAGCAACCATGACCAGCCGAGGTAGCGGCGATCGAGTCCCCATGCCTCAGCATGGTTCAGCGCAATACCGGAAATGGCCAGCAGCAGCACGAAAAACACGAGCACGACGCCGAGCCAGCGATGGCCTCGCCGGAGCCAGATTCGCAGCCGCGCGCCGCTGTCAGCCTTTGGTTTGGAGAGTGTCATCCAGAAGCAGTGCGACGCGTGCGATGCGAGTCACGGCACCGACAGACAGCGTAGCGCCGGTGATCCCGTCAATTCTCCGGTCGAGGCGTCCGTCTGCTTCGAGCCTGGCGTCCACGAACTGGTCCGTAAAAAACGGATAGCGTACCTCCCAACCGCGGCTCTCGCGAAATTCGAGCACGCGAACATTGTCGATCGCGCCATCGGCCACGGTAACGCCGATGGTGATGGGCAGCTCCTTGCCGATCTCGTCCAGGATCCAGACGCTCTTCGCGCCGTCGTGCCAGTAGCGCACCCGCAGCGCCGCAAAACGATGCCCCAGCACGCGCTCCACGGCCTCCCGGAGCTCGCCTGAAATCCACAGGGTGCGCGGCGCCGGCGGTTCGTCGGGGAAGGCGGCGCTGAGGTAGTCGTCCGTTTCCATGTAACGCCCGGCCTCGCCGCCGGGCCCGGCCAGAGCCGGGCCCGAAGCGACCAGCAGGATCAGGATGAACAGGCGCAACATGGGATCGCAATGATTATCAGAAGTTATAGCCGAAGCCGAGACTGAGCGAATCGAAATCGCGTACCTCGAGCGCAGGCAGGGAATGATCGCGCATGCGGTAGTCCAGTTTCAACACGACTCCCGCCACGGGCCAGTAATTCAGCCCGAATTCGCTCTGGGTGAACTTGTCCTGGTCGCGTGCCGCGTCGAGGTCCTCGTAGCGGGCATAAATGCCCCATTTATCCGAGAACCTGAGGCTGGGCTCGACGAACCAGCCGTCCTGCTCCTCTGCACCGGCCGCCTCGACGGCAAAGCCGTCGAAGTTCCAGCCGGCGTAGAGCGCGCGCAAGCCGAAAATGCCCCGCTGGAAGATCGCATGGGCCGTGAATAGCTGTCCCGTGTCCAGCCCGTCGCCGGCCACCTGGCTCGGGTCGGACTGGTACTGGTAGCTGGCCGCAACCTCGAGGCCGCGCATACCCGTGTATTTGAGGCGCATCGTATAGGCCGGGTCACTGGCAATCGCCTCGGCCACCTTCTGGCGCCCGCTGCGGACGCGGAACGCGCTGCCGCCGTCCGTCGGCATGGCGAGGCCCGAGTGCAGGGCCGCATCCCAGCTGAATCCGTTGGCCAGCCGGCCGTTCAGACCGGCGCCCGCTTCCCACCAGGTGGACGGCAGGATGATGCTTTCGACATCATTGCGCTCGACGCCGTAGAACGTGGTTGGTTCATGCGTCTCGTTGAGGATGCCGACCGGCAGCAGGAACAGGCCCGTCTTCGCAAAGGTGTTTTCTGTCAGAGCAAATTCGGCATAGGCCTGCTCCAGTTCGACCTCCCCTGGTTTGCCGTCGCCCGCCAGCGAATGTTCCAGTTCGAACTCGGAGAAGAACCGCACCCGGTCTGTGAATTCATGGCCGAAGAACAGCACGAAACGGTGGAAATCGATCTCGTCGCTGTCGCCGGCATCGGACTTCGTGCTGTTGTAATGCAGCTCGCCGTATCCGCCGATCGACGTCTGCTGCGCGCCGGCGTCCGCCACTGCGAGCGTCTCCACGTAGTCGCCCGTTGCGTCGACGCGAGCTTCGGTCTCCTCGACCCTGTCGTTCGTGGCCGCCATGGCCGCGCGCGCCTCGCCCAGCTCGAGGCGAAGCTCGTCGATCTCGGCCTGTTGCCGTTGCACGATCTCCCACAGCTCTTCGATCGTTGCGGGTGCCTGCTGCGCCTGGCTTGCTGTCGAGGCCAGCAGCAGCACCGCGACCAGCGGCATGGTCTTGCACATGTTCATGATTGTCCGGACTCCCTTTTCGGCTGATTGGAAAGCTTAAGGGAGGTTATTGCAAATGACAATCATTCTCATTCGTATATATACGTATTGCCCTGCGGCAGGGCCGGGCGCCTTCGCGGCGCGACCGTCAGAGCCCGCGGTTGATGACCATATGCACCCAGATGCTCAGGGCGTAACCGAGCGCGATGACCGGCGTCCAGCGCAGGTGGCGAAAAAACGTGTACTCGCCACGCGCCTGCCCCATCAATGCGACACCCGCCGCGGAGCCTATCGACAACAAGCTGCCACCGACGCCAGCGGTCAGCGTCACGAGCAGCCATTGCTGCAGGTCCATGGCCGGATGCATTTCGAGAACCGCGACCATGATCGGGATATTGTCGACGATGGCCGACATGATGCCCACCAGCACATTCGCGGTCGTCGGTCCCAGTTCGCCGTAAATATAGTGGGACAGGTGCTCCAGGTAGCCGATGAAGCTCAGCCCGCCGACGCACATGATCACGCCGAAGAAGAACAACAGCGTGTCCCATTCGACCCGCTCGACCTCGCGGAAGCTGTCGAAGGGCACCACGTCACCTGTTTGCCCGTAGCCAGGAACGTCGGTCTGCACCGGGACGTGCGTCTTGCGCAGGTAGTAGCCGAAGAACTTGAGATAACCCAGGCCGGTCATCATGCCGAGAAAAGCCGGCAGGTTCAGGAAGTTGTGAAACGAAACGGCGGTCGTGATCGTACATGCAAACAGGAACATGATGCGCTTTGCGCCCCGTTTCATCTTTGTCCGCTCCGCACTGCCGACGGCCTTCTCCTTCGGAACCGCGAATGACATCACGAACGCAGGCACCAGGAAGTTGACCAGTGACGGCACGAACAGCAGGAAAAAGGTCTGGAACTCGACGATACCCCGTTGCCACACCATCAGCGTCGTAATGTCGCCAAAAGGACTGAACGCGCCGCCCGCGTTGGCACCGACGACAATATTGACGCAAGCCACGCTGACGAAACGGGAATTGCCCTTGCCGACGGCAAGTACTACCGCGCACATGACCAGCGCCGTGGTCAGATTGTCGATCAGCGGAGAGAGCACGAAAGCCAGGCACCCGGTGATCCAGAACAGCGACCGGTAGGTCAGGTTGCGGCGCACGAGCCAGTCCCGCAGCGC
>DATHRM010000019.1:0-2030 GCA_035465295.1 Woeseiaceae bacterium | reverse complement strand
GCGAGCGAGTCTGGGTATTCCAGGCACAGCACGAACGCCGCTTCGGCACAGCCGCGGAGTACGTCGCGATCAGCAGCAACTATGCCCCGCGCCTGCCGGAAGCGGTCCGCTTCGACGTCGGCGCATGCCTGGGCATTCCCGCGATGACGGCACATCGCGCCGTCTATGCCGATAGCCAGGTCGAGGACCAGGTGGTGCTGGTCATGGGCGGCGCCGGCCGGGTGGGCTATTACGCCATACAGTGGGCACATCGCGGCGGCGCGACCGTCATCGCCACGGCAAGCAACCCGGACGACGCGGCGGCGTGCGTGGACGCGGGCGCCGATCACGTCGTCGATCACCGGGCCGACGATTTTGCCCCGCAGGTGCTCGAGGCGACCGGGGGCGAGCTGGTCAACCGCGTCGTCGACCTCGAGTTCGGCAGCAACCTGCCGGTATCGATCGAGGTCCTCGAGGTGGGCGGTACGATCGCCGCGTATGGTTCCGGCAAAAAACCGGAGCCCGTGCTGCCGTTCTACCGGATGATGTACAAGGACCTGACGTTGCGCACGATTATCGTCTACGCCATGCCGGATGGCGCGAAAGACCATGCCGTCGCGGACATCAACAGCGGACTCTCCGGCGGCTGGCTCAAGCATCGCATCGCCCACGCCATGCCGCTCGAGGACATTATCGCCGGCAACGAGATCGTGGAAGCCGGGGAGGCGCGTGGAGCGGTGATTCTCAATATCGACTGACGGGCTTTTGCCCACGCAAAGGGGGGGCGCCATGGGCGCATGCGTAAGGACCGGGCTGTTTCTCTGGCTCACTCTGGCGGCCGCAACAGTCTTCGCCGAAGACGACGAGGCATTCGAGCCCGTCGACCTGCCGCCAGAGCTCGCAGAACGGCTCGACGGTATCCCCGACGACAAGATCGCGTTCCTGCGCGGAGAAGACGCGCTCTTTTTCGCGGAGCGCCACGACATCCTGTTCGCGAGGTTTCGTAACAAGTCCGCCGACCAGGTCGAAGCCTACATCGACGCAATGATGCAGGTTAAGGAACTCCTGAAGTTCGACCCCGAGCGCGACATGGCGTCGATTCCGCTCAACACGGAGGCGGACGATTTCAACTGGTTCCGGACGCGGCGGCCGCCGGAGTTCGACACGCCGCGGGAGCCCGGACCGATCAACGTCTCCCGCTACCTGGGCTCCGGCCCGAAACAGGGCATCCCCACCTTCTTCAACCTGCCGATCGCGCTGACGCCCGCCGACCTGAAGGCTGGCGACGTCGAGGTCGCCATCATGGGTGCCGGTCTCGATACCGGCAGCGGTTTCAGGGGCGCGGCCTACGGGCCGCGTGCCGTCCGCACCGGGGTGGTCTACAAGGGCCAGGGCATGGTGACGTCGCAGCACATGCACACGATGGTGTCGGCGTTCAACGAACTCACGGTCGTCGACTACGGCGACATCGGCATCGACAGCCTCAGCCTGGAGCGCAGCGTCCGGCACATTCGCGAAATGGTTCGCGAGGTTGCCGCAACCGGGGCCATCCCGATGATCGTCGGCGGCGACCATGCGCTGATGTACCCGGACGTCGCAGGGATCGTGGACGTCTACGGCGCAGGCAACGTGGGCGTCGTCCACTTCGACGCGCACTACGACGCCGGGCGCAACAGCGACCACCTGCTCTCCCATGGCCAGCCCGTGGCCCGCCTGGTGGAGGAAGGGCTGGTACCGGGTGAGAACTTCATCCAGGTCGGGTTGCGCGGGATGTGGCCCGGCAAGTCCGGCTTCGAGTGGATGCGCGAAAACGGATTCCGCTATCACACCATGGCGGAGATCGAGGACAAGGGCTGGGAGCACGTCATGCAGCGGGCGATAGAGGAAGCCCGGGAAGGGCCGAAATACCTGTACATTTCCTTCGACGTCGACGTGCTGGATCCGGCCTACATGCCGGGCACCGGGACGCCCGAGCCGGCCGGGCTCACGACCCGGGAGGTGTTCCCGCTCGTGCGCAGGCTGTGTGCCGAAACCAACGTCGTGGGATTCGA
>DATHRM010000018.1:0-6005 GCA_035465295.1 Woeseiaceae bacterium | reverse complement strand
CTGGCTTTCGCTTGCCGGCAGCTACCGACTCCGCTACGAACACATGGAGAATACGTTTCGTGTCGTGGGGCCGGCCCAGGATGAACTGCTGGTCTCGCGGCTGCGTTTGCATGCGCGAGCCACCGGGGAACGGTTTTACGGCGGCATCGAAATCGAGGATTCCCGCGCGTGGCTGGAACAGGACCTCACCCCGGTCGGCACCGACGACGTCAATGCGCTGGAGCCACTGCGAGTCTATGCCGGGTACCGGACGGACAAGCTGGACGTTCAGGTCGGCCGCATGACAATGGACGTCGGTAGCCGGCGATTCGTGGCACGCAACCGTACGCGCAATACCACGAACGCATTCACCGGCGTCAATGCCGTCTGGACGCTGCCCGGGGGCCGCGGGTTGCAGGCGTTTCTGACGATGCCGGTCGCGCGCTTGCCGAACAACATCGAGCGGGATCGCCTGCGATCCAACGACTTCGAGCTGGACCAGGAACACGGCGAGCGGACGTTCTGGGGCCTGTACCTGTCGGGCATAACGGTCTCGAGCGGCTTCGACACCGACTGGTACCTGTTCGGTATTAAGGAGAAGGATCGCCCCGGGCTGCCGACCCGGAACCGCGATTTCCTGACGGCCGGTTTGAGAGTGCGCAAGGCGGCGGACTCCTGGGCGTTCGAATTCGAAACTGCGCTGCAATCAGGCGAGGCGCGAGCCACGGCGTTGCCGGCGGATGTCACGGACCTGGATCATCGCGCCTGGTTTGCCCATGCTGAGTTGAGCCGCGATCTGGCGGGACGCTGGGAGCCGAGCGTCATCCTGCGTTTCGACTATGCATCGGGCGACAAGGACCCGGACGACGGTGAGTTCAATCGCTTCGATACATTGTTCGGCGCCCGGCGCTGGGAGTTCGGCGTTACCGGCATTCACGGTGTATTCGCACGCAGCAATATCGTGTCGCCGGGAATCGGGCTGCGGTTGAAGCCCCGCCCCTCGTTCGACCTGCGGTTCGACTACCGGCCGGCATGGCTGGCGAGTGATCGCGACTTTCTGACCACGGCGGGCCTCAGGGACCGCGACGGCAACTCCGGGTCATTCATTGGCCAGCAGCTCGATGTGCGCTGGCGCTGGCTGCCGGAGGCCGCCAACCTGTCCGTCGACGTCACCGCGGCGTATCTCTGGAAAGGCGAGTTTCTCACGGACGCACCGCTCGCGCCGCCGGCCGATAACACCATTTACTGGTACGTCTCGACGACGCTTACGTTCTGATCAGGCCCGCTTTTCGCGGCGCCAGGCGGACAGGCCGCCCTCGAGATTATAAACGCGGGTGAAACCGCGCCTGATCAGGGATTCCGCGGCGAGGAGGCTCCTGCTCCCCGACGCGCAATAGATGACAAGTGGCGTCGAGGCCGGGAACGGCACGCCGCTTTCGATCAGTTCGTTCAGCGGGACGTGTTCGGATCGCGGCAGGCTGTCGACCAGGCGTTCATGCGTATCGCGGACATCGACAAAGACGGTGTCCGGCGCGTCGAGCAGTCCGGCGGCTTCTGCCGGCGACAGCTGGGGCACCAGCGAATCGGCCGAGGCGCCCGCGCCGCAGAATGCGTCGTAGTCCACGAGCTCCGTGATCCCCGGATTGTCGCCGCAAATCTCGCAGCGGGGATCTCTCGACACGTGAAAACCGGAGAACGCGAGCGCGAGCGCGTCGTAGTGAAGGAGCCTGCCGCTTGCTATGTCCCCAAGACCCAGTACGAGCTTGATGACCTCGGTCGCCTGCAGGGTACCCATCACGCCGGGCAGTATCCCGAGAACGCCGCCTTCCGCGCACGACGGCACGACGCCGGGTGGCGGCGGCACCGGGAAAAGGCAGCGGTAGCAGGGCCCGCCGGCATGGTTGTAAACCGCGAGCTGTCCCTCGAAAGCGAGTATCGAGGCCGAAACGAGGGGCTTTCCCTCGAGCACACACGCATCGTTGACGAGGTAGCGCGTCGCGAAATTGTCGGCGCCGTCGGCAACGACGTCGTATTCAGCAACGATTTCCCGCGCGTTGTCCCGGGTCAATGCGCCGGCGTGCTCGTCGATTACGATATGCGGGTTCAGGTCACGCAGCCGCGCCGCACCGCATGCCAGTTTGGGCTGGCCTACCTGGCTGCTGCCGAAGAGCACCTGGCGATGCAGGTTCGACACGTCCACGACATCGAACTCGACGATGCCGATGCGGCCGATGCCGGCTGCAGCAAGGTACATCGCGAGCGGCGAGCCGAGGCCGCCCAGCCCGACCAGGAGGACAGACGCCCCCTTGAGCCGGGCCTGCCCCTCGAGCCCGACCTCACGCAGGCTCAGGTGCCGGCTGTAATGCGCCAGCTCGCGGTCGGTGAATGTATCGACGTTACCCGCCACCAATCCCGTCACTCTCGAAACCGTCCCTCAATTTCGATCATAGCAGCAGACGCGCGCGGTGTTTCTGATAGTATTTTTCCCATGGCAGATTCCGATTCTTTCGACAGGCGCAAGTTCATCAAGGCGTGCGTTGGTGCCGGAGCTGCGGTAGCCGCAGACCCGTCGCTGATGGCGCAGCCGGCCGGCGAACTGGTTCCGGGCGAGCGGGTCAGGCTGGTCGACGCCGGCGGCAAGACGTTGCGCGCCGACTCGCTGACTGTCGGCCAGAGCTACGTCTTCCATTACCCCTACGTCACGACACCGTGCTTCCTGATCGACCTCGGCTCGCCCGCAGAACCGGGCGCCGAGCTCGAGACGTCAAACGGCCGCTCCTACCGCTGGTCCGGCGGCGTCGGGCCCGGCCGCTCGATCGTTGCATTCTCCGCGATCTGCGCGCACCGCATGAGTTATCCGACGCGCAATGTGAGTTTCATCGATTACCGTCACAAACCCATGAACGTGAAATCATTCGGCGACGACTGGTGGTCGCGCGGCCAGGTCATCTACTGCTGCTCGGAGGGCAGTGTCTACGACCCGAGCGACGGCGCCCGGGTACTGGCGGGGCCCGCCCCGCAGCCGCTCGCGGCCGTGCGCCTCGACTACGTGGATAAGCACCAGGCGCTGTTTGCCACCGGCGTCTACGGCGGCGACATGCTCGAGCGGTTCCTGGCCGAATTCGGGTTCCAGCTCGCGCTGGCGCACCAGCGCGACGACATCCGGCAGCCGGCCCGCAAAGTGACCACGGTCTGGCCGATGAGCGAGTATTCGCGCACCGGCGCCTGCTAGCGTCCGCCGGCCTCGTCCAGGTACTCCGCAAGTTCCCCGAAACCGGCGGATTTCGCGATCTCTGCCGCCGTATTGCCGTCGCGGTTTTCCGCAGAGCGGTCCGCGCCGTGCTCCACGAGCAGCCGGACGATGTCCGGGTCCCCGGTGGCGGCCGCTATGTGCAACGCCGTTGCGTCGTCTTCCTGGCGGACGGCCAGGTCGGCGCCCGGGCTTTCGAGTAACAGCCGCACGAACTCCGTGCGGCGCCGATCGACGGCGCGCATCAGCGGCGTCCATCCGTAAGCGTCGCGAACGCCCTGGTTCGCTCCGGCGTCGAGCAGGACTTCCGCCACTTCCGTGTATCCCTTGACCGCGGCCAGTGCGAGCGCGGTCCAGCCGAGCTTCGCTTTGCTGTCGGTGCGTGCCCCGGCCCTGACGAGCAGGCTCGTCACCTGCGGGTCGCCGCTGAGCGCCGCGAACATCAGCGCAGTCGCGCCGCCGCCATTCGCTTCATTGACGTCGGCGCCGGCCGAAATCAGGCGGGCGACTGCCGCTGCATCGCCCTCCCGTGCTGCCGACATGAGGGGTGTCTTGCCATTTCCCTGCCCGGTCTGCAGCAACGGGTCGCCGGCAGTGGCGAACGACAGGCCGAGAAACATCAGCGTAACGAAAAACCGGCCGGCAAATGCCGGCCGGTTTGTCAGCGCTGTTCCGGCCCTTTGCGGGTCAGGTCGTAGCCGCACTCGAGGTGCCCGGCGCGGCCTCGCTTTTCGCGGGCGCGCTGCCGCCCTTGATCTCGTCGTACCAGATGCTGTGGTGCTGCTTCGCGAAGCCCTCGTCGACTTCGCCGCTCACCATGCCTTCGAGCGCGCCCTCGGTGCCGATGCTGCCGATGTACATGTGGCCCAGCGCGACGGCGACCAGGAACACACCGGACGAGGCATGAATGATGTGCCAGAACTGCATCGTTTCGCGAACGGTCTCCAGGTTCGGGAACAGCAGGTAAACGCCCGAGACGGTCATGGCGATTCCGGCGACGAATAACAGCCAGAACCAGACCTTCTCGCCGGCATTGAAGAAGCCCGCGGGTGGGTGACCGTCGCCGATGGCGCCGCCCATCTTTTTCAGCCACTCGAAGTCGTAGCTCTTGAGGGTGTTCTTGCCGATCCACATGAGCAGCATAAGGAACAGGCCGGCGGCAAACGGCAGGGACAGGTAATCGTGGATCGGTTTCGCCAGCTGCGCCCAGGCGGCGAAGCCTTCCTTGCCCAGTATCGGAATCAACACCGCCCTGCCGAACATCAGGCTCAGGCCCGTGATTCCCAGGATGATGAAGGCGATTGCGACGTACCAGTGCAGGATGCGTTCGAAAGCCGACCAGCGTGTGACCGTCTTGCCCGTACGTGAATCGAGTTTGTCCTTGCCCTTGACGATGTGTTTGGCTGCCAGGGCGAGCAGCACGACGATAATGAACGCGCCGCCGTAGAAAAATATCGGGCCGTTACGAATCTCGCGCCAGTTCTGGCCGCCGTTCTGGATGAGTACGCCGGTCTCCTGGCCGGAAACGGCGGAGTAACCGGCCGAGCCCTGACGCACTTCGCGCCAGTATTCGGCGCGCGGATTGACGGCCTCGTCTTCCGACTCCTGAGCCACGGCGGTTTGCATCAGGCCCATTTCGTGGGCGAGATACCCCGTCAGCGGCAGCGCCATCGCAACCATGAGCACCATTACCGACGCTACGAGCGTCACGAGGATGGCACGTCTGCGGCTCCGTGGTTTGCTAAAAGTGTTTTGTTTGCGCATTGACCAGGCTCCTTTAGCGCCGCGACCCGCCTGCGGGTCGCGGCGTCCATTCACTTCACTGGACCGTCGTCGCTTCCGACCGGTCCGACTGCCCCTTGGCAAATCGCTCCTGCAGCGTCTCGATGTGTTGCGGATCCTGCTGCTTGTCGAGCAGCGGATCCTCCCCACCCTTGTAGACACCCGGTTCGTGCAAGGTGACGTCCGCCCGTTCTGCACAGGCGGTCAAGCTCATCGGTAGAAATGCGAGGGCGACCACCAAAGCCAGCGGACGCCCGCCCTTCTTCTTTCTTGTTGTTGTCACCATGTTTCCAGTTCCGGCGGCGCCTGACGAATCAGGCGTCACCCTTGTAGGCAGTTTCCCAACCCCATGTCTCGGGGCGGCCGCCGCGCTTCACGATGCGCTCGCGATAGATGTCCGCGACCATGTCGCCATCGCCGGCGAGCAGCGCTTTCGTGCTGCACATTTCAGCGCACAACGGCAGCTTGCCCTCGGCAATACGGTTGCGACCGTATTTCTCGAGTTCGGCTGCCGAGCTGTCCTCTTCCGGACCGCCCGCGCAGAACGTGCACTTGTCCATCTTGCCGCGCACGCCGAAGGCCTCCTGCTGTGGGAACTGCGGCGCCCCGAACGGGCAGGCGTAGAAGCAGTAGCCGCAGCCGATGCAGAGGTCCTTGTCGTGCAGGACGATACCGTCGTCGGTCGTGTAGAAGCAGTCGACGGGGCAGACCGCGGCGCAGGGTGCGTCGGTGCAATGCATGCAGGCGACCGAGATAGATTTCTCGCCGGGAACACCGTCATCGAGAGTCACGACGCGGCGCCGGTTGACGCCCCAGGGGACCTCGTGCTCGTTCTTGCAGGCCGTTACGCAACCGTTGCACTCAATGCATCGCTCGGCGTCACAAAGAAATTTCATACGTGCCATGATCGAGCCTCCTAAGCTGCGGTGATCTTGCAGAGAGTTGCTTTCGTTTCCTGCATCTGGGTTACGGAGTCGTACCCGTAGGTGAAGGC
>DATHRM010000017.1:0-3016 GCA_035465295.1 Woeseiaceae bacterium | reverse complement strand
GGCGGCCATGGAAATCGCGGTCAGCAACAGGCAGGGGACTCGCAGGAAAATCGTTCGATGTTTCGTCATGGTATCCGCCTGGACAGGAGGCCACTGAAAGCGATTTTACTCATGTGAAGCCTGGCGATTCCTGAAAACCAGCTTCGGGGTCCTGTCGACGAAGAACAAACCCCAGTGTTTCTCGGCGCCGTGAGGATCGTTCTCATCGCCTTTCCACGGTTCGTCGAAAGCCTCGAACCAGAACAGCGTGGTGTTCGTTTTCTCGGCCCAGGCGGTCATCTCCTCGTAATAACGCAGCTGGTCCGCCTCGTTCGCGCGCCCTCCGAATTCCGTGGCCGTCGTCGCCCAGCCGGCCTCGAGGATGGCGATCGGTTTGCCGGGCAGCGCCGCGCGGACGCCCTCGACGTTTTCGATCGTGTAGGCCAGGGCCTCGTCGATCGACTTGCTCTCCCAGACCGGGTAGGTGTGCACGCCGATGAAGTCGACCTCGGCGGCGAGCGGTGCACCATCGCGCTTCCACCATTCGTAGTTGTCCGCGACGGTGACGGGTTGCCCGATCGCCGCTTTGACCTGACGCACGTATTCGATGACTTGCTCGAGCGGCACCATGTGATCGTTCCAGTCGACCAGCGCTTCGTTGCCGACGTTCACCGCAACGACGATATCGTCGTATTCGTTGGCCAGTGCGATGCCGCGATCGATTTCCTTCGCGTTCTTGAGCTTGTTGGCCGCGAGTTTCTCATCCGGTATCGGCTCGTCGAGCCAGGGACACCCTTCGTGGTTGCTGATCTCGGCATCGAGCCAGATGCCGAGCAGAACCTTGATGGGCATGTCGTGCTCCCTGATCAGCCTGAGCGTCGCCGCAGTATTCTCGCCCGCGTCGTACATGCGAACCAGCCTGAAACCGTGCTCGACCAGTATCCCGAGGTCTTCGAGAATCTCGGCGTCGCTCGGGTTGACGGCGCCGCTGCCGCGGTCGGGATGCTGGCCTTCGCGGAAGCCCGAGTAGGCGACGGCCAGCGCTTCACTCGCGACCAGGTCGCCCGGTGACTGCCGGTAGGTCGAAGCGGGTTCGTTGCCTTCGACGAGAAACGGGATGTTGGCGTGCGCGACGTGATCCTGGCCGTCGTAGGCGTAGGCGAACAGGCGGTACCTGCCGGGCTCGTCGACGGTGATTGTCGTTTCCCGGGCCTCGGCATTCGACAGCAGTCCCTCGAGGTTCGGCAGCGCCTCTTCGCGATCGCCGCCCGCCTTTTGCGAGTCGCTCTCCGGCTTGACCTCCCAGCGATACGTGAGCGGGTCGCCTTCGGGGTCTGCGACGTCGAACACCGCGTCATACGACTCGCCGGCCGCCAGCACGACACTGTCCTTGTAATTCCTGCCGTCGAGCCGGATCGACTCGACACGCGGCGTCCTGTTCGCGGGCCAGCCGCCCGTCCAGATGTACTGCATTACATCCACGGCCTCGGTCAGCTTCCCGCTCTCGGTGAGCAGCCCGAACCACGTCGGCGTGCGCTCCTGCTTCTGGCCCCAGAAGAACGCATACGAGCCTATCAACTGGCCTTCGAATGTCGAAAGAATCTCGTCATGGGCGCGCAGGAATACATCGGCCTTCTCGGAACTCGTGAGTTCGGTCGGCGCGCCCCAGGACGTCTTCTCCATTTCCCAGTAACCGATCGTTCCCCATTCCGTCATCATGAACGGCTCATCGAAACCGGTTGCCGCCACCTGGTCGGGAAGGCCGAACAGGCTGCCGTACATCTGAAAACTGATGAAGTCGATCGCCGGCGCCCGCGCCTGGATCTCGGCGATGACGTCCGGCTTGAACCCCGAGATAGGCGTCGTCACCGGGTGGTTCGGATCCAGTTCGTGGATCATCGTCGCGGCATCGTTGACGGCGTCCCAGACGCTCGGGTTGCTGTAACTGTGATTGAGTTCATTGCCGACGAGCCAGAACAGCAGGGCCGGGTGATCCCTGTACTTCAAAACCTCTTTGCGAACGGACTCCAGTTGCGCGGCGACGGCGTCCGGATCGTCGTATTCGAAGCCGTGACGCTCGGCCTTCATCGACAGTCCCAGCGCAACGGTTACGTCATTGGCGTGAGCCGCATCCAGCAGCTCTTTCGTGTCCTGGTAATCGTTGTCGGTACTCCACGTCCTGATGGAATTGCCGCCATGCCGGGCAAACCGCTCGATGTCGTTCCTGGCCATGCCCGCGCCTTTCACGGTATACGGCTCGCCTCCGCGCATCAGCACGTAGCCGTCCGCCGTCTTCGCGATTTCGACCTTGATCGGGGACTCCGCGTCTTTTGCCCCGGGGGAACATGCAGACATCAGGATGATTAACGGTAAAGCTGCCAGGGATCTCATGTCAGTCTTTGATGAGGATCGTTTCGAGTTCTTCAAGCGAGCGCCCCTTGGTCTCCGGCAGGATACGCATGACGAAGGTGAGTCCGGCCACGGCAAACAGCCCGAAGATCAGGAACGTGCCGGCATTGCCGAGCGCCTCGAGCTGCCAGGGGAATATAAACGTGACCAGGAACGCGACGGCGGAGTTGATCAGCCCGACGAACGATATGGCAACCCCGCGCACGCGATTCGGGAACAGCTCCGAGAACAGGACCCACATGATGGGACCGATGGAGACCGCAAAACTCGCGACGAAGCCCAGAATTGCCAGCAGGATAAGTGTCGGGTTCATCGTGATCGCGCTGCTGACGATCTCGGACTCGAACTGCTTGTAGGTGCCCTCCCCGATAGAACCGAACAGGGCGTCGCGAAATTCCGTATCGCTCTCGTAGACCGTGCCCACGACCTGCGCCAGCTGCTGGCGATCGATGTCTCCCGGCAGCGCGTCGGCGGCCGCCTGGTCCAGGCTGTAGGTGGCGGACCCGAAACCCCACGCAAGCGTCAGCATACAGACGGCGATGCCGGTCAGGCCGAAGCCGAGCAGGGGACGGCGGCCCAGCCGATCGATGAGCGCCATCGCCACGACCGTGAAGGCCACGTTCACGAG
>DATHRM010000016.1:0-5579 GCA_035465295.1 Woeseiaceae bacterium | reverse complement strand
TCGCGTCCTTCAGTTCACTGACCGTCAATGTATTGAACTTGTTGATGGACTCGTCCTGCAGGTCGAAGCAGAGTTCTGCGATACCGTCGCCAGTTGCCTGAACGGTTATCGCCTTTCCCGAATAAATCATTGCTGTCCTCTTCAGTATCTGATCAGGCGCGCCTAGAACATAAACTCGTTTTCATCCATCTTCATGAGCGGCTCAGGACCCGCCGACATCGTCTCCAGCAGGGACGTGGTCCGCGGCAGTATCTTGGCGAAATAGAATTCCGCGGTGCGGATCTTCGCGCGGTAGAACGCCTCTTCCGTCGTGCCTTGCTCGAGCCTCCGGTAAGCGGCGCGCGCACTGGCGGCCCAGGCAACGCCGAGCAGCACGTAGCCGGAGAACATGATGTAATCCACCGACGCGGCGCCGACGGCATCGCGGTCGCGCATGGCGGCAAAGCCGATCTTGCGGGTCAGCGACTGCCACTGCTTGGTCAGCCGGACCAGCGTTTTCAGGTACGGCCTGAGTTCCTTGCGGCTGCGGGATCGTTTGCAGAAGTCCAGGATGAAACCCGTTACCGGGGCCAGCGCCTTGCCGCGTGTGCCCAGGACCTTGCGACCCAGGAGGTCGAGTGCCTGGATGCCCGTGGTGCCTTCATAGAGCATGCTGATCCTGGCGTCCCGCACGTTCTGTTCCACGCCCCATTCGTTGATATAGCCGTGCCCGCCGAAGCACTGCAGTCCCAGGTTCGCGCTTTCGAACCCCGTTTCCGTCAGGAAGGCCTTGATGATGGGCGTCAGGAAGCTGAGCACGTGGTTGGCGAGTTCCCGCGCCTCGGGGTCGTCGGACCGTGTCAGTATGTCGGCCTGGGTGGTGGCGAAATAGATCAGCGCCCGGCCGCCTTCCGCGAACGCCTTTTGCGTCAGCAGCATGCGGCGCACGTCGGGGTGTACGATGATCGGGTCGGCGGGGCCGGCGGGGTTCTTCGGTCCCGACAGGGAACGCATTTGCAGGCGGTCGCGGGCGTAGGCCAGGGAGTTCTGGAATGCGAGCTCCGAATGCGCAAGCCCCTGCAAGCCGGTGCCGAGCCGGGCGAAGTTCATGAACGTAAACATGTAGTGCAGGCCCTTGTTTACGTCCCCGACCAGGTAGCCGGTTGCGCCGTCGAAGTTCAGCAGGCACGTCGAGTTGCCGTGGATGCCCATCTTGCGCTCGAGAGCGCCGCATCTCACGTTGTTGCGCTCGCCGATCGAGCCGTCCTCGTTGGGAACGAACTTCGGCACGATGAACAGCGATATGCCCTTCGTGCCCGGTGGCGAGTCCGGCAGGCGTGCCAGCACGATGTGAACGATGTTTTCGGCGAGATCGTGTTCGCCCGACGAGACGAACAGCTTCGAACCGGTAACGCGGTACGTGCCGTCTGCGGCAGGCTCGGCTTTCGTTTTCAGGAGCCCGAGATCCGTGCCGCAATGCGCCTCGGTCAGGCACATGGTGCCGGTCCAGCGACCACTGACCAGCGGCTCCATGAAGATCGCTTTCTGTTCTTCGGAACCGTGTGCCTCGATGGTCTCCATCGCGCCGTGGGAGAGGCCGGAATACATGGCCCAGGACCAGTTCGCGGTGCCGGCCATCTCGCGAATCGTCATGCCGATCGACAGCGGCAGGTCCTGGCCGCCATACCGGGAGGGCTGGTCCAGCGACGGCCAGCCGCCGTCGACGTACTGCTGGTAGGCCTCCTTGAATCCGGGCGGGGTCCTGACCTCGCCGTTTTCCAGCATTTCACAGCCGGTCTCGTCACCGACCGCGTTGAGGGGGGCCACGACTTCCTCGGAGAATTTGCTGGCCTCGCCCAGGATGGCGTCGATCAGTTCCTGGTTGAGCTCATCGCAGGCGGGCAACGACTGGTAATGTTTTTCGAAGTTCAGCAGGTCCTGCATCACGAACTGCATGTCGCGCAAGGGCGCTTTGTAGATAGTCATACCGGCTCTCTCTGATTTCAGCGTACACTTGTACGCACAACTGTACCACAAGTCTGCTAGGATGCAATCGAACAGCTCACAAAAGAGCCGATCCGGCGCTGAAAGGAGCCTGGCGTGAAGGTTTCGAGAAAACAGCAAAAAGAGGAAACCCGGCAAAAACTCCTGGACGCGGCGACCGCAGAGCTCGCGTCGGGCCGAAGTTTCGACACACTGAGCCTGCGGGAGGTCGCGAGGCTCGCCGGCATCGCTCCGACGTCGTTCTACCGCCATTTTCACGACATGGAAGGGCTGGGCCAGGCGCTCATCGAGGAACACGGTGCGGGCCTGCTGACCCTGATGCACCGGGTGCGCGAACAGGCGTCAGGAGGCCAGTCCGTGATCCGGGCCTCCGTGGAGACGTTGTTCGATTACATATTCAGCAACCAGGGGGTCTCGCGCATGATCCTGCAGGAGAGCCTGGCCCGGGAGTCGGCCTTTCGCAAGGCGGCGAAGAGGCTGTTTGTCACAATGTCGGTCGACCTCGCGGACTTCCTGGTCTGGGATGCCGAGCAACGAGGCGTGCCGCTCGGCCACCCGCAGCTCGCCGCGACATCCGCCGTCGCCATTCTGTTTACGGCCGGGATTGCGCTACTCGACACGCCGGAGGAGGACCGCGACCGGGGCATCGAGGACGCCATCATCCAGTTACGGATGATCATGCGCGGCGCCGAAGCCATGGGGCGGGCGACCTGATTTCATAGTCCTCTGCAGCTGTCCGCCGTAAGCCGCAACGCTGGCATTCAGATAGAATCGCTCTCGATGCCCGCCACAGACGCCCGATTTAACTGATCGACAACGCTCGAAGCGAAGGAGCAAGCCGATGCCCATTTGTGAAGCAGACCCGTGGCGAATGCAGTATTTCGAGGCGGCCGCGTGTCCGGATGATGTCAACATTCCTACCGAAGACGGCGATGCCTGGCGCTGGTACCCCGAGTACAAATGGGTGTACGACAAGCTCGCCGTCGCGGAAACGCAGGACCTCGACTGCGCACCGCACGGCATCGACCCCGACTCGTTCCCGGTCTTCTCGAAGCCAATCTACAATATGCGCGGCATGGGTGCGGGCAGCGGTGTGCTCCGCACACTCAAGGAATACAAGCATCGCCAGCGCCCGGGCCACATGTGGATGAAGCTGCTCGAGGGCGATCACGTGAGCACCGATGTGGCTGTCGTCGAGGGCGAGATCAAGTGGCAACGACATACGGTCGGCACGCCGCTCGAAGGCGGCATGTTCGACTACTGGAC
The DNA here is from genome assembly GCA_035465295.1 of Woeseiaceae bacterium. Classification (GTDB taxonomy): domain Bacteria; phylum Pseudomonadota; class Gammaproteobacteria; order Steroidobacterales; family Woeseiaceae; genus UBA1847. The sequence goes on along the minus strand of DATHRM010000016.1, from coordinate 2,330 downwards.
GGTGCTCGCCGCATCGAGACCCGAGATAGAGGATTACCTGGCGGGCTGGGTCAGGTCGCATATGCCGACCTACACGGGCATGCTGAATTTCGAGACCATCGGCGCCCGCATCATAGAGGTGCACATGCGTTTCGCAGACCAGTGGCCCGATTTGTACGGGGCAGGGTGGGTCGACGCACTGGTCGGGCTGTACGCGCGCGGCATCTGGGATTTTGACGAGGCGAATCGGCGCGACGGCTACAGCGTGGTCCTGTTCGGCGCTCACGGCGTGCAGTACGCGCATCCGCCAGCCGACGTCGTCGATCGACTGTCCGAAACGGAGGGCGTTTCGAGTATCCAGATCACGTTCCACGAGGATCGCCCCCCCGGCAGCCACTCGATGCCGCCCGGCGGTTTCCGTCTCGCGATCGTCAACACGTTCGACCTCGAGATCGGCCGCCGCGTCCGTGAGGAACTGGCGCTGAGCTTCTGGTCGACGCAGCAGCTCGTCAATCGCGGTCGGCGTAAACGCGTGTGACGGACCGCGTCGAGGATATCGAAAACGTCTGGATACCGTTGTCCGACGGCTGCCGGCTGGCCGCACGAATCTGGCGTCCGGAAGATGCGCACGAGCGACCCGTGCCCGTGTTGCTGGAGTACCTGCCGTATCGAAAACGGGATTTCATGCGCTTTCGTGACGAGCCGATGCACCGCTACCTCGCGTCGCACGGCTACGCGAGCGTCCGCGTCGACCTCAGGGGCTCCGGTGACTCCGACAGCCTGCTCGACGATGAATACACGGCACAGGAGCACGCCGACGGCGTCGAAGTCATCGCCTGGCTCGCCGCGCAGCCGTGGTGCTCGGGAAGCGTCGGCATGTTCGGCATCTCCTGGGGTGGCTTCAATTCACTGCAGATTGCCGCGAGACGTCCGCCGGCGTTGAAAGCCATCATGACGGTTTGCGCGGCCGACGACCGGTATACCGACGATGCCCACTACATGGGCGGCTGCCTGCTCACCGAGAATCTCCAGTGGGGCGCGATCTTCATGATGAACCAGGCGCTGCCCCCGGATCCGGAAATCGTCGGCGACGCCTGGCGGGAGCAGTGGAAAAAACGTCTCGAGCACCTGCCGAACTTCCCCGAACTCTGGCTCAGGCAGCCCTGGCGTGGCGATTACTGGATCGAAGGTTCCGTGCGCGACCACATCGATCGCATCGAGATTCCTGTTTACGCGATAGGCGGGTGGGCCGACGCCTATACGAACGCGGTGCCGAGACTCGTCGAGACCCTGAAATCGCCCAGCAAGGGCCTGATCGGCCCCTGGGCACACACGTTTCCGCATCTCGGCCTCCCGGGACCCGCCATCGGATTCCTGCAGGAAGCCGTGCGCTGGTGGGATCGGTGGTTGAAGGGCATCGACAACGGCATCGACCAGGAGCCGAAGTTCCGGGTCTGGCTGCAGGAGGCCGTCAAGCCCCAACCGCAATACGCGTCGATGCCGGGCCGCTGGGTGGCCGAAGATACCTGGCCGAGCCCACGTATCGAGCCCCTTCAGCTGTGCCTGTCTGCGGTGGGCCTGAGCGAGCAGCGCGGCGAGCCCGAGGAGCAGATGTTGTCATCCCCGCAGAACTGCGGGATTCGCGGCGGCGAATGGTGTGCCTTCGGCAGCGACGGCGAAATGCCGCGCGACCAGCGCCCGGATGACAGCCTCTCGCTGACCTGGGATACGCGCCGGCTCAAGGAGCGGCTTGAAATCGTCGGCGCACCGGTCGTACGACTCGTGCTCCGGTCGGATCAACCGACGGCCAACGTGATCGTTCGGCTTTGCGACGTGGCGCCCGACGGATCGTCGCTACGCGTTACGTACGGCGTTCTGAATCTCGCCCATCGCGACGGGCATGCGTCGCCGACGCCACTGGAACCCGGCCGGCGCTACGAGGTCGACGTACGATTGAACGACATCGCGCACGCGTTTCCGCCGGGGCACCGGATCCGGGTTGCCGTATCGACCGCGTACTGGCCGATTATCTGGCCGAGCGCTGCTGCCTGCTGCCTGCGCATCGTCAGCGGCGAAAGCCGCCTGACGCTCCCCGTACGCCCGCCACGGGACGAGGATGCCTCCCTGCCCCCGTTCGAGGCGCCGGCGATGGCCGCGCGGCCCGCCGTGAAGCGGGTGCGTCACCACGATTTCGTTCGCAAGCTCGCCGTGGACCTGGTGACCAACCGGTTTCACTACGAGCTCAACGGCAGCGACTTCGATGACGCGAGCCTCGTTCACTTCGAGGACATCGATCTGCGCGTCGGCTACACGATCAGCAAGTTCTTCGAGATCGGCGAAGACGATCCGTT
>DATHRM010000015.1:0-6400 GCA_035465295.1 Woeseiaceae bacterium | reverse complement strand
GAGGATACTGCCTAGCTTTCCCTGGCGTACCGGGTGAGGAACCGGTCCAGGTTGTTTGCGAACGCCTGCTTGTCGCGCTGACCGTAAGCACTCGGGCCGCCGCCCATCTGCACGCCGCTCGATCGCATGGTGTCCATGAAGTCCCGCATATTGAGTTTCGCGCGAATGTTCTCGCTGGTGTGCAGTTCGCCGCGAGGACTGAGGGCGTGGCCGCCCTTTTCGATGACCTCGGCGGCCAGGGGGATATCGCTCGTTATTACCAGGTCGCCGGGGTTGAGGCGCTTGACGATTTCGTCGTCCGCAACGTCGAAACCGCCTGGCACCTGGAGTGTGTTGATGTTCTTCGACATCGGTGTGCTCACGGGCTGATTGGCCACCAGCGTTACCTGCACGCCCGTCCTGTCGGCAGCCCGGAAGAGAATTTCCCTGGCCACGGCCGGGCACGCATCGGCATCGACCCAGATTTTCATGTTGCCTGCTCCAGGGTTTCGCTGGCTTCCAGCCACGCCTCTTCGAGCGACTCGACGTCTGACCGTACCGCCGCCTGGTCCTGTATCAGCCGGGTGAGTTCATCCTTGCGCTCCGGGTCCGTGTACATCGACTCGTCCGCGAGGCGTGCCTCGAGTTCGGCCAGCCGCGTGCGGCTTGCGGCAAGCTCCTTCTCCACTTCCCGGACCTTGTCATGGAGCGGCTTCAGGCGCTGCCGCTCTTCCGCCTGTTCTCGCCGCTGCTGCTTCTTGTTAACGCTCTTCGCGGGACCGTCCTTCCATTTGGCCATCGCCTGCCCGGACTTTTCGTCCTGTTCCCTGAGCCAGTCCGGGTAGTCGTCGAGGCTGCGATCGAACCGGTCGACGATGCCATCGTGAACGATGAGCAGTTCATCGCAGACACTTCTGAGCAGGTGGCGATCGTGGGAGATCACGACGAGCGCGCCGCTGTACTCGATAAGCGCGACGCTCAGCGCCTGGCGCATTTCGAGATCGAGATGGTTGGTCGGTTCATCGAGCAACAGCAGGTTGGGCCCCTGGCGGATCATCAGCGCCAGCACCAGCCGCGCTTTCTCGCCGCCGGAAAACGGCGCGACCGGCTCGAAGATGCGCTCGCCGCCGAAGCCGAAGCGGCCCAGGTAATTGCGCTGGTCCTGCTCGCGGTCGTCGGGCGCGTAGTCCCGCAGGTGATCGACGGGGCTGCTCTCGGGGCGCAACAGGTCGAGCTGGTGCTGGGCGAAATACCCGATCTTCGTGTCCTTGCTCACGTGCCGCTCGCCCGCGAGCAGCGTGCCGCCCGTGGAGAGGGCTTTGACGAGCGTCGATTTGCCCGCGCCGTTCATGCCGAGCAGGCCGATGCGGTCGCCGGCCAGCAGGGTCAGGTTGACGTCGTCGAGAACGACGCTGTCTTCGTAACCGAGCGTTGCGTCGGTGAGGCCGAGCAGATGCTGCGGCTGTTTTTCGGGTTCCATGAAATGAAACCGGAACGGAGAATCGACATGTGCAGGAGCAATCTCCTCCATGCGTTCCAGCATCTTGATGCGGCTCTGGGCCTGGCGCGCTTTCGAGGCCTTGTAGCGAAACCGGTCGACGAAGCTCTGCATGTGCTTGATTTCTTTTTGTTGCCGGGCGTACATCGCCTGTTGCAACGCCAGTTGCTCCGCTCGCAGCTTCTCGAACTGGCTGTAATTGCCCGTATAGAGGCTGATGGACTGATTCTCGATATGTGCGATGCGCGTGCAGACCTCGTCGAGGAAATCCCGGTCGTGCGATACCACCAGCAGGATTCCGTCGTAGCGTTTCAGCCAGCGCTCGAGCCACAGGATGGCGGGCAGGTCGAGATGGTTGGTTGGCTCGTCGAGCAGCAGGATGTCGGAGCGACACATGAGTGCACGGGCGAGATTGAGCCGCATGCGCCAGCCGCCCGAGAACGAATCCACGGGGTTCGTGTAATCGCCCGCGGCGAAGCCGAGACCGTGCAGTAAGCGCGACGCGCGCGCTTCGGCCGTAAAGCCGTCGATGGCCTCCATTCGTTCGTACAGGTGATGGAGGTCCGGGGTGTCCGCGGCAGCCTCGCCCTCGGCGATGGCGGCCTGGATCTCGCGCAATTCGCGGTCACCGTCCATGACGTAATCGACGGCGGAGCCGCTGCCGCGCGGGCTTTCCTGCGCCACGTGAGCGATTTCATACCGGGGATCGAGGACCAGCTCGCCCTGGTCCGGTTCCAGCTCGCCGAGGAACATCGCGAACAGCGATGACTTGCCGCAGCCGTTGGGGCCGATCACGCCGATGCGCTGGCCGGCGTGAGCCTGGAAGCTTGCGTTTTCGACCAGGACCTTGGGGCCGCGCCGCAAGGCGATGTTTGAGAGGGCGAGCATGGCCGGCCGGATTATAGGTCAGGCACGGCGGCGCAGGCGAAAATCAGGACCAGAGTGCCGCCTTGGCTTCCCTGCTGAGCCGAAAGGCCCTGTCCGAATCGAGAACCTCGACGAAGTCTGCAGCCAGCTCTTCGGCAAGCACCACCGGCGCATCGGTGGTCCAGGCACCCGAGCCATCGCGAAACGCCCTGAACTCGTCTTCGACGATCAGGACGCGTGAACCTTTGCGGGCCTCCAGAACCATGCTGCGAAGACTACCCTATTTACGGGCCGAACATGGCGGCAGTCGTATCCCGCTGCCACCCGCAGCGCATCTGTTCTATAGTGCGGGAACACTCACAGGGATTATGCGCATGGATTCAAGCAAGGAAACCGACAAGCTCGCCGTGCTGATCGACGCGGACAACGCGCAGCCGGCCATTGTCGAGGGCCTGCTCGCGGAAATCGCCAAGTACGGGACCGCGAACGTCAAGCGGATCTACGGTAACTGGACGGACGAAAAGCTCAGGGGCTGGAAGGCGATGCTGCTCGAGCACTCTATCCAGCCGATGCAGCAGTTCGCCTACACGACGGGCAAAAATGCGACCGACAGCGCGATGATCATCGACGCCATGGACCTGCTGTATACCGGCAACTTCGACGGCTTCTGCATCGTGTCGAGCGACAGCGACTTCACGCGCCTCGCGTCGAGGCTGCGCGAGAGCGGCCTGGTCGTGTACGGCTTTGGCGAGAAAAAGACCCCGAAACCCTTCGTCGCCGCCTGTGACAAGTTCATCTACACGGAGGTGCTGCGCGCAAAGGAAGAGGAAACGGGACCGCCGAAGTCAAAACAGACCGACGACCTGAAACGGGACAAGGGCCACCTGGCCAACCTGTTTCGCAACGCGATCGAGGCCTACTCGGACGACGACGGCTGGGCGCAACTCGGCCCGGTCGGCAGCAATATCGCCAAGCAGGCGCCGGAGTTCGATCCTCGCAATTACGGTTACAGGAAGCTCAGGGACCTCGTGAAGGCGATGGGGCTCTACGAGTTACGCGAGGACTCCGAGGGACCCGGCCACGCCAAGTCGATCTACATCCGGACCAAGCGCCGCAAGTAACGGAGCGCCCTCACCAGGTTCGAATCACCGGGCCGCCGGGTACCCGAAGTGCCCTGGCCGGCCCTGCGAATCGGCTCATTCCTTATATCGTCAGAAGATCGTCACGCACTCGTCAGGCTTTCGTGCGGGGACCTTTGTACGCTATGTCTGTGGCTCGAACGCCTGTTGTTCGGCAAAGGAGGAAGGACATGAAGATTCTGCTTACTTTGGTGGCCAGCCTGTTCACCCTGACCGCCCAGGCACAGACAACTTCCGAGCATTTCACGTTCGACGATGAGTGGCCCGTGTTCGGCGAGAACCCGAATATCGTCTTTCCCGGTGAATTCTTCTGCACGGGCGGCGGTGAGCCCGCTGGCCTGTTCGAATGCGACGGCGGCAAAGGCATCCACATCCGCGGCACGGAGATGATCAGCTACGTCGTTAATCCCGTTCCGTATGACGCGCGCCTGGCAGGAGTCGCCTGGTTCGATCTCGCCGCTAACTGGGATTCCGACTACACCGGCCCGGTTATCGGCAACTGGCGCATCTTTCCGGCTGCCTATGCGGCAGATCCGTTGACCTTCTGGGAGGGCACCTACACCGCCAAACGGGAAGTCGTGCCGGATCTCGATAACGTCTTTAATCCTTACGAGGCGAAGTGGATCACCACGATCAAGTACGACGGCTACGGCTTCGGAGCCCTGGACGGGCAGAAGATCAAGGCGACGGAGGTGATTACGACATACAGCCCCGTCCCGGTGCCCTGGGAACTGTTGCCGTACGTGCCTGAGACCGGCCCGGAAGGCAAGGGTGAAATGACGATCATCACGGAGAACTGAGTCAGACCCGTTGTCTCTCCCGGATCGACGCACCGCAGGAGACAGGTCACTGTGAATGTCATGCGGCAGCACGAGGTGCCGGCCGGTTGGCTTCTTTTATGATGACGCGGCCGGCCCGGCACTGAATGCATCTCACCCAGAGGAGAATCGCTGCATGAAAATCAATATTCAGTTCACGATCGTGCTCGCGGTGGTCCTGCTCACCGGCGGCAACGTCTACGCACAGGACGACTTGCCGTTCGACGTCTCTGTCGTCACCGCTTTCGATGAACCCTGGACACTGGCGTTTCTTCCCGACGGCCGCATGCTGGTTACGGAGAAGAAGGGCAAACTGCTCATCGTTACGCAGGACGGAGAAAAGTCGCGCCCGATCGAGGGAGTGCCCGACGTCGACTACGGCGGCCAGGGCGGGCTGGGCAATCTCCTGGCCGCCGGACTCTCGTCGCAAAGCCTGGTGCGCATTGAAGTCCGGGGCGACCAAGCTCGATAAACGGCATCGCCTGGCTGGGTTCCTCGAAGGACATACTTACGGGAACGCGGGTCGCGATCATCACGGATCCGGACCTGGACGGCGTAGCGAGCGGCGCGTTCGCGGGCAGCAGCATACGCCTCGTCCAAGGCATGCCACTCGCCGCTGCGGACGACGGGTAAGTATTTTCACGGACAGGCGTGCTCCAGCCTTGACGAGGGAGATATAATTGCGGGTACCGGTGATTGCTGCCGACAGTGAAGGATGTACGACGAAGCCCTGAAAACCGACCAGGATTCTGCCGAGACGAGTGAAGGACTGCGTATCGGGAAGGACCTGATCAACGCAACCGTGCCATTCACGGAGGAATCCGCAGCGGTTAGTTGGTGGTACGTTGGCTCGACCTTCGCAATGCTCGCGGGGGCGCTCGCCGGCGCCGGGCTCGCCCCCTGGTGGCCGCTGCGATTACTGTTCTCCCTGCTCGCGGCCATGTTGATGGTTCGCGCCTTCATTACCTACCATGACTACATGCACCGGGCGATCCTGGCTCGATCGCGCGTTGCGTGGATCCTGTTCCGGGTTTATTCGGCCCTTGCGCTCACTCCACCTCGGTCCTGGAAGAAGAGCCACAACTATCATCATGGCCACGTCGGCCAGATCGGCTCGTCGAGTGTCGGCGCGTTCCCGATCATGACGACGCAAATGTGGCAGGAGGCGTCCCAGGGAGAAAGAACGAGGTACCGGATCGTGCGCCATCCGCTCACCGTGATAGCGGGATACGTAACGATCTTTTTCTTCAGCATCACGCTGTTGCCGCTGCTGAAGAACCCGGTACGTCATTGGGACTCTTTCCTGGCGCTTGCCGGTCACATTGCGCTGGTTGCCGCCCTGTGGATTCTCGGCGGCTTCGACACCGCGTTCTTTGTCGTGTTGCTGCCGATGACCATCGCCTCGGCGCTGGGCAGCTACCTGTTCTTTGCGCAACACAGCTTCAAGCGCATGCACATACTGACGCCGGAGGCATGGACGTACTATCGGGCTGCCATGGAGTCATCCAGTTACATGAAGCTCAACCGGGTCATGCAATGGTTCACCGGCAACATCGGTTTTCACCATATCCATCACCTCAATGTCCGTATACCCTTCTACCGCTTGCCGGAGGCAATGGATGCGATCCCGGAACTGCAGTCGCCCGTAACGACAACGCTCAGCCCGCGCGACATTCGCGATTGCTTCCGGTGTTCCCTGTGGGACGAAGATCGCCAGAAGGTCGTTACGTACCGCGAGGCATCGCGATTGGCAGCCAACTGACCGTGAAGCTCGGCACCGGTCGGGGCCGGGTTACTCGCCGAGGCGTCCTTTTTCCTTTTTCTTCGCTTTCTTCGCGGCCTTTTTTTCTTTAGCGGTCATCGCCGGTACTTTCCTGGTCTCTTTGTTGCTCTTTTGTTCTTTACTCATGACTTATTTCCTTCTCTGAGCGGATCTCGCGCGCGGTGTCGATGTTCGTTATTTCAGTGACCTGACGTACATGCATGATTGCGCTTGCGGTAAGGTTGATTACAGTCCCAATCGTTTCCAGAGAAGTCGAGATGGGCGTTTTCCGGCAGCTGCACGGGGACGCATGTCGCTTCGTCTTTCCGGTAACCGC
>DATHRM010000014.1:0-4249 GCA_035465295.1 Woeseiaceae bacterium | reverse complement strand
TAGGTTGCAGAGGCGCCACCGGTCAGTACCTCGACGCGGTCGACGAGTGCAGCCGGGATCTGGTTGAGGTCGGCACCGAGCGCGGCCTGCTGTGGCGAGCCTGCCGGCAGGCGGCGGCCGTTGAGCAACACCAGCGTGCGATCGGAGCCGAGGCCGCGGAGGTCGACCGTGGCCGTTTGCGTGGCGCCGTTGGCCAGCGTGGACGTCTGGTCCGCATACACCTGCGGCAGACGGTTCAGCATGTCCTCGATACGCGTGACACCCTGGAACGAGATCTCGTCGGAACTGAGAGTCGTCACAGGACTGGAGCTGATGAGGTTGCGGGCGGGGATGCGCGATCCCGTTACGGTGATCTCTTCGAGTTCAGCCGCGCCTTCTTCCTCTTGGGCAAATGCCGTCTGGGATGCAACCAAAGGCAGCGATCCGGCCATGAGGGCCAGTTTCACCGCTCTGGACACATGCCCGTTCCGGTCAGTGGACGTTGACATTGTCATGTCTCCTTTGTGAGTTGACGTTGCGATCGCCTGTGGACGCCTCCCCCGGCCGCAGTGTCGCCGCGTTACGTCCGCTGACATTCCGGGGCTTCATGGTCTTGCGGCACATCACAGGCTGGAATGAACCCACGTGCGATCGATGCGTCGAAACTACGGTTGCGCAACAGGCCGGTAAAGGAAGTGAGACGTTGCCGGAAAGCAACAGCCCTTATAACAAGCGGTGATTAGCGTCGCTTTTCTGAAACAAATTGCTGCAAGTCGCGTCGTTACTCATTTTGTTGCGAGGCCGCAACGCCCGGCGACAAACACGCTGCGCACAAGTTCCGCGGGTATAAGCGAAGTTCTAAGATCAACTTCGTCTTTTTGCGAGGGCTTATTTCGGACGGCTTTTCAGGACGTTGCGCAACCGGTCAGCGGCGGGGCGACACCCAGTCGACGTACTCGATGTCGTCGAGGTCCGTCAGTTCGGACGATATCCACAACACCACCCGCAGGCCGTCGGTGAAAAACGGGTCGCCCGTGAGATTTTGGCGCGGTTCGTCTATCGGCGCCGCGCCGACGCCGCGCACGTAGGCGAATTTCTCCAGCACCTCGTTGTAGGCGAAGTTCTCGACGAGGAATTCGCGCGTCTCGTCCACGTCCGGGTCGATCTTGTGCGTGGTAATGGTCCTGGTCGTGAAACGCACGCCGATGTCGCGGCTGATCTGCCCGATCCAGACGGTATGTCCCCTGAACGTCATCGGCGCGAGCCATAGCCGGAAGTGGTTGCGTTCGTGGATGTTCTCGCGGATGCGCTGCAGTGCCACGTCCTGCTTGCGGCCGAAGAGGTAGAGGCTGCTGACGGGAGAATAGCGGTAAGCGCCACCGGTAAAGAAGGATGCTGCCGTCTTCCAGCCGGACGCGGCCGTCACGGTCTCCGTCTCGTCCCAGCCCGCACGGATGACGGCGTAATAGATATCCTGCGGCTCGCCGACGATGACGATATTGAGCGGGTCGCCCGTGTTGCTGCCATTCGAATCCACGACGCAGCAGGGCAGTTGTTCGAGGGCCGCAATGAAATCCTCCGCCTCGGTGAAATGGGTTATCTCGTCCTCCGGGTAGATCGCGTGGAAGTCGACGTCGTAATGGTCGACGGCGAGTCCGGGAACGGGGATGAAGAAAGTGAAGGCCCAGTTCGTCTCGAAGTTGAACAGGTCGACGTTGAATGCCTTGGTGCCTTCATCCGCATTCGTAAATATGAAACCCGAGCGAACCTGGCCCGGGGCGATCCACAGGTTCACGCTGTTGTGAAAGAGCTGCTGCTCGGCCTCCTTGCGCTTTTTGCTGCTTCGAGTCAGCGAAGCGACCTCCAGCGGCGTGTGATAGTCCGCATCGACGCTCAGGGGCAGGAAGCCGAGGGGCTCGTCGGTCATGTTCTCGATCTCGATCCAGACCGGCTGCACGCGTTTTTTGTACAGCGAGAGACCGAAGAGTTCGCGCGTCTCCTTCGCGTCCGGCACCGCAGCGGTGACGCGAACGCCGTCTTGCACCTGCGTGACGGCACGCTCGCGGAAAGGCACGGACTCGACCGGTTTGAAATCGAAACCGGTTGCGCATCCGGCCAGCAGCGCAGTGAGTAGTGGGATTACGAGGCACGCGGCCGGGGAAAAAATGCGCGACGCGTTCATGGCTGTATCCACCTCGGCGGTTTGTCCCAGTCCCTGATATCTACGTCGAGCATCGACACCGGTTTCGCCGACAACCACATTACAATGCGGTAACCGTCGGTGAAGTAAGGCGTGTTGATTAATGCGTTCCAGAACGACGTGACAGGCACGACCTCGCGGCCTGCCAGCCAGGCGTTCGCCTCCAGCGTCTGGCCGTAGAGGAATTTTTGTGCCGCGAAGTTGCGCGCGTTGTCGACGTCAGCATCGAGGCGCGTGACCGTGCCGATCCAGCGGTAGAAGTGCCGGGCCTGGCCGACGTAGACGTCATCGGTGCCGGAGGTGAACGGCGCCTTCCAGAAACGCAGTTCGTAAAAGCTGTCGCCGCCGGCGGCTGCATAGCGGAAGATGGCATCCTGTTCCCTGCCGTAGAGATATTGCGGCGCGATTCCTTCGGCTTCCTCGACCGACGTTTCGCGCCAGCCGCTGCGCAGCAGGGCGCGCAGCAGTTCTTCGCCCCGGCCGATGAGTACCACGTTGAGCGGTTCACCGGAATCTTCGCCGGGACGGTCTGCGGCGCAGCACGGCAGCTCCCTGATGGCCTCCCTGAGTGCCTTGTCGTCCAGCGCGGTGACTTCGTCTTCGGCGTACATCTCGCGCAAATTCAGGCGCGCGTAGTCCGGCTCGAATCCCGGGACGCGCAGCAGGAACGTGAAGTAGCGGGACTCGCCGGCACTGAACACGTCGACGTTGAAGCCCTTGGCGCCGGGATCGGCGTGCGTGTAGACGAATCCCGAGCGTGTTTCGCCGGCGTCGATGTAACGCGGCATCGCGAGATTGCGGAAACGCTGGTTCATCGCTTCACGCGCCTCCTCGGAGTAACTGCGGCGGTTCATGTACGCCACCTCGAGTGGCGCAAAGTACTCTGGGTCCGTACTGACGGGCGCGTAGCGGGCCAGTGCGTTGCCGGCGTTCTCGATTTGCAGCCAGACGGGCTGTATGCCCTGCTCGTAGAGATCGATGCCGAAGATACGCGCGGTTTCCTCGCGGCCGGGAACCACGGCGGACACGCGGATCGGTCCGTCGGCCTGCCGCTCGGCGGCGGGAAGGAAGCGGCCGGTATCGACGGGTTCGTACAGGTAGGCTTTGCCGCCGCATGCGGCCAGCCCGGCGGCCAGCACCAGGACCGCGAACAACGGGGAGAGTCGAAATCCGGTCATCTGCTTCTTGTGGCAGCGTTTTAACGCAAGTCTACCGTATTTCCGTCGGCAGCCTGATACGTGTAATCATCGATGCGCATGTATGGGACGAAAACCAGCGATATCCCGTCAGGCCGTCATTACCGGGTCCTGGAGGACGGAGCGCCGATGGCGTTCCGGCGGTTCTTCGAACAGCTCGCATCGGACGAGGAATTCACGGACTGGTTTTGCCGCACCCTCGCGGACTTCGATGCGGAGGCCTTTTACTGGGAATTGCCGCCGATGACGGCGTCGGCGATCGAGGACGCCGCCGAGTTCGTGTTGATCGAGGCGCCGATGCTCGAGGGCATACCCGTCGAGCGGGCCCCGTTCGAGCCGTACTTCAAGGAAGCGTCGGGCGAGGACGTGATCGTGTTCCCGAACCTCGGCGGGGACGCGGTGCTCGTCGTGCCATGCCCGCAGGGCCCGGACGAGCATTACCCGCACCTCGCGGCGTTCCTTCGGGGCGCCGGCAGGCAACAGGCCAGGGCGCTGTGGCGCAAAACGGCCGAAGAAATGCTGCGCAGCATCGGCCAGCAGCCCGTCTGGCTCAGCACCGCGGGCGGCGGCGTGGCGTGGCTGCACATTCGCCTGGACAGCCGGCCGAAGTATTACAGTCACGGGCCGTACCGCAACGCCGCCCGGTAGGAGCGGTTCTCGAAGTGCGACTGGTTCGAGGTCGTGTTCGGTCGCGGGCCAGGGCCCGCTCCTACAGGTCGAGGGCGAGCAGCAGTTCGCCCAGGGCATGAAACTGCAGCGCATTGAGCCCGGTCAGGCGCTCGATCTTCTGCATGCGCGAGTACACCGTGTTCGGGTGGATGCCGAGTAGCTCCGCGGTCTTTTGTGCATTCATGTTGCAGTCCGCGTAGCCGCG
>DATHRM010000013.1:0-3311 GCA_035465295.1 Woeseiaceae bacterium | reverse complement strand
GCCGAGTACGAAATAGCATTGTCCTACCTGCAGCAGGGCCGGCACGAGGAGGGCATCGCGCTGCTCGAGAAGGTTGCCGAAGCCGCGCCGGAGCTGAGCGCACCGCGTATCGACCTTGGGATCGCCCAGCATCGCGCGGGCGACCTCGAGGCCGCGGAGAGCAACCTGCTGCTCGCGCTGGAGTCGAACCCGGAGCAGCCCGTCGCGCACAACGAGCTCGGCATCATCTATCGCAAGACCGGGCGTTTCGACGAGGCTCGCAAGAGCTACGAGTCGGCGCTCGCCGTCTACCCGGGTTTTCATTTCGCGCGCCGCAACCTGGCGATTCTCTGCGACCTGTATCTCGCGGACCTCGAGTGCGCACTGCAGAACTACGAGGCCTACATGAAGACGGTGCCGAGTGACGAAGAGGCATCCATGTGGATCGCGGACATTCGCTACCGGCTGGACCAGTAGGAGGCGACATGAAAAAACTACTGCTGTTAACCGCTGCACTGCTCTGCATGAGCCTTTCCGCGTTCGCCGAAGAGCCTGTCGAAGGCGAAGATGCGCGCGCCGAGAGCGACGCACCGGCCGAGAAGACGGGCGACGGCATCGCATCGCCGAAGGCCATGTCCGGCATGTCCATCCTCGGCAACGAGGAGGCTCCGAAGTCGCTCGTTATCGTGCCGTGGAAGTCGTCCGAACTGGGCGACAACATCAGCCTGTCCGACACGCTCGATGACCGCGCACGCCCGGTCGACAAGGAAGTATTCCTGCGGCAGCTGCACTTCTACGAGATCCGTTCGGGCAGGGTGCAGGACGCCGATTGAGCCGCGATGGCCCGGGCAGTGTGACGCCCTTCAAAGATTCTTCTACGAACCCGGACATAATGCCCTAACGTGCGCTGCGTCACATTCAACCGGGTGACGCATAACTATCCTAGAGCCTGTCCTGGGACGGACCCGGGATGTTTTGTCAAATGAGGGTTTGGAAATGGACTTTTTCTATTCGATCGCAGGTTTTTTCTCATCAGGTGGCCTGTTCATGTTCCCGATACTGCTGGTCTTCGCCGTCGGTCTCGGTATAGCTGTTGAACGCTACGTGACGCTGACGATGGTCACGAACAAGAACCAGCAGGTCTGGGACAAGGTACAGCCGATGCTCACGAACGGCGAGTTCGACGAGGCACGCAAGCTGACCAGCGAAGACGAATCCACCATCTCGCAGGTACTCAACATGGGTCTTTCGCTGCAGGGCGCCGTGCGCCGCCGCGAGGACATCGAGATCGCGATGGAAGAGAGCATGATGGAAATCGTGCCGCGTCTCGAGAAGCGCACGCCTTACGTAGCGCTGGCCTCGAGTATCGCAACGCTACTCGGCCTGCTCGGCACCATCATGGGCCTGATCCAGGCGTTCACCGCGGTCGCGAATGCGAACCCGGCGGAGAAAGCGGACCTGTTGTCCGCCAGTATCTCGGTGGCGATGAACACGACGGCATTCGGCCTGATGGTCGCCATTCCGCTGCTGATCATTCACGCGATATTGACGAGCAAGACCGGCGACATCGTCGACAGCCTCGAGATGGCAACCGTAAAGGCACTCAACGTATTTTCGCGTCGCGCCAAGCGGGCGGCACAGGAGGCCTAAGCCAAAATGGCCAGGCGGCATCATTACAAACGGCGGACCAAGGGTGACGCCCACGAAATCGACGTCACCACGTTCCTGAACCTCATGGTAGTGCTGGTTCCGTTCCTGCTGATCACGGCGGTGTTTTCGCGCCTCACGATCGTCGAGCTGAACCTGCCGAGTTCTGCGGGCGGGCCGTCGAACAACGAGACGCCCTTCCGCATCGAAGTGGTGGTGCGGGACAACGGCATGGAGATCACCAACGGCACCGCGACGATCGCGTCGATCCCGAAGAAAGGCGACGAGTACGACTTCCAAACCCTGTCGGACTTCATGATCGAGCTGAAGCGCGAGTACCCGGATCACGATGCCGCGTCCGTGCTGATGGAGGCGCAAATCCCCTACGACTACCTGATCCAGGTGATGGACATCGTGAGGAGCGTCGAGCTGCCGGTAAAGGACCCCGTGGAGGGAGAGCCGGAGTATGAACTCTATGCCCTGTTCTCCGAGATATCGGTAGGAGACGCGCCATGAGGAATTCGCGGCGTATCAAGCGCATGAAGCGCAATCGCGGCAAGATCACGAAGATGAACCTCACGTCACTGATGGACGTGTTCACGATTCTCGTGTTCTTCCTGCTCGTCAATTCGGGCTCCGTGGAAGTACTGGATGCACCGAAGGAAGTGCAGCTCCCCGAGTCGAAGGTGGAGGCCAAGCCGCGCGAGACCGTCGTGATCTTCGTGAGCCCGGAAGAGGTCCTGGTGCAGGGCCAGTCTGCCGCAAGGGTCGACGACATCCTGACCGCCGAAGACGGCGCGACGGACAGGATTACCGCGCGGCTGGCGGAGCTCCGGGACAACGTCGTGGGGCCGTCGACGTTGGCTGTCGCAGGCAGTCTCGAGGTCACGATTCTCGCCGACAAGTCGGTTCCCTTTATCGTAATCAAGAGAATCATGTCGACGTGTACGGGTGAAGGCTACGAGAATGTCTCGCTGGCCGTTCTTCAGAAAGCGCCGCAGGTAGCGACGCTCTAACAGCGCATGGACGAGGTTGGCTAACGTGAGTTCGGATCCTTCATACGAAGAACTGCAGGCGCTGAAGCAGACGGTGTCGTCGCTCGAGGAACTGCGCCTCAAGGAGCAGCTGCAGCATTCCGAGCGTGAGCTCGAGGAGCTCGAGCAGGAGCTGCAGGCGATCGAGGGCGAACTCGAGGCGCGAATCGAGAAGGGCGAGCGCTACGACGTGCTGTCCCGGCTGTGCGAGAACTTCGAAGAGCTCGACAAGGTCGGCGCTTCGGACCTCTTCTGGGGCGACCTGGAACGACCCGAGAATACCGCTGAGCACCTCGAGAGCGTGCGCAGCAGGATCAATGAATTCACCGGCGAAATCGCCCGGATCGAGGATCGCCGGGACGCCGTTCTCGACAGGATCGGCGACAAGAACCGGGCGATGGATTACCTGTATTACGATCTTCGTGATGCGACCGAGCGCGAGGAGAGCCGCAAGGCCGAGTGGGTCGTCGAGCGCGAAGAGCCGGTGCTGCCGGCGCGCAAGCTGGTCATGCCCTGGTCGCGCGGCTACGAGGAAGACGCCCGCTCGCGCAAGTCGGTACTCGCAGCGCTGCTCATATGCCTTGCACTCGGGTGGCTGTTCAGCATCG
Organism: Woeseiaceae bacterium; assembly: GCA_035465295.1. Taxonomy (GTDB): domain Bacteria; phylum Pseudomonadota; class Gammaproteobacteria; order Steroidobacterales; family Woeseiaceae; genus UBA1847. The sequence goes on along the minus strand of DATHRM010000013.1, from coordinate 43 downwards.
TTGATCTGCCGATCCCCGAGCGCGCGAAGCTGATCGAGGTTCC
>DATHRM010000012.1:0-22364 GCA_035465295.1 Woeseiaceae bacterium | reverse complement strand
GCGCCGTCGACCTTGGAGAACTCCGAGTACTCGGTAACGAACTGCATCGTCGCGCCGTTGATCGTCAACGTCCCGACGACCTTGACGATGTGCCAGGTTTCCGTGTCGACGAAATACTCTGCCTTCAGGCCGTCTTCCCTGAGCGTCAACGCCAGGTAGCCGTCACCCTCCGACAGTTCGAGCGAATCGATCTTCTCGCGCAACGTGAGCGGAGAGTAGAAGCGCATGAGCTGCAGGCGCATGGCGTCCGTCTGCATGGCGTTGGCGGCAGTCGGCTCGCTGTCGCCGAAAACGGCATAGCCCGAGTCGCCATCGAGCACCCGCGTTTCCTGTTTGTCCGGGTAGGTAAGTTCGACCTTGAGCTGCGCGGGCAGGTGAATACTCCGCCTGTCGCTTCCCTGCTGGTTCCTGGTCAGCGCGAGGAGATCCCACTCCTGAACCACGCTGCCGAGCTTGCGCACGTTTTCCTCCCCGCCGTATGCGGCGATCATGTGCTCCAGCGCCCGGGCTTCAGGCTCGGCCCGGGCGGCACAGGCGGCCGCGATCGCGATTCCGATAGCGGCCAGGGTCAGTCGAAGCTGCATGCTCGTGCTCGCCTGGTTCCGGGTCTCAGTGCAGCGTACGCGCTGCCGTATCGTCTGTCGCGGAATCCGCCTCCGCCGCCGGTGCTTTTTCCGGTGCCTTTTTCGATTCGGCCGCGATCGGCTCGTCCGTTTCTTCCGTTGCCTCCGGTTCCTCGCGCTCTTCGGCGATCGACTCGAGTATGGCTTTCGGCGCGAACGACAATTTCGTGTCGAGCGCTTCGCGATCGCACAACGAGTCGGCGCCGCCCGCCATGTGCTCGTACAGTTCGCGATACTCGCGGCCGATGGCCTTGAAGTGCTCCGCCGTCTGGCCGAAGTGCTGCGTTACCTCACGGCGGTAGTCGTCGAATTGCTGTTGAACTTCGCCGGCTTTGGCCGACTGGCCACGCATACGAAGCTGTGAAAACCAGAAGCCCAGCCCGATGCCGGCCGCCAGGAACCCGATTGCGCCCAGTACGATCAGTGTCGTTTCACTCATGGATTGCCCTCCGCGATGTGCCTCCGATGGTAAAGAATGTAGGTAAACAATGCTATTTCATCGGCAAAGCGCTTGTGGGAGCATCGGTTGTCCACAACAGAGAAAGGGGAAGTCATCATGGGATTTGCACTGTCGGACATGACGTTGACGAGCTCCGCTTTCGAGGACGGCGGGTCCATCCCGACCCGGCACACCGGTGAAGGCGAAGACGTCTCGCCCGCATTGTCGTGGAGCAAGGTACCGGAGGGCACGCGCTCGTTTGCGCTGATCTGCCACGATCCGGACGCACCGCTGGTATCTCCGGGCACCTACGGTTTCGTCCACTGGGTCCTGTACGGAATTCCCGGCACAGCGACCGAATTGCCCGAGGGCAGCGGAGAGTACGTCCAGGGCGTCAATAATTTCGGTAACGCCGGCTACGGCGGGCCGATGCCGCCGGAGGGTCATGGTACGCACCATTACTTCTTCTGGCTGCTCGCCCTCGATTCGGAGCCCGATCTCGAGGCCGGGCTGTCGATGTGGGAGCTGCTGGACAAGGTCGAGCCCAGCGTCATCGGCATGAATCGCCTGGTGGGAACCTACTCGAGGTCGTAAAGGGCACCGGCACCGCCCGGCCCACAGGGGTTTGCCGGGCGATGCCGATGCTACGGGGGGTATTCAGGAATGCTTGCCCAGCTTCCGGTTGACCTCGTCGAGTAACGTATCGATCTCCCGCTGCCGGCCTTCGTCGGCCAGCGGGCGGTCCGGCCGCTGCGGTGCGTTCTTCGCCTTCAGAAGCGCCGATCTCGCGGCCTCGTAGTCCTTCTGCTCGAGCAGGAATTCACCGTAGAAGTAGTTCGGGTCGATGCCGTCGGGGTTCTCCTGGAGCGCTTTCTCGAGGTAGTCGCGAGCCAGGTCCTTGTCACCGAAGCCGATGAGCCCTCCGGGAACCTTGAAATAGAGGGTCCCGAGACTGGTGTACACAGAGCCCTCGAGCACCGTGGGGTCCAGCGCCTCCGCCTGCATGAGCACGTCACGCGCTTCCTTCGCCAGGGACATGGCGCCGAAGGGGCCTTTCACGCCGGCATAGGTGCTTGCGACGATTCCCTGCCACACCAGCGCTTCGGCGCGCCCGGGGTTTGCCTCCGCAAAATCGCGCGCGTCCTCGAGCAGCGCTTCGAACGCGTCTTTTTGCGCGCCGCCGGTCTGCCTGTAATTGGCCTCGGCCCAGCGGTGCTGAATGTCGTGAAGCGTGTCGCTGAAGTCATCGGCATTCGCGGTGGTCGAAGCCACCGACAACGCACCGGCCAGCAAGGCAACAGATAAGAAACGTCGGATCCTGGTCATTATTTAACTCCATGAGAATTTGTGGTTGGTTCGTCGCCGAGCACCGGGCGGTTCAGCAATCGTGTTTGTTTCCAAACGGAGCGGTCCACGAGGCCCGGAAACAGCGCATTGATCTTGACGAACAGGCGCTCGGGCCAGCCGATGAACCGCTCCCGCTGCGTGCCCGTAATTGCGTCCACGAGGTGCCGCGCAACCAACGATGTGTCATCGGTGGCAACGCCGGTGAGTTCGTTTATTTCACGCATCACGGGATCGTTCATGTCGGTATCGGTGCTGCGCGGCGCCACGTATACGACCTTCACGGAGCTGCCCTGCAGCTCACGACGCAACGCCTCGCTGAAGCCGTGCAGGCCGAACTTGCTGCTGCAGTAGGCGACCTGGCCGGGCAAGCCGATCGAACCGACAATCGAACCCACGTTCAGCACGACGGCCCTCTCCTGCTGCCCCAACAGCGGCAGGAGTTCCTGCGTCAGCAGCATCGGTCCAAGCAGGTTGGTGTTTACGACGGCTTCCAGGTCGTGCCCGGACTGCCGGTCGAACAGGTCGAATCGATTGACACCGGCATTATTGACGAGGACGTTGATTCCGCCGGGGAAGGCGTGTGCCGCTGCCACCAGGCGCCGCCGCCCTTGTGCCGTCGCGAGATCGGCGGCGACCGTCTCGACCCGGGCGCCGTACTCCCGCAGCCGGACGCCGAGTTCGTGCAGCCTCTTCTCGTTTCGTGCGCCCAGCAGCAGGTTGGCGCCCCGGGTCGCGAGCAAGGTCGCGGCCTGCAGGCCGATGCCGCCGGTCGCACCGGTCAGTAATACGTTCATCTCCCGGCCTTTCACGCGACCTGCCTCAGGTCTTCTCGCTGCGTCGCCGAGTGCGCGTCGGGCAACTCGCGGAAAATGTTCGCGTAGAGGTAGAAGAAACGTTTCGCGCAGTGCGTGATCGTCTCGCGGTCCTTCGGGTCCTCGAAACGATTCAGCAGACCTTCGAGAAACTGTACGTGCTCCAGGTCGATGCTGCCGTGCGACAGCAGGTAGCTGAACGCTTCCTTCGGCAGGCCGAGCGAAGTCTGCAGCGTATGCGCTGCCTGCGTTGCCAGCGCCACGCTCGTTCCTTCGAGCACATACACCATGCCGAAGAAACCGACCGGGTCGCGTCGCTGGATCGTGTCCCACGCATAACTCACCATGAGTTCGGTCGCGCGCGACGGTTCGCCGTTGCGAATGCGTTCGGCATCTACGCCGCAGGCGCGAATGTCGTTGAGAATCCATTTCTCGTGCCCGTACTCGTCGTCGATATAGTGAGCTACCGCGCCGCGCAGCCATTCCTGGTCGTCGCCCAGGCGGCTGCCGCAGGCCATCAGCAGGGGCACGGTCTCCTTCACGTGGAAGTAGGCTTCCTTGAGGAACGCCACGTACTGCGCAAGCGTGATCTCGCCGCGCAATGCGTCGACGATGACCGGCGATGAAAAGAGGTAGTCGCGTTCCGTGGCGACCGCGTCTCCCAGTGATTCAAACAGTTTCATGATTCGTCCCTTTTTCATTGATAAAGCGGTGCTTGTGCGCGCAGCCTCCGGCGGAGCCCGGCCAAGGCTCGTCGGACAGGAGGTACTTCAGTGCGATGGCTTCCCGGCGCGGTTTGCCGGTTTGTGTCAACAAGCCGTTGGCGACCGCAAATGGCTCGTCGGCAATGACGAAGTCGGCAACCCGCGCATAGTCCGGGAGATTGCGGTTCGACTTCAGGATCGCGGCCGCAATGGCCCTGGGAGTTACCGATGGACCGGCCGGGCAAACGATGGCCGTGTTGAATGGCTGTGCTTCGCCGAACACGCAGGCCTGCGCGATTTCGGGCTGGTGCAGCAGTTCCGCTTCCGGCCACTCCGGCGAGACATTGCGGCCGAAGCTGGTTATGAACACGTTTTTCCTGCGCCCGGTGACGTAAAGGAAGCCGTCGTCGTCGATGTGCCCGAGATCCCCCGTCGCAATAACCGCGCCTGCACGTTCGGTCTCGCCCATGTAGCCGAGCATGGACTGGCGCGCGACGAAAATTTCGCCGTCCGGACCGATGCTCACGTCAACGCCGTCGAGCGGTTTGCCGACGCTCCCCGGCCGCGCGGCGCCGGGGCGGTTGAGCGCGACGACGGAGGCGCATTCCGAGAGTCCGTAGCCCTCGAACGCGGGGATGCCGGCCGCTGCCGCATCGCATAAATCCGGGACGGCAACGCGGGCGCCGCCGACCGCCACGAACTTCAGAGACGTTGCGCCGGGATCGGCAGCGGCCGCTGCGGTCAGTGCACGCAACAGCTGCGGCTGCAGGATCAGGCTCTCGGCGGCGACGGCGTCGACTGTCTGTTTGAAACGCCGGGCGTCGATCCGGCTGGAACCGTAAAGCCCCAGCGCGTCCAGGGACGGGACGTGCACGGTCGTTCCAAGCATCAGCGGTACGTATACGCCCGCGATGTTCTCCAGCAAGGTGGCAAGCGGCATGACGCAAAGGTGCCGCGCGATATCGATGTCGGCGAGAGCACCGCACAGCCGCAGGGCCACCTGGTCGAGCGTGCTCGCGGCAAGACGCACGCCTTTGGGGTGCCCGGTGCTGCCCGACGTGAACGTGATCTTGGCAGCGGTATCGGCGGGCAGGCTGGCGTATTCCAGGGCCGCGGGCTGCTGTACCAGGCACAGGTTCCCGAAGTCGCCGTCGAGGCGTGCGAACGCGCCGGCGTACGGGAACCGTTCGTACGAGGCACGGTCGAGGATCACCGTGTCCATCGAGCTCGCTTCGATCACGTGCTGCAGCTGCGATTCGCTGAAATACGGCGGCAGCGGGACGAGCGTCGTCCCGTTCTCCAGCGCGGCGAGGTCCGCGATCACCCAGTCGATACCGTTATCCGCCAGGAGTCCCGCAACCCGGCAACGACGTGCCTGCAAGGTTCCTGCAAGCCTGTCGACCCGCCGCATGAGTTCCCCGTAGCCGAGTTCGGCGCGGCCGTCACAGAGCGCCGTTCGGTCGGGCGTTGCCTGCGCGCGCCTGCGCAATGCCGCGAGGATCCCGGACATGATCAGCAAGCCGCCGCGACGGCCCGCGTTTCGGTGCACCAGCCGCCGCGAGGGTCGTCCAGCTTGCCGAGGATGACGACGGGGTCGAAATCGTAATAACGGCCCCAGCGGTCGCCGCAGTTCCGGGCCCGCGTCTCCTCCGCCCGGGCGAGCGGCAGCCCGCGAAAGCCGATACGAGCGAGCAATGCCCTGATCCTGTCGGTGCCCGTGAAGCACACCCAGTCAAAATCGTTGCGGACGAGGAAGGGCACGAGGTCCCGGAAAAAGCTCGGCACGATGTCACGGTCGTCGACGACGAACTGGCCGACCTCGGCGATGCGTTCCCTCGCAACGGAGGTACCGGTAATGTCCCTGATGACGGTCTCGACGGGAGTGCTCAGGTAGTTCTCGAGAAAAAGCGGCTCGTCGGCGGCGCGCCGTATGCCGATGACCCCGGTCGCGCCACTCGCGTGCCGGTAATGCGCAAAGCGCGGCATGAAACCCTCGATGCACGCGTCGAAATGCATCCCGAACCCGGACCGGATTCGTGCTTCGAGCGAGGCGCGTTCCTCCGAATCGTGTTCCACGACTGAAAATGTACTGCGGACGGTCCCTCCGCATCCCTGCGGTACCGGCGATGCCGGTATGGTCAATTCCGTTTGCTGCATGTCTCGGTTCTCCGGGGCTGGACACGGCCTGTTGCCGCATTTGAGCCCGTTAGATGGGGGCCGATGGAAAATCCTTCGGTCGCACCGGGAGTGGCGGAGTACCATGGTGCGAAGGATTTTCGGCGTACTCGACTCTAAGGGTTGGACAGTCCGCCACGGAACTCCACGGTGAACCAGGAACGACCCCAGATAGAGCAGGATCGATCGCTTGCCGGCCGCGTGGCGGGCGGCGACCAGGGCGCGTTCGACGAATTTTTCAAGGAGTACTTCCCGCGTTTGTTCCGGTTCACGCTGACGCGCGTCGACAACAACCCCGAACTCGCCGAGGAAATCGTGCAGCGCACGATGTGTATCGTCGTAAGGAAAATGGGCAATTACCGGGGCGAGGCGTTGCTGTTCACCTGGCTGTGCCAGATCTGCCGCAACGAAATGTACGCGGTATACCGGCAGCGCGGGGAGGAGTTTCGCGCGGATATACCGATCGACGACCATCCGGCGGTACAGGCCGCGCTCGAGTCGATCGGCGGGGACGACTTCCGGCCCGAATCGCTGCAGCGGCGCGAGGAGATCGCCGGTTTCGTGCGGGCGACGCTCGAGCACCTGCCGGCGAAATACGCGATCGCCCTGGAGATGAAGTACATCAACGGCAACAGCGTTGCCGAAATTGCGGAACGGCTGGGCATCGGCGAGAAGGCGGCCGAGTCCGTATTGAGCCGCGCGCGGAGCGCGTTCAAGGAGGGCTTCCGCTCACTCTGGGATTTCGAACCCGGGTTCGTCGTCGACTGAACGACGCCCGGCACGACAACAGCGCATAGCGCGAGAAGACAGGCATGAACGATAAAACGAGTCAGGGACATTCACCGGATCGCGATGACGAGACGATGGAGCGCTTGCTGCGTCTCGCCGGCCCGCGTGCGCCAGTACCCGAGGACGTCGCGGCGCGCGTCTATGACCGCGTGCATCGCGAATGGCAGGCCAGCTCGCAGCCGCCGGATGGCGCGCGCGTCTACCGGCGCGTCCGCAAGGAATGGCGGAGAGGCGCGGCCAGGCGGCGCTACCGGCGCTGGGCGCTGCCCGCGGCGCTCGCCGCAATGGTCGTGCTGGCCCTGGCGGTGACGCTGCAGCCGCGGCCATCGGCGCCGGGCAGGATCGCGATCGGGACCGTCGCGAGGGTGGCCGGCGCCGACGGTGCCGGGACATTGCCCGCGATCGGCGAGACGGTTTACGCGGGCGATGTCCTCGAGACCGGCGCCGGCGAGAGGCTCAGCGTCGTGATCAACAATGCGGAGTCGTTACGCCTCGACCAGGACACGACGCTCGCATTCGTGGCAAAAGACGAGTTCAGGCTGGACGCCGGCCGCGTCTATGCCGATACCGGTGATTTCATGTACCGCGACCGCGGGCTGGTCATCGATACGCCCATGGGTTCCGTGACCGACGTGGGCACGCAGTTTGCCGTGCAGATCGGCAGCGACAGCCTGGACGTGGCCGTGCGCGAGGGCCGCGTCGATATAACCCGGGGCGCGAGCGAGTACGTTGCCGTGGCCGGTGAGCGGCTGCAGCTGGGTGCAGACGACGAAGCGACCGTCCGCACGCTGCAACCTCACGACCCCTTCTGGAGCTGGACGGCATCGCTCGCACCGGTTTTCGACATCGAGAACAAGTCCCTGCTGGACTTCCTCCGCTGGGCGGCGCGCGAAACCGGCCGCGAGCTGGAATTCGAAGACAACGAGCTGCGCCTGTCCGCGATGCGGACCGACCTGCACGGTTCGGTGGCGGATTTCGAGCCGATGGAGGCCGTTGAATCGGTGCTTGCAACGACGAATTTCCGCTATCGCATACAGGCGGACAGGATCATCATCGAGCGCTAACGCGCGTTGGCAGCCCGCCATGCTTGCACTAAGATCGCAGCATGCGGTCTGCAACCTCCTGCTTTGCGGCGCTGGCCCTCGTTACTGTTTTCCGGCTGGCCGCGGCGGACGTCACCTGGCAAGGCAGGACCCTCTCCGACTATCTCGATTTCCTGAACGCCCGCGGGTCACGAATCATCTACACGAGCGACCTCGTTGCCGCGGACATGCGGCTGACGAGCGAGCCGCCCGGTGACGTATCGGCGGACGGGCTGGCCGCGTTGCTGCATGCCTACGGGCTGACCGTGACGCCCGGGCCGGCCGAGAGCCTGCTCGTGGTGCGACTGCCGCCGGAGGTGGAGGCCGCCGCGCAGGCTGCCGAGCCTGCGGACGTGGCGATACCGGAAATTATCGTGACGTCGAGCCTGCACCGGCTCGATTATTCGCCGCCCCTGACCCACACTTATCTCGACCGCGAGCTGGCCACCCGGATTCCGACCGCCGCCGAAGAGGCCGTTCGGCTGACCAACCGGCTGCCGGGAACGGCGAATGGCGGCGTCTCTTCGCGAAACCACATCCGCGGCGGCGAGGTCAACGAGGTGCTGTTCCTGCTCGACGGTCTGCGGCTCTACGAGCCCTATCACCTCAAGGACTTCCAGGCGATCGCGACGATCGTGAACTCGGGCGCAATCGGCGGCATGGACTTTTATACCGGGGCTTATCCGGCGCACCACGGCGACCGGATGAGCGGCGTGCTGAGCATCGAGCTTCGCGAACCGGAAAAGCCCGTGGAGACGGAACTCGGGTTGAGTTTTTTCAATGCCTCCATCGTTTCGCTCGGCAACTTCGGCCGCGAGCAGCAGGGTGACTGGCTGCTGTCGGCGCGGCGCGGCAACCTGGACCTGATCGTCGATATTGTCGATCCGGATTTCGGCAGCCCGGATTACCGTGACTTCCTCGGGCACGTCGGCTGGGCGTTCGGGCCGCGAGCGGCGATCAGCGCCAGTTTCCTCGTGTCGGACGACAAGCTCGCACTGGCGGATGCCGATCGCGGCGAGCAGGCGGCGGCACAATACAGGAATCACGTCTTCTGGCTGAAGTGGGAGGCTGAGTGGAACGAGGTCCTGAGCAGCGAGACGATCGCGGCGGCGAGCGACATATCGGATACCCGCGATGGCAGCCTCGACCTGCCGGGCATCGTCTCGGGCACGCTCGACGAAGGCCGGAAATTCCTTGCGCTGGAATTTCGCCAGGACTGGAGCTGGGTGATGTCGCCGAACCGGATGCTGCGCTTCGGTATCGACCTGAAGGACCTCGATGCCGAGTACCGGTTCACATCCGCGCAGACGGTCGCAGCGCCGTTCGACGGCATTCTCGACAACCGGCCGTCGACGAATGTCGATTTCGATCTCGACCCGGCCGGGGCGCAGTACGCCGCCTACGCCGAGCTGCGCTGGCGATTCTCGGACGTATGGACGATCGACCTCGGGCTGCGCTGGGACCAGCAGAATTACACGACGTCCGAGGACGACAAGCAGTACAGCCCGCGCGCCGGCATTCTCTACCAGCCCGGCGACAGCACGGAGATACGCCTGGGCTGGGGGCAGTATTACCAGGCCCAGGAGATCAACGAACTGCAGGTCAGCGACGGTGTCGCCGATTTCTTTCCGGCCCAGCATGCCGAGCACTTCGTCCTGAACCTCCGGCACGGGTTTCGATCGGGCATCAATGCCAGCGTGTCGGTTTACCGGAAGAGCTTTCGCTCGCTGCGGCCGCGCTTCGAGAACAGCTTCAATGCGCTGACGCTGTTGCCGGAGCTGCAGTTCGATCGTGTGCGGGTCGACGCAAACGGCGCGGAGGCGATCGGCGCGGAAATCACGCTGAACCAGGGATCGTCCGTCGAAGACGTGCTCTGGTGGATCAGTTACGCGTGGTCGGAAGTGGAAGATGCCACGGCCGGGGGCGACGTCAAGCGCGGCTGGGACCAGACGCATACCGTCAAAGGCGGCATGAGCTGGCGGTGGGGGCCGTGGAATTTCAGCGCGGCCGGGGAAGTGCACACCGGCTGGCCCAGGACCTCGATGACCGGCGAGGTCGTGACGGGACCGGGCGGCGACGTTCTGGTTCTCGATGTATCGGAAAGAAACGATTCGCGTTACTCTGTTTTTCACTCAGTCGATGTGCGGGTAAGCCGGGAATTCGACCTGGCGCGCGGCGACCTGACCGCGTTCCTCGAGGTTACCAACCTGTATGACCGGGCGAACCCCTGTTGCACCGAGTACTCGTTGCTGCCTGACGGTTCGTTGCACGGCCGTCAATCGAACTGGCTGCCGCTCGTACCGTCGCTCGGCGTCGTCTGGCGATTCTGAAGAAAAAGGAAGAAACCCATGCTGATCAAGTTCAAGACCACCGCTGCCTATCCCGACATCACGATGTTCGGCGAGGTGGGGCTGAAACTCCTGAAGATGATGGGACGGCGCGGCACGGTGCCGAGCGCTATCAGTCCCGAGGATATTCCGCAGGCGCTCGCATTGCTGCGCAAAGGCATAGCCGATGCCGACGCCGCGCTCGAGGACCAGCCGCAGCACGACGAGGAAGAGGGCGAGGAGCGTCCCGTCAGCCTGCACAACCGGGCACTGCCGCTGATCGACATGCTCGAAGCGGCGGAACGGGAGGACGTTCCCGTAATGTGGGAATAGGCCGGCGCAAAACCCGGCGTTCGGCCAGGATGCGGCGCTGGGCAATCCGCGGTGTACTCGCGCTTGTCGCATTCCTTGCGCTGGGCGTGGCCCTGACCCTGCCGCTGCGCTGGTTCGATCCGCCAACCACCGCGTTCATGCTCCAGGACGACAGTGGCCGCGACCCGCTGCTTCACGAATGGCAGGCGTGGGACCGGCTGGGCACCGCCGCGGTGCTCGCGGTCGTTGCCGCCGAGGACCAGCGTTTCGGCGAGCATTTCGGGCTCGACCTCGACTCCATCCGCGATTCGATCGAACAGGCGCGGGACGGCGAACGGCTGCGCGGCGCATCGACGATCTCGCAACAGGTTGCGAAAAACCTGTATCTCTGGCCGGGGCGAAGTTTCGTTCGCAAGGGGCTCGAGGCGTATTTCACGTTGTTGCTGGAGACCTGCCTGCCGAAGCGGAGGATTCTCGAGATCTACCTCAACATCGCCGAGTTCGGCGCCGGTATCTACGGCGTCGCCGCCGCGAGCCGCTACTATTTCGGCAAGCCGCCGCGGCAGCTCTACGATGCCGAGGCCGCGCTGCTGGCGGCCGTACTCCCGAGCCCGACGCGCCTGAGCGTGGACGCGCCGTCGGCGTATGTGCGCGAGCGGCAGGCCTGGATACTCGGGCAAATGCAGCGCCTGCGGCGGGAAAGCTGGTTGAGCCGCTTCGACTGACGCAGAATCGCCTTCCCCGGCTTTATCGACTTCGAGGTGTAAATCGAGATGAGCAATTCGAACCGAACCCGGCCCGGTCCAGCAACGCCCGCCCGCGGCGTCCTGGTGCGACTCGGCACCGCGCTGTGTATCGCATTGGCCGCGACTGCGGCGTCCGCAGATGAGTGGGGCGCCATCGAATTGCTCGGCCGGGAAATCCACGCCGGCACGAACCAGCGGTTTGCGGCCGTTCCGGACAGGACCTTCGAAGCGTCCTACCTGAACATGCCCGTGTTCGTCGCCAGGGGTGCAACACCGGGGCCGGCGCTGTGCATTACCGCCGGCGTGCACGGCGATGAACTGAACGGCGTGGAGATCGCACGGCGCGCTTTCTCGGGCATCGATGCCGGATCCTTGCGAGGCACGGTCATCGTGCTGCCCGCGATCAATGCGGAGGGAGTGCGCTCAGGCAACCGTTACCTGTCCGACCGCCGCGACCTGAACAGGGCGTTCCCGGGTAGCACCGGTGGCAGCGTGGCGAGGCTGATTGCTCACCGGGTCTTCACGGAGGTGCTGGTGCATTGTGACGCCCTCGTCGACCTGCATACCGCGTCCAACGAGCGCACCAACCTGCCGCAGGTTCGCGCCGATATCGCGGACCCCGATATCGAGGCGCTCGCAATCCACTTCGGCATCGGAATCGTCATTGCCGGCAAGGGGCCGAACGGCAGCCTGCGGCGAGAGGCGGCAAAAGCCGGGATACCGGCCATCATCTACGAGGCCGGTGCGCCGCATCGCTTCGAGCCGGACGAGATCATGCACGGTGTGGAAGGCATCGGTAACCTGATGGCCTATCTCGGCATGTCGGACCGGCCGCAGCACGAGATCCCGGAGTCGAGAGTCTACGAGCGCTCGCGGTGGATTCGGGCACCCAGGGACAACGGCGGCTTTTTCTTCCCCTCCAGCGGGCTGGGCGAGGTCGTCACGAAAGGGCAGGTTCTCGGCGAGATTGTCGATCCGTTGACCGACGCCGCGTACCCGGTACTCGCGAATGTAAGCGGCGAAATAATCGGTATGGCACTCTCGAGACCGGTTTTGCCGGGCTATGCGCTTTACCACATTGCCTGGCACACGTCGGATTGAAGAAGACTACGCCGCCTGAGCGATCGTCCAGATGCCGATGACGATAAATCCTGCGCCGGCGATATAGGACAGGTAGCGAGGGTCGACGTACTGCGATATCACGGAGCCGGCGGCGACCGCGAGCAGCGATGAAAATATCAGCGCGAGCGAGGCGCCCACGAAGACGGTAGCCAGGCTGACTTCGGGTTTGCTTGCGAACAGGACGGTTGCCAGCTGCGTCTTGTCACCCAGTTCGGCCAGGAATACAGTTCCGAAGACGACGAAAAAAACTTTCAGATCCATTATCGAAGGTGCTCGTGGTGGTTGCTCGCGGGAATGACAAGTCTAATCTCAAGAGCCGGCTGGCGACAGTCGTGCCCGGGCTGGCGGATGCGGACGACGCGGTGCTGGACCGGCTCCTCGAAAACGCCCGGATAGTGAGTCTCGATCACGACCGCTTCGTGTTTCACGCGGGCGACCTGTGCCAGGCCTTCCTGGTACTGCTCGATGGCGAAGTGCGGGTGCAGCTCACGGCGGCGAACGGGCGCGAAGTCACCCTTTATCGCATCGGCTCCGGCGGCTCCTGCATCCTGACGACGTCGTGTCTCCTCAGCGACGAGAATTACCCGGCCGAGGCAATTGCCGAGTCCGATGTCGAAGCGCTTGCCATACCGGCGTCCAGCTTCCAGTCGGCGCTCGAGAGTTCGCAGTGGTTCCGCCGCTTCGTCTTCGACGGGTTTTCGACGCGCCTGGCGAGCGTTATACAAAAGTTCGAAGAGATCACGTTTACGGCCGTCGAAATCAGGCTCGCCGTCCTGCTCCTCGACCTGGAGAGGGATGGCGTTGCAAAGGTCACGCACCAGGACATCGCGGTCGAGCTCGGCACGGCGCGCGAGGTCGTTTCCCGGCATCTCAAGCGATTCGAAAGCGAGGGATGGGTGAGCCTTGGCCGCGGCCAGGTGTCGCTGACCGACCGCGCGGGTTTGCAAGCGATGGCCGGACGCGCCCTCGGTGACTGAGTCACTGACGCCGGGCGGCTCCTGGCTCAATATCGAGACCGTATTCGAAACCTCGTATTGAGCGAACAAGGAGAATCATCATGGCATTCAAGAACGAAGGTACGATCGATCGTGTATTGCGCGTCGTCGCCGGCGCTGCGCTTGTCAGCCTGGTATTTGTCGGTCCCGAGACCCCCTGGGGCTGGATCGGCGTGGTGCCGCTCGTAACCGGCCTGCTCGGCAACTGCCCGGTCTACTCGCTGCTCGGCATCAGCACCTGCCCCGTCAGGCAGTAACCGCCACCGAGGCCGGCGGATTTCCCGTCCGCCGGCCGATTTCCTCCGGCCCTGCTGCCTGCCGGGGCGTCCGTACATATACCTACCTGTTTTCTCTGCCGATCCGGGAACCCTCGCGGCCGCGAGCCCGTGTAAAGACCTGAGCGATTCCAAAAATAGTCGTGCTTGGGCACATAAACGACGATAGCCGGGCTACCGGCAAAAGGACATTGACATGAGCAGAGGGAATAGAATCTTGCCGGTACCGGTGGTGCTGGCGGTTGCGCTATTGGCATCTCACGATGCGTACGCATGGCCGAGCTGCACGGACGTCTTCGCAGCGACCTACCCGAATTCCACGACCGAAGACAACGGCGGCTGCCAGACCTGCCACCAGTCGTCCGGCGGCGGCGGAAACTTCAACATGTATGGCAGCGACCTGCGGTCGAACGGCGCCTCCGGCGCGGGCCCGGCCTGTACGGGGGTCAATTTTGCTGCCGTGCTGGCGGCGATCGAGAGCCTGGATTCCGACGGTGAAGGCAATTCGAACATCGTCGAAATCGAGGCGAACACCCAGCCGGGCTGGTGCGACGACAGCCAGAGCGCCGGCTGCACGAACTCCGCGGGCACCCCGCCGAACGTGCCTCTCGACCCGGAACCAGCGGCGCCCGCAAACAATCCGCCGCTCGCCGATGCCGGCGGCCCGTACTCGGGTGAGGCCGGCACGACCCTGATCCAGTTCGACGGCTCGGGATCGAGCGATCCGGACGGCGACGCAATCAGCTTCGCCTGGGATTTCGGCGACGGCAATACGGCCTCCGTAATGATGCCGACACATACCTATTCGACAGCCGGCAATTACGAGGTCAGGCTGGTCGTTAACGATGGCCAGGCCGACAGCGAACCGTCCGTAACCTCGGCCGCGATCTCGGCGCCCCCCGCCAATATCGCGCCGATCGCCGATCCGGGCGGCCCGTACTCGGGCGAGCCCGGGCAGACGATCGTCTTCGACGGCTCTGCATCGGCAGACCCGAACGGCGATGCACTGGAGTACAGCTGGAACTTTGGCGATGGCTCGACGGGCAGCGGCGTCAGTCCGGAACATGCCTACACGGCTGCCGGAAACTACACGGTAACGCTGACGGTCAGCGACGGCTCGCTGCAGAGTGATCCTGTCTCCACGACCGCCGATATCGCGGTCCCGCCGGCGAACCGGGCGCCGGTTGCCGATCCGGGCGGCCCGTACAGCGGCGCACCCGGGGTGGAAGTCCGCTTCGACGGCAGCGCGTCCAGCGATCCCGACGGTGACGTACTCACCTACGCCTGGGACTTCGGCGACGGTTCGGCCGGCACCGGCGCGACGCCGACGCACAGTTACGCGAACCCGGGCATCTACGAGGTGAGCCTCGTCGTCAACGACGGCGAATTGCCGAGCGCCGCGGCGACCACGAGAGTCGACGTCGTCGATCTCGTCGCCGGCCAACCCGACGGCAAGGCGCTTTACGACGCCAACTGCGCGCTATGCCATGCCGATGATCCCTGGGACGGCCCGGCGGTCGACGACTCGCTGCTGGGGCTGAGGCGGGTCGGCGGCGCACGCAGCTGCAACATCGCGGGCTCGATTTTCGGCACCAGCGTGTTCCCGAACGGCGTTCCGGCCATGCAGTTCCTGCAGGGCCTGACGGACGCCGAAATCGGGATGATCGCCGAGTACCTGAACTCGAGCGATGCCAGTGGCGAGCAGCGCTACGTGGCGACGTGCGCCGGCTGCCACGGCAATAACGGCTCCGGCGGCCGCACCGGCGAAGACGTGCACGGCGAGTCGGCGGACGAGACCTGGGAGGCCATCTTCGATGAAGACGAGATGAACTACCTGGCCTGCATGCCGCGCTCGGACATCGACGCCATTGCCGGCTTCCTCGCCGGCCGCGACGACGACTTCGACGACGACGGCATCCGGGACGAGGACGACCCCGACGACGACAACGACGGCATCCCCGACGACGACGATGACGACGACGACAACGACGGCCGCAGCGACGACGACGAACGCGAGGACGGTACCGATCCGCGCGACGACGACAGCGACGACGACGGCGTCAATGACGGTGACGAGCACGAAGACGGCACCGATCCGCTCGACAACGACACCGACGACGACGGTCTCGACGATGGTGACGAACGCGAACACGGCACCGACCCGAAGGACCCGGATACGGACGATGACGGCAAGTCGGACGGCGAAGAAGTCAACGTGCTCGGCACGAACCCGCTGCTGGCCGACTCGACGGGCGCGGACGGCGGTTCGGGCGGCGGCGGCACGACCGGGCTGCCGTTCCTGCTGACGTTGCTCGTATTCCTGCGTCGCAGGCTGTACCGGTAAGCGGGCTTCGAGTTGGGGGTGGGCCGCGATGCGGCCCACCCCTTTTTTCGTTGTGATGCCGGGAGGGAAGCTGCTAATTTACAGTCTTCCGCAGATCGCGATGCCGGCAAGCCTGTAGGAGCGGTTCCCGAACCGCGACCCGGGGTAAAACATGGGCGCACATTGAAAATCAAACGCCAGCATTCTCTCGGCGCCGAGGAGGCCCGGCGGCGCGTCGACCAGGTCGCCGACGAGCTCGGCGGCAAGCTCGGGCTTACCTCCCGGTGGGAGGGCGACCACCTGCGCGTGCGCGGCAAGGGCGTCTCCGGCCGCATCCTCGTCTCCGACGACACCGTCGAAGTGCACGTTCACATCGGCCTCGCGATGATGATGCTGCGCGAGCCCATCCGCTCGGCGATCGAGAGCTCGATCGACGAATATATCGCCTGATCCTTATCGAGCCGCCGCCAGCGGCCGGACCTTCGGCTCGCCCAGGGCCGCGGTCTTAAGTTCATGGAACGAGGCTTCGATGCACTCCGCGTAAAACGCCGCGTCCGGCAACGTCTCGCGGCACGCCGTGAAGGCGATGGACATCTCGCCGCCGAACGAGACCACCGTGTGGAAGACCGCCCACTGGTCGAACGGCGGCGCGGTCGCCAGGACCTTCACGAGTTTTGCGCCCGCGAAGTACAGCGGGCCGCCGTCGATGGCGACGTTACTGATCAGTGTATTGAAGAGCAGCGTGCGCGACTGCACGCTGAGCGTCACCAGCAGCGGATACAGGCTCTTCGCCACCGGCGCCGGGAGGTTCATCGGGATGCGGGTCAGCGTCGTCTTGCCGAGCGCGGCGGTCGTGGACTTGGCGCCCAGCGTGTCGTCGCACGTCGCGCGCAGTCGCTCGACCGGGTCGCGGATATCGGTGTGCAGCGGCGGCGTCATGATGCTGAGCAGGTTCGCCCGGCCCTCCGCGGCGTCCGCACGGCTGCCGACGTTGATCGGGCACCCGGCCACCAGCGGCTCGTCGGGCAGGCTCTCCCTCGCTTCGAGGTAGTAGCGCAGTGCCCCGGCGATGACCGTCAACGCTACGTCATTGACGGTGGCGCCCCTGCACGTCGCGCGGATCGCGCGGAAGTCCTCGAGGTCGAAGAATCGGGCGCCGATCACGCGGTTCGGCGACACGCGCGCCGGGTTGAAGACCGTGTCCGGCACGGGCGTCTTCGGGGTCCTGTTTCGTGACAGCCCGACTCTGAGGGCCCCGGGCAGGGCGAAGAGCAGGCCGAGGCCCAGCTTCGTCGAACGCAGCGCGGTGTTGAACGGCGCCCGCGCGAGCAGGCTCCAGGCGCCCGGCTTTTCGTCCTCCTCGCCCGGGCCGATCGACGGCCGGTAGGACGAGGCGTCGGCCTGCAGGGGCTCCCGGTCGTGCATCATCGCCTGCACGTCCTGGCCGGTGGCGCCGTCGATCGCGGCGTGGTGAAACTTCATGAACACCGCGAATGCGCCGGCCGGCACGCCCGGAATGTCCTCGAGGCCCTCTATGACGTGCGCCATCCACAGCGGCCGGGAATGATCGAGCTGCCTGGCCTGCAGCCGCGCGACCTGCGCCATGAGCTGTTCCCAGTCGCCGGGCTTCGGCAGCGAGATGTGACGCACGTGATACTCGAGATCGAAATCGCCGTCCTCGATCCAGTACGGGTAATCGAGCGAGAACGGCACTTCCACCAGTTTCTGCCGGAACAGGTCTACCCGGTCGAGGCGCTGCTGGAACGTGGCGAGGATTTCCTTGAAGCGAACCGTGCCTGCCGGCGCAGTGGCCGGGTCGTAGATCTGCAGGCAGCCGACCTCCAGCGGCGCGCGGTGGTTTTCGGTAAAGAGAAAAAGCGAGTCTATTCCTGAGAGTTGTTTGAGCATCGGCTTGTCCGGTTAGCGGGACCAGCCCAGCAGGCGGTCCAGCGTGTACGTGTTGAAAGGTTTCCAGTCGTCTTCGGGCTGCGACAGGCGATCGGCAATGATGAACAGCACCACCGGGTTGACGGCCATGCCGAGGTGGCTCGACGTCACCCGTATGTTCTCGACGTTCGGCGACACCAGGTCCTGCGCGATGTCGGCCGACACGATGCCGTCCGAGTTGCTGTAGATGCAGATGCAGCGCACGTTCGGCAGCGGCGACGCGACCTCGCGCATCATGCTCATCAGTTCGTTGGTGATTTCCTCGGCCGACGTGCGGCGGAAGATCCGGAACAGCGTCGTGGCCTCCGGTGCGTCGGCCAGCGGGCTGCCGAGCACGATGACCTGGCGTACGAGTTCCGGCCTCTGCTTGGTGACCTCGCGCGCGATGACGCCGCCCTGGCTCCAGCCGATCAGCGTCGCGGGCTCGCCGTGCTTCTCGACGATGCTCTCGAGTTTTTCGAGCATGCGCTTCTCGTAGTCGATGCGCTGGTAGCCGATGCCGAGGTTGGCGCCGAGGCCCCAGGGGTAGGGCGTGTAGCCCCAGCGGGCGAGATAGCGGCGCAGCGCGAGCATGGCCGTGTCGTCGCTGCGGTAGCCGGGGAGCGTGATCACGGGGTGCCCGTCGCCACGCGGCGCGCGCTTCAGGAACAGGTGGGCCGGCAGCAGGCACACCAGTTCGAACAGGGCGCGCGGCAATTCCGCGATCGCGTAGCCAAGTGCGGGTGGTTTCGCCGTCAGACGCTCGTTCACACGGGTATTTTACGCCGCGGCAATCCCCTGCTGAGGCAGGGACAGTACGTATTGAACGCACATTTCGTTTGCTTCATCGTAAAGTCGCAGCCGTAACGGCCGCCGCGGCGGCACACGGAGACGGCCCAGTGGAGCCCTACGAGCACTTTACCCGGGAAATTGCCGCGGGCATGCGCGGCAAGTCGACAGCTGCGTTCTTCGATTTCGACGGCACCATTATCGCGACGCACTCGAGCCGCGAGTTGCTGAACGCCAGAGGCAACGATGCGCCAGCTTAGCGGTTCCGATGCATTTTTCCTGTTTTCCGACAAGCCGGGACGTCACCAGCACCTGTCGACCGTTTACCTGTACGACCCGTCGTCGGTCCCCGGGGATGGCCTGGACTTCCAGCGCATCCTCGACCACGTTCGCGACCGGATCGGCACGTCGCGAATCTTCCGCCAGCGGCTCGTCCAGGTTCCCCTCAACGTCGACTACCCGTACTGGATCCACGACGAGCATTTCGACCTCGAGTTTCACGTGCGCCACATAGCGCTGCCGAAACCGGGCGACTGGCGGCAGTTCTGCATCCTCGCCTCGCGACTGCATGCGCGACCGGTGGATATGCATCGCCCGGTCTGGGAGATGTACGTCATCGACGGCCTCGACAATATCTCGTGGCTGCCGGAAGGCGCCTTCGCCGTGCTGGTCAAGGTTCATCACGTGGCGCTGGACGACGTGACCGAAGACGACTTCACGGTCGCGCTGCACGACCTCGAAGCCGCGCCCGAGCCGGAAGAGACGCGGCGGCGCTGGTTCTCCGAGAAGGAGCCCGGCACCGCGCAGTTGCTCGCGCTCGCCTGGTTCAACAACACGATCAAGCTGATCCAGACCGGGCAGTCACTGTTCGACAGGATCCCGGGCATCGGCGCGAACCCGGTCAGGCCGGACGACGTGCTGCATTTCGACCAGGCGCGCGCGCCGAAGACGCGCTTCGACGACCGCGTATCGCCGCATCGCGTACTTGCGCCGTTTACGTTCGACACGAGCGAACTGGATGTCATCAACTCGGCGCTGCCGGATGCGACGCTGAACGACGTGATTTCTCGGTGTGCGGCGGCGCGTTGCAGCGCTACCTCGCCGACAAGAACGAACTGCCTGCGCGGTCCTTGTATGCACTCGTACCGCTGCACGTGCACCGCCGGGATGACGACGGCGTACCCGGCCATCGCGTGCAGCTCATTCGCATCCGGTTGATGACAAACGTCGAAGACCCGCTCGAGCGGCTCGCGATGGTGCGCGAGGACATGCAGGAAGCGCGGGCGCAGAAACCGGTCGGCGCGCAGGAACTCGCCGAGATGCAGGACGTGCTGCCGTCGGCGGCGATGACCCTCGCCGCCCGCGCCATCGGCGCGGAAGCGGGGCCGGGCAGGCGCTACCGCGACAACCACAACACCGTCATCTCGGTGCACCATGGGCCGTCGCGGCCGCTCTTTTTATGCGGCGCGAGGCTCGTCGGCTATACGAGCATGGGCGCGCTCATGGACAACCTCGGGCTGAACCATACGGCGACGATCTACGACGGCAAGGTGACGATCGCGCCGGTCTGCGACCGGCGGATGATGCCCGATCCCGCGTTCTACTACGAATGCCTGCGCGAATCGTTCGACGCGTTGTCGGCCGCGGCGCGGGTCGCCGTCGAGCGGTACACCGTTACCAGGAAACGCGCGGCGAGCTCGACCGCGGCAAACGTCCTCAGCGAGTTGTAGATGTCGAATGCGTGCTGGGCGCCGGGCATTTCGGCATAGCCCACGGTGTGCTTCGAATGTTCGCGGAGCCGGCGCGCGAATTCGCGCGCTTCGGGCACGGGCGTCAGGCTGTCGCGATCGCCCTGCAGGATGAGCCACGGGATCGACGCGCGGCCGACGTGGTCCATCGGCGACGCGGCATGGAATCGTTCGGGTTCCGTGTCGAAGAAGGCCTTGATCACGTAGGGCCCGATCAGCCGATCCAGGAATGCGGAGCCGTGCACGCCGAGCCGGTTCGTGAGGTCGTACACGCCGTAGAAGGTAACGATGGCCTGCACCGAGTCGCCGGTGAGCGCGGTCATCGCGGCAATGTGGGCGCCGGCCGAATTACCGGCGATGGCGATGAAGTCCGGGTCAACGCCGTAGTCGTCGCTGTGTTCGCGCAGGAAGTCGACGGCGCTCTGCGCGTCGTCGACATGGTCGGGATAGGTCGCGCTCGGGCTCAGCCTGTAATTGGCGTTGGCGCAGACCCAGCCGAGCGTGGCGAGGTGGTTGCACAACGGCAGCCCCTGGTCGCGCTTGTCGCCGAGGCACCAGCCGCCGCCGTGCAGGAACACGAGCCCGGGCCGCTTGCCGCTGTGGCCGGAGCCCCGGTAGACGTCCATGGCGAGAACGCGGCCGTCACGCCGCGCAAACGGCACGTCGCGAAGCACCGATACCCCTTCCCGCACACGGGGGATCGGCCTCAGCAGCAGGCGCCTCGGTATGCGCTCGACCTCGTCGAGTTCGAGTTCCTCGGCGACGGCGTCCATGGCGGGCGCGGCGCGCAGGCTCGGCAGCCAGAGTACGAACAGCGTCGCGCTGGATGCGAGCGTCAGCAGCAGCGCCAGCTTGCCGGGCCATGAATCGAGCGCGCCGAACAACGCAAATCCGCCGGCAATCGCGAGCGCCATGCCGATGTGGAAGAGCGCGAGATCCAGGGTGAGAAACGCGAGCAGCCAGCTCGGCACGAGCGACAGCGGGCCCCGCATTGGCCTCGCCGCGTTGATGACGATCGCCGTGCCGGCAAGGGAAACGAACAGGAACAGCCAGCCTGCCATGAGTCTCGTAGGTGGACGCGTTGTTGCGGAACGGGGATTGTGGGCTGAGCGGCCCGGCTACATCAAGTAGACGCCGTCAGATTTCGTGCTGGCGCTGCCACATCGCAACGAACGTCGCGCCCGATGGCGACAGGCGGAAGTTGCCGTAACCGTCCGTCGACCCGATGACGGTGTCCAGCATCCGGTTGCGGCGCAGCTTGTCGATGCTGCGCTGGACCTCGGACGGGCGCAGCTTGAACTTCTCCGCAATCTCCGGCGCGGACATCGCGAGGCCGGGTCCGCGCGCGGCGGCGGAGCGCAGCACGGCGAGGTCGAGATCGTCGAAGTCGATTTCGGGCACCGCGTCGATGCCGTCATCGCGGCGGCTCGGGACGAACTCGCGGAGCCTGCACACGATCAGGGTCTTGAGGCTTCCCGCCGCCTCCCGGATTCGGTACCAGGCCGTATGCATGAGGGCCACGAGATTTCGCACGAGGCTCCGGCCGTAACGGTACAGCCGCCACGCGACGAGCGACATCAGCAACCAGAAGATACCCGAGATAACGGCAGCCGCCATGAGCGAATCGCCGTTGCCGGTGACACCCCAGTTTGCGGCGGTCAGCGGCGCGAGTTCGGCGAATTTCGACAGTACGAAGTCGCCGGGCGCGAAATAGATCTCGCGAACGAGGAGGCCGAATTGGCGAAGAGAGCTGAGCCAGTTATTGATCATGTCCGTCTGGCTGAACTATGCGGCGATCGGCGCGGTTGCACAGTGACGCGATTCACACTA
>DATHRM010000011.1:0-6656 GCA_035465295.1 Woeseiaceae bacterium | reverse complement strand
AGGTCTCGTCGCGCACCTCCCCGAGCGTCGCCAGCACGTTGCCCGGCGCCGCGGGGTCGTACTCCGCGTGCAGGCGCATGTCGAACAGCCCGAACTCGATCTGCCGCATCATCGCGAGCGCGGCCCCGGTATGGCGGCTCTACTCAAGGCGCTCGTAAACATCCCTCGGCAACGGCGCTCCGGTTTCGGCGTGCGCCGAACAGCGTTCGAGCACCTCGTAGCTCCACGCAAAGTTCTCCATAAACTGGCTGGGCAGTTCGACCGCATCCCACGGCACGCCGTTGATACCCGCGATGCTCGGGTAGTCGATTCGTGTGAGCAGGTGGTGCAGCATGTGGCCGAACTCGTGAAACACGGTTACCACGTCGTCATGAGCAAGCAGTGAGCGCCCGCTTTCGTCCGGCGGCGAAAAATTGCAGACGAGGAAACCGACAGGGTGCGCCATCGAGCCATTCAGGTTCTTGCGGTTGACGCAGTCGTCCACCCACGCGCCCGTGCGCTTGCCGCTGCGCGCGAACAGGTCGGTGTAGAAGCCGCCCACCTCCTCGCCATCCAGGTTGCGCACCCGGTAGTAAAGTGCGTCCTCGTGCCACGTTATGACATCGGGGTCGCGCAAAAAACTGACGCCATAGAGCCGGCTGGCGAGTTCGAAGAGACCGCTCATCACGGTGTCGGCCGGAAAATACTGCCGCAGGACCTCGTTCGAGATGGAAAATTTTTGCTGCTTGAGCTTTTCCAGCAGGAAGGAAAGGTCCCAGGGCTCCACGGTCATGCCCGCAAACTCGCGCAGCTCCGCCAGTTCGGCTTCGGCCGCCGGCCGCGAACGCACCGCGAGGTCGCGCAGGAAGCCGATGACCTGTGCGGACGATTCCGCCATCTTGGTGGCGAGCGAATAATCCGCGTAGCTGTCGAAACCGACGAGCTGCGCCGCCTCGTGGCGCAGCGCCAGGATCTTCTCGATATTGTCGCTGTTGTCCCACTCGGCGTTTGCGCCCTGGTCCGAGGCGCGGGTCACCCAGCCGTGATAGAAGGTCTCGCGCAGCCCGCGATTCTCGGCGTGCGTCATGACGGCGTGATAGGTCGGGAAATCGAGGGTCAGCAGCCAGCCGTCACGGCCGCGTTTCTCGGCCTCCGCGGCGGCGCGCCGCCGCACCTGCGGCGATAACCCGTCGAGTTCGGCGGCGTCGTCAATCGGCAGCGCCCAGGTGTCCGAGGCGTCCTGGATGTTGTGGTCGAAATCGGCCTGTATCGCCGCGAGCGATTGCATGATCTCCCGGAAGCGCTTCTTTTGCCGGTCGGGGAGATCCACGCCCGCCAGGCGGAAATCCCGCAGGGCATGGGCGACGGTGTTGCGGCGTGCCTCGGTGGTGTCCGCGGGCAGGCGGCTTTCGACCCGGGCATACGCCCGTTGCAGGCGGGCGTTCTGTGACAATTCGGTGCCGTACTCGGTCAGTATCGGCAGCGCGGCGTTGTAGACTTCCCGCCACGCCGGCGAGCCGAGTACGCCTTGCAGGTGGCTGACCGGCGACCAGACGCGCGCGAGCTCGTGCTCCATCTCTTCGAGGGGCAGCACGAGCGAATCGAAGTCGGGGTCGGCGGCATCGTCGAGCAGCTCGCCGAGCTTGCTGCGGTGAGCGGCGATGAGATGCTCGAGCGCCGGAAGCACGTGCTCGGGTGCAATCTCCGCAAAGCGCGGCAGTGACGAAGTGTCCAGAAGTGGGTTGCTCATTGACGTTGCTGATATCCTGTTCCGGCGCAGGATGTTAGCACGGCACCGGAAGGAGTAAGGATTTGGCTGAGGAATACGATCTGTTGGTAATCGGCGGCGGCAGCGGCGGGCTTGCGCACGCCCAACGCGCCGCGGAATACGGCGCGCGCGCGGGCGTGATCGAGTACGGGCCGCTGGGCGGCACCTGCGTCAATGTCGGCTGCGTACCCAAGAAAGTGATGTGGTCCGCCGCCGAGATGCAACATCATCTCGAGCATGCCGCCGACTACGGTTTCGGTGTCGACGTACGCGGGCACGACTGGGCCTCCCTGAAGGCGCGGCGCGACGCTTATGTCACGCGCCTCAACGGCATTTACGAGAAGAACCTCGACCGGCGCGGTGTCGGGTACATCCAGGGAGCCGCCCACTTCGTGGATCCGCATACCCTCGCCGTCGGCGACCAGCACTACCGCGCGGACCGAATCGCAATCGCCACGGGAGGCCGGCCGATGGTTCCCGACATCCCGGGCGCCGGTTACGGCATCGTTTCGGACGGCTTTTTTGCGCTCGAGGAGCGTCCGCAGCGCGTCCTCATTGCCGGCAGCGGCTACATCGCCGTCGAACTCGGCGGCGTGTTCAACGCCCTCGGCAGCGAGGTGAATATCGTCGTGCGCAAGGATGGCATCGTAAGAAGCTTCGACGCGATGCTTGGCGAAGAGGTCATGCTGGCAATGCAGAACAGCGGCATTCGCTTCGATACGCGGGTCGTGCCAGCGAGCGTCGAAAAGCGCGACGACGGCCTCGTCATGACCAGCAAGGACGGGCGTCGGTTCGGCCCCGTCGACTGCGTGCTCTGGGCCATCGGCCGCGAACCGAACAGCGACACGCTCGCGCTCGACGCGGCCGGCGTGAAGACCGACGCCGGGGGCTTCATCCCGGTCGACAAATTCCAGGCGACGAACGTCGAACATATTTTCGCGCTCGGTGACGTCACGGGCGCGCAGGCGCTCACGCCCGTGGCGATCGCCGCGGGACGGCGTCTCGCCGACCGAATCTACGGCAAGATGGAAGGCCGCCACCTGGACTACCGGCTGGTCCCGACCGTTATCTTCAGCCATCCGCCGATGGGCACGATAGGCATGACCGAAGCCGAGGCCAGGACCGAGTTCGGTGATGCAGTGAAGGTCTACCTGTCGCGATTCACGGCGATGTACTACGCGCTCGGAGAAAAAAAGCAGCCCTCGGTGATGAAGCTGATAACGGCCGGGCACGACGAGCGCATCGTCGGCTGCCATGTCATCGGCGACGGGGCCGACGAGATGATGCAGGGCTTTGCGGTCGCGATCCGGATGGGCGCGACGAAGAAGGATTTCGACGATACCGTCGCCATCCATCCGACGAGTGCCGAAGAACTCGTGACTATGCGCTGATCGCGATCTGCTTCAGCACGGGCTTGGTGTCGGGCCGCACGCCGCGCCAGATATGAAAGGATTCGGCGGCTTGCTCGACGAGCATTCCCCACCCCATGACGGCACTGGCGGCGCCGTGTTCGAGCGCCCACTTGCAAAACGGTGTCGGGTGCAGGCTGTAGGCCAGGTCGTAACAGAACGTGGCCGGCGAAATGGCCGCCTCCGGGTACGGCGGCATTTCACCACTGTGGATCGCGGACGTTGCGTTGATCACGAGATCGTACGGCTCGGACAGCGGAATCGTGTCGAAACCGCAGGCACTTACCGAGCCGCGGCTGGCAAACCGTTCGACGAGGTCCTCCGCGCGTGCGACGGTACGGTTGGCGATGCACAACGTCCGCGGCTGCATCTCGAGGAGCGGGCCCACGATGCCGCGGGTCGCACCGCCGGCGCCGAGGATGAGAATATTGGCGCCCTCCATGTTCAGGCCCACGTTGACCACGAGGTCGCGCAACAGGCCGATGCCGTCGGTATTCTCGCCGTAAATCTCGTTGTTGCGGAACGTGAGCGTATTGACGGCGCCCGCCGCACTGGCGCGCTCGCTAAGGTGATCGACGAGCCGGAAGACGGCGCGCTTGTGGGGAACGGTGATATTCAGTCCCTTGCCGTCCGTGCGCTGGAACTGCCGCACGGCTTCTTCGAGCTTCTCGGGCGCCACGTGCAACAGTTCGTAACGCAGTTCCTGGCCGGTCTGCTGGGCGAATAGCCGGTGGATGACGGGCGACCGGCTGTGTGCCACCGGGTAGCCCATGACACCATAGCGGTCAACGGTCACCGTCTGCTTTGTCCAGGCTGGTTATCCAGCCGACAGTATACCTACTCGCCAAGCCAGCGAGCCGCATCCATTGCGAAGTACGTCAGTATGGCGCTCGCTCCAGCGCGCTTGATGCACATCAGCGCCTCGAGCACCGACTTCTGTTCGTCCAGCCAGCCGTGGCCGGCAGCGGCCTTGAGCATCGCGTATTCTCCGCTCACCTGGTAGGCGAAAGTCGGCACGCCATGGTAGTCACGAACGCGGCGGATGATATCCAGGTAGGGCATTGCCGGTTTGACCATGACGAAGTCCGCCCCCTCGTCGAGATCGAGTGCAACCTCGCGCAGTGCCTCGTCGCTGTTCTCCGGCGCCATCTGGTACGTGGACTTGTCGCCGCCCGCAAGATTGGCGGCGGAGCCGACCGCGTCGCGAAACGGGCCGTAAAAGCAGGATGCGTACTTGGCGGCATAGGCGAGAATCAGCGTGTGCCGGTAATCGGCGGCCTCGAGCGCGCTGCGGATGGCGCCGATACGACCGTCCATCATGTCGGACGGCGCGACGACGTCGGCGCCGGCCTCCGCGTGCGATAACGCCTGCCGCGTCAGCATCGCGACCGTCTCGTCGTTCATGACGTATCCCGCGTCGTCGATGATGCCGTCCTGCCCGTGCGTGGTGTAGGGGTCCAGCGCGACGTCAGTGATGACGGCAAGGTCGGGATGGGCGTCCTTGATCGCCTTCACGGTGCGCTGAACGAGGCCGTCGGGGTTGGCGCACTCGGCACCGTCGAGACTCTTCTTTTCGGCATCGATAACCGGGAACAGGGCGACGGCGGGGATGCCGAGATCGACCGCCTCGCCGAGCGTACCGAGCAGCAGGTCAATGCTCTGGCGCTCGACGCCGGGCATGGACTCGACCTGTTCGATGCGACCGTCCCCATCGAGAACGAAAACCGGGTAAATTAGGTCGCTGGCGGAAAGCCCGGTCTCGACCACCAGGCGGCGCAATGCGGCCGTACGGCGCGTACGCCGCATGCGTATTCGGGGGAACTGACCGGGGGCTTCTGTACTCATAGCTAATCTGAATGATAAAAAAGATTGCTTTATTTTCCCTGTATTTAGGCAGTGTTTCCACGCCTTAATCACAGATTTCCGCAGAAACGGTAATAAAAACGCGACGGGGCGGGTCAACTCGTATGAATAGCAGTGATGCCGGAACGGCCAGACGTCGGAGATTCGACGAACTGGTGGGTATGTTCCACCAGGACATGTACCGCTTCGCTGCCTGGCTCAGCCGGGACAGGACGGTCGCCCAGGATGTCGTCCAGGAATCACTGCTGCGGGCCTGGAAGTCGCTGGACTCGTTGCGCGACGAGGCGGCTGCCAAGCACTGGTTACTGACCATCGTTCGGCGGGAGAACGCCCGCTATTACGAACGCCGCCGTCTCGAAACGGTGGATGTCGACGACCTGACGCCGTCGCAGGAAGCGTTGCTGGCCAACGAGCCGGACCACGAACTCGACGACATGCGTGAGGCGATTTACCGGCTCGACGACGACTATCGCGAGCCGCTCGTACTGCAGGTACTGATGGGCTACAGCACGAAAGAAATTGGCGAGCTGATGGGACTGAAGCAGGGTGCGGTATTGACGCGCCTGCATCGGGCCCGCTCGAAGCTCAGGGACGAAATCGACGACGAGATAGCCTCCGGGCAAGCGGAATCGTGAAACTGATGAACTGCGAAGAATACAGAGAGGCAATCGGAGCGGACCCGTCATACGACGGCGGCGAGGCTCACGTTTCCGCCTGCGCCGGCTGCCTCGCGTACCGCAGCGAGATGCGTGCGCTCGACGAGAGGATCAGGCGCGCGCTCGCCATCAGCGTGCCCGAGCTTCGCATGCCCGATTTGCCGGACGTCGATACTTCGGGCGTCGTTCCCCTGGCCGCGCGCCGGCGACTGACGGCACCCGTCTGGTTGGCCGCCGCGGCAACGCTCGTACTCGCAGCGTTCGTCGGAATCCGGATGTACGGAAGCACTATCACCTATCCATCACTTGCGGACGAGATCGTCGCTCACCTGGATCACGAGCCCTACGCGCTGCGCGTCACCGACGAACCGGTCGACGAGCGACGGCTGGCGAAAGTCGTGCCCGCCAACCTGGCGCGGATGAATCACGACGCCGGCCTGATCACCTATGCGCAGACCTGCGTGATCAACGGCAGGAAGATACCGCACCTGGTCATCCAGGGAGAGCAGGGCCCGGTGACGATATTGTTGCTGCCGGACGAGGCGATCGACGACGCGGTGCCGATCGAGGGCGAGAGCATCAACGGCATTATCCTGCCGGTCGGCGACGGCAGCGTCGCGATCATCGGCGAACGCAATGAAAAGCTCGACGCAATTAAACAAAATGTAATTAATTCAGTGACCTGGAGCACCTGACGCACCTTGTCACTGGTAACCCACGCCCGGCCTTGGGCAATCAACTAGGAGAGAAAATCATGGCAGAAAAGAAAGTCGTAAAACCCGTAGCACTGGCTGTAGGTGCGGCCCTGGCCAGCTCGTTCGCCATCGGTGGCGTCGCTAACGCAGACACCGTGGACAACCCGTTTGCGATGTCGGCACTGAGCGCGGGCTACATGCTGGGAGCCGGTGAAGGTTCCTGCGGCGGTGACAAGGAAGGCAAGGACAAGGAAGGTGCCTGCGGCGGCGACAAGGAAGGCGAAGG
>DATHRM010000010.1:0-8022 GCA_035465295.1 Woeseiaceae bacterium | reverse complement strand
AGGCAACGATCCGCGTACGCCGCCAGCGTATCGGAATCCGGCAACATGTCGAACATGCGCATGAACACCACGCTCGACCCGAGCATGACGTCGGCCGCCGTGAATGCATCTCCCAGGATCCAGTCCTTGCCCCCGATGCCGCGTTCGAGCGTCTCGATCATGAGGTCGAAGTCGCCCCATCCCGATCGATATCGGTTGGGTTCCACGCCATTGAACTTCTCGGACATCGACGGTTCGATAACGGCCGGCGTATACATCAGCCAATAGAGAAACTTGCCGCGCCGGGCGTCGTCGATCGCGGGCGCCAGCGTGCCCGGGGCGTAACGGTCTGCTACATACAGACAGATGGCCGCCGACTCCGACATGTTGACGTCACCGTCCACCAGCGCGGGCACCTTGCCCATGGGGCTCGCCTCCAGGAACTCCGCGGTGTTCTCTCGCTTCGGATTCTGGATGTCGACCAGCTCCCGCTCGTAGTCCACGCCGGCTTCCTCGAGTATCCAGAGCGCCCGGGTGGAGCGCGTCTGTGGTGACCAGTAGAGTTTCACGTGCGACCTCCTCGACTCAGATGATGACTTCGGGTGCTACTTCGCGACGATTGTATTGCGAACTCATCACGTAACCGTACGCACCCGCGTTCGCGATGAGAATAACGTCTCCCTCACGCGACGGCGGCAGCAGGCGGTCGGTGCCGAGACGATCGCCCGTCTCGCAGATCGGTCCAACGATGGTCGCCGTTTCGCTCGGCGCCTCGCCTGCGCGCGTCAGGTTCACGATCTCGTGGTAGGCGCCGTACAGCGCCGGCCTGATCAGGGAATTCATGCCCGTCCCCACGCCGATATACCGCATGTCGCCTTTCCCCTTGACCTGCGTGACATGCGTCAGCAGCACGCCGGCGCGGGCCACGAGGTAGCGCCCCGGTTCGAGCCAGATCGCGTATTGCGGGTAGCTCTCCCGAACCTCCGCGAGCAACGTATCCAGGCGCTGCAGGTCGAAGGGCCGGTCGCCCGGCTTTTCCGCAACGCCCAGACCGCCGCCGAGATCGATAGCCGTAACGTTGGGAAATCGTTGCGCAATGCCGACGAGCTGCACGGCAACGCTGCGCCACGCTTCCGGATCCTGTACGCCGCTGCCGCTGTGCGCGTGTATGCCGACGACGTCCGCGCCGGCCTCCTGTGTCAGCCTTTGCAGTTCGTCCACCTCGAACAGCGGTACGCCGAACTTCGAATGCACACCGGCGGTCTTTACGTGCTCGTGATGACCTCTGCCCTGCCCCGGATCCATGCGTACGAAGATCTTCCGTCCGGCAAACAGTTCCGGCCATGCCTGCAGCGGGTACAGGTTGTCCAGGGTCACCAGGAGACCCTTGTCGAGCGCCCAGGCATATTCTTCGCGCGGTGCAAAGTTGGGCGTGAACAGGATTCGGCCGAGGTCGAGACCCGGAATGACTTCCTGCAGCCACTCGACCTCGCCGGGAGAAACGCACTCGAAGTCGCAGCCCTCGGCGTCGAGCAGGCGAATGAGATTCGCATTGAAATTGGCTTTGACCGCGTACAACACGCGGTCGACGTTTTCGAGACCGAGCATCACGCGAGCCGCGCTGCGGACGCTGTCCGTGTCGTAAACGTATGCATTGAGTTTTTCGGACGCGATGTCCAGCAGTTCGCCGCGTTTGTTCATCCACCATGCATCGGGCGTGTGCGCCACCGGTGTCGCGGCGTGGAACAGCTGTTCCCAGCTGGCACCGAACGCGGGGCTGCCCCCGGTCTTGCGGATGATGGAGGAATGCAGCTTGCGGACGAGCTTGGCGCCCTGTTGCTCGTCGATCACGAAACTGAGGTTGAGGTCGTTTGCAGCCTGCGACATGAGGTGAATGCGTTCTTCCTCGAAGACCTCGAGCGCGGGTGCCAGCCGCGACAGGAACGTCCGGATCTTGCGGCCGACCAGGCTGACTGCCGAACATCGTGTAATGAGCCTGACGTTGCAAAGCGCCTCCAGGTCTGCGACCAGTCCTTGCAGGATGTCTTCCCCGGGCTCTCCGTCCGGCGTGTCGATCGACACCGTGACGTTCGTCTCGGAGGTGGACACGAGGTCGACCGATACACCGTTATCGCTGAACACCGTGAATGCGCGCGCGAGGAAGCCGACTTCGTGCCACATGCCCACGCTGTCCATGGATACGAGCGTAAGTCCGTTTCGCATGCAGATGCCCTTGACCTGCGGTTCGACTTCCTCCGTCACCGAGGAGATTACCGTCCCGTCGAGGTCGGGGTGCGTGGTGCAGCGAATGAAGAGCGGAATCCGGGACGGCCGCAGCGGCGACAGGCAGCGCGGATGCAGTACCGTGCTGCCGGCGGACGCGAGCTCCTGCGCCTCGTCGTAGTGCAGCGCCACCAGCAGCCTGGCCGATGGCACTACCCGGGGATTGGCCGTGAACATGCCGGGAACGTCGGTCCATATCTCGAGGCGCCGCGCCTGCAGTTTCGCGGCCATGTAGGCTGCTGACGTGTCCGAACCGCCGCGGCCCAGCAGCACGGTTTCGCCCTGCGAATTACGGGCGATAAAGCCCTGCGTCAGGATGACCTTGTCGAACCCGGCCAGGCGCTCGCGGAGAGCAGTATCCGGAGAATGGTCGCAGGTGGCCGACAGGTAACTGCGGCTCCGCCCGCGGTTTGCGCGACTCGTACTCACGAGCATGTCGCGGGCGTCCATCCATTCCGCGGCTATGCCGGTTCGCTCCAGGTACGCCGCGCCGAGACGCGTCGACATCAGTTCGCCGAGCGCCATGATGCGGACCCTCACGCGCACACTCACTTCGCGCACGAGCCGTATGCCCGCGATCAGCTGGTCCAGCTCCTGGAGGTAATCATCGAGCAATGCCGGCCCATCGAGGTCGAGTTCGCGGGCGAGGTCATAGTGACGCTGACGAATGTCGGCGAGCCCCTCGGTCGACCCGCCCGATGCCGCCGACTCCAGCAATGCAGCCAGGGCGTTCGAAACGCCCTGCAGCGCCGAGTGCACGATGACCGGCTTCAGGCCGTCGGCCAGCCGGTTACGAACCAGCCCTGCGATGGTTTTCCAGCACGCCCCGGACGATACGCTGGTGCCGCCGAATTTCATCACCACCCAGTCGGAAGCCGCGACATCGGGCGACGCGCCCAGGGAACCGCTGGCTTCGAACCCTGCTTCCTTCATCATGCTACCGTCGTAACCGCCCTTTCACCGGGACAAAAAAAACCCGCCAGGAATTCCTCGCGGGCTCGTTGACAGCGTCCGGACTTTATCGTTAGCCGGTACTGCCGCCATTGGCGCCCGCGCACCTCTGGCGCGCCATTTGTTTTATGAGTTCTTGCGCGTTCGCAAAGGGAACGCGTCGGCACTTTACGCGGGCGTCGGAAAAGTTCATCGCCAAAGTACAGCGAACCTTTCGGCAAAGGTCAAGTAGACCATCGCTAGTCGTCCCATTCCGGCGGGATCGTGACCGCGCCTTGCGAGGCCGATGCCACCTCAGCGCGATATTTTGCAAGGGCTCCGCGCTTCACTGCCGATGCCGGACGCTGCCAGCGCGCTCGCCGGCGGGCCATCTCCTCATCGTCGACCGCGACGTTTATCTGCTTGGTTTGCGCATCGATGACGATCGTATCGCCATCTTCCAGGAGCGCGATAGGTCCGCCGAGGGCGGCCTCGGGCGAGATGTGGCCCACCACGAAACCATGGCTTCCGCCGGAGAAACGGCCGTCCGTGATCAACGCGACATCGGCGCCGAGACCTTTGCCCATGATGGCCGAGGTCGGTGACAGCATTTCGCGCATGCCCGGCCCGCCTTTCGGTCCCTCGTAGCGGATAACGACGACGTCACCGCTGGTGATCGAGTTGTCGAGTATGGCCTGCAGCGCTTCCTCTTCCGCGTGGAATACCCGTGCTTTGCCCTCGAACCGCAAGCCCTCCTTGCCACTGATTTTCGCGACGGCACCGTCGGGGGCGACGTTGCCGTAGAGAATTGCCAGGTGACTGTCCGGCTTGATCGGATCGTCGAAATCCCGAACGATGTCCTGGCCGTCCGGATAGTCGTCGACATCCGCGAGGTTCTCGGCCAGTGTCTTGCCCGTCACCGTCATGCAGTCACCATGAAGAAGCCCGCGGCCCAGCAGCCGTTTCATGAGGGGCTGTATGCCGCCGATAGCGATCAGCTCTGCCATCAGGTAGCGGCCGCTGGGCTTGACGTCCGCCAGCACCGGCACGTTGGCGCCAATACGCGTGAAGTCGTCCAGTCCGAGCTCGACGCCGGCCTCGGACGCCATGGCGATGAGGTGCAGGACGGCGTTCGTCGACCCGCCGAGCGCAATAACGACGGTAATCGCGTTTTCGAACGCTTCACGGGTCATGATATCGAGCGGCTTGATGTCGTTCTCGATCAGGTGCATCACGGCCGCGCCGGCACGACGGCAGTCTTCCTTTTTCTGCTCCGACACGGCTTCCTGTGCCGAGCTGTTCGCGAGGCTCATGCCGAGCGCTTCGATGGCCGACGCCATCGTGTTCGCCGTGTACATGCCGCCGCAGGCGCCGGGACCGGGTATGGCGGTCTGTTCCACTTCGAGCAGTTCGTCGTGGCTGATCTTCCCGCCGGACAGCGCCCCTACCGCCTCGAATACGGAGACGATGTCGCGCCGCTGCGCGCCGGGCCGGATCGTGCCGCCGTAGACGAATACGGCCGGACGATTCAGGCGCGCCATGGCCATGACACAGGCCGGCATGTTCTTGTCGCAGCCGCCGATCGCGACGAGACCATCGAAGCCCTCGGCGGCCGTTACCGCCTCGATCGAGTCGGCAATGATCTCGCGGGATACCAGCGAGTAGCGCATGCCCGGCGTTCCCATGGAAATGCCGTCCGACACGCTGATGGTGTTGAACACGACGCCCTTGCCGCCCGCCGCATCGGCGGACTGCGCGGCTTCCCGGGCCAGCCCGTCGATGTGCATGTTGCATGGCGTGACCATGCTCCAGGTCGACGCGACGCCGATCTGCGGGCGCTTGAAATCGTCTTCGGTAAAGCCGACGGCACGAAGCATGGCCCGGCTCGGTGCGTGCTCATCGCCGTCGACGACGACGCGCGAGTAGCGGCGTAGTTCTTTATCGCTCATAGCGTGCGCTCTGCGGTTCCAGGACTTCCCCCAACCCGGGGCGGTCTCGAAGTCTAGCAATGAATGGGCGGCAGGCCCTAGTCGTCGTCGCGAATCATGACGGCGACACGATTGTGCACGCCCTCTTGCTCCGTCGTGTTGTCCGTCGTCAGTTCGACCACGAAAGCTTCGTCACCTTCGACCTCCGAGTCCTGCACCAGCGGAATGAGTATTCTCGCGGACCGCTGCCCCGGGCCGAACACGACGAAACCGTTGCCCGGCGGGAAAAAGTCTTCGCGCGCCGTCGCCGTGATATCGAGAACTTCGGTGTTTACCACCAGGCGCGTCTGGTCCGGGTTGAACCGCACGAGATCGATCTGCACGGCCGGATCGCGTTCACGCACGGACACCTGGCTCACCGCAAATGCCACGGTATTGGCCGGCAACTCTGCTTCGAAGCGCCGCTGGTCGTCGTCTTCGAGAACCACGTCGATCGTGGCCAGCGTGATCGCGGCCGTATCGGCCTCGCGAATTCTCAGCGTCGACATCTGGTCGGCTTCACGCCGCGTATCGGAGGCCATCGTCAGTGCGACCCGCGCTTTAGACTCCCCCGCCAGAAACTCCACGTAGCCGCCATTGGAAATCTCGAACTGGCCCGAGCGCCACGGCGAACGATTGCCGCTGAACCCGACTTCTTCGAGTCTCAGGGTCATCGGCGTTTCGAGTTCGGTCCGGACGATGTCCACGAAGACTGACGGACCGTCCTCACGAAGCGTCACCGATCCTGCGTCCGTTCCGAAGTACGCCCGGTCGATTACGATCTCGATGTCCGGCTGCGCCAATTCGGTCAGATCGATCAGTTCGAGCTCCGGCACGCTGTGCGCCTGCTCCGCTGACACGCCCGTGTCGGCAGGCGGCGCGGATGCACTATCGGGCGGCGAGTCGGCAAGCGGTCCGGCTGGCGAGGACTTAGCGGGCGCTGCGGTTTCCTCGACGGGCGTTACGGACTCCGTCTCGGGGATGGCCGCCGGGACAACGGTCTCAGCCGCCGGCGCGGGGGCCGTGAGCGTTTCCGAAGAGTTCGGATCGAAGCGCTGCAGTATCCGGTCGAAAATGCCGAACTGGTAGCCGGCCACGCCGAACAGCGACAGCAGGACCACCAGTGCGATGACCCATTTTGCCGAGCCGCCGCTGTCCGCGAATCCGACGTGGTGCGTGGCGTCGGGGGCGACAGTGCTCTCTGTCGGCCTGTAGCCGAGCGCTTCCAGGAAAGCGCCCATGGAATCGAACCGCGTGACCCGGGAATACGACAGCGCCTTGCGTATTGCGGACCATTGCTCGTCGCTGATGCCGGCCAGGCGCTGCGGTGTCATGCCCGATTCCGCGGCCTCGGCGGCGTTTCGTGGCCCGAACACACGGTATCCGGCGACCAGCCGGTACAACAGACAGGCCAGTGAAAACACGTCGTCAGACGGAACCGGGTCTTCGCCGGTGAGTACCTGCATGCTCGAGTAAGCGGGCGTCAGCGCACCGAGCACCGCCGGATCGAAGTCATCCGCGGCATCCCGCTGCCGCTGTTGCACCCTTGCGACGCCGAAATCGAACAGCTTGGCGTCGCCGTTCGGCAGAATCATGATGTTGCCGGGTTTTACGTCCGCGTGAACGATGCCGCAACGGTGCGCATATTCCAGCGCCTTGCCGATCTGCCGCACGATGCGGAACGAGGTTTCGAAATCGATCGTCCGGCTGTCGGGCGAATCGAGTATCTCCGCCAGGGTACGGCCGTCGAGCCACTCCATGACGATGTAGTACAGGTCTTCGTCGCGATCGAAATCGATGAAGCGCACGATGTTGGGATGCGTAAGGCAGCGGCTCTTGGCTGCTTCCTGCTGCAGGGCGCGCAATGCCGTTCCGTGCCGGGCGAGTTGGGGTGATAAAACCTTGATCGCGACCCAAGGTTCCTGCGAGCCCGCTTCGGCAAGGCGCCGGTCGAGCGCTTTGTATACGACCCCCATGCTGCCGCCGGATATGCGCTCCTGGAGCACGAACCGGTCGCGAAGTACGGAGCCTACCTGCACACGTTCGTCGGCATCGTCGGACTGGAAGACGTCCGTTGCAATGACGTCGGTACTGCCGAACGGATCGTCGTTGGCCGGCGCGTCGCCGGCGGACCGATTCGCCGTGCCGGGTTCTTCCGGTTCGGTATTGCTCGTCGGAACCTGTTCCGTCACGTAGCGGTCCAGCATCGATTTGACGAGCTGGAAGGTCTCCTTCCGAAGGGCGCCCGAGTCGAAGCGCTCCTGAAGAACGCGCCGGATTTCCGCCTCCCTGCCGCCGCTCGCCTCCAGGAGGCGGCCGATCCCCTCCCTGATCTCGGCAAGCATCTGCATTTCGTCTTCCTTCCCGGCCAGCCTGTCTTCGAAGCTCGACAGCTGGTCAGAGAAGGTCATGCGTAAATTGTCGGATTCGGCACTCATGATTCATCAACAACAGGAGCTCATCGGCTCAGTCCAGTTCTCACCCAGTCTATCCGCCAAGTCAAGGATACGCGCGGAACTGGTCGTCAGATTACCTTGCCGGGATTCAGGAGCCCCTGTGGATCCAGCGCGCGCTTCAGCTGCCGCATCAGCGCGAGCTCCGTGGCTCCACGGTATTCCTCCAGCCAGGCCCGCTTGGTCACGCCGACGCCGTGTTCCGCACTGAAACTGCCCCCGAGTTCCGCGACCAGGTCATAAATGGTTTTCGTAACCGCGCTGACCCGGTTCGCATCCGCAACCACGTCCTCGGGCACCGTGAGGTTGTAGTGCAGATTGCCGTCGCCGACGTGGCCGAAGATGACCGGTCGCGCCGACGGTTCCTGTTGCTCCAGCCGTTCGGCACAGCGCTGCAAGAACAGCTGCAT
>DATHRM010000009.1:0-2449 GCA_035465295.1 Woeseiaceae bacterium | reverse complement strand
GGCGGAGCACCTCTCGGCGCATGGTGTGGAGCCCGGCCGTGTCGTGACGCGGTACGGCGCAGAGGGCAAAGGGCCCTCCATGTACGTCAAGGACCCGGAAGGAAACACGGTCGAACTCAAGGGCCCGCCGGATCCCGACCTGTAGGAGCGCTTCTCGAAGCGCGAACAACCTGGACCGGATCGCGCTTCGAGAAGCGCTCCTACAGGTCGGGATCCGGCGGGCCCTTGAGCTCCACCGTGTTGCCTTCCGGGTCCTCGACGTACATGGAGGGCCCTTTGCCCTCTGCGCCGTACCGCGTCACGACACGGCCGGGCTCCACACCATGCGCCGAGAGGTGCTCCGCCAGCGATGCCTCATCGAACGACTCCAGGCGGAAACAGACGTGATCCATGTTGTGGCCTTCGCGCCCGGGAGCGGTGCCGCCGGCACGGCCGAGTTCACCGTCGACGGGAACCAGGTCCACGAGCGAACGACCGGCGCGCAGCTGGACCAGGCCGATATCGTCGTTGCTCCGCTCGATGGAGCATCCGAGCACGCCGTTATAGAACTCGAGCATGCGATCGAGGTCGCTGACCCGGAGCACGACGTGATCGATGTCGCGGATGCGGATCGTCACGGCTGAATCTCCACCGCCGCCTTGCGCAGCACGGCTTCCTCCGCGCACCGGTTTCGGACGGTACTGCGCGCCCACAGGTATGCACCGAGCCCGGAAACGATATTGGCGAATGCATACGCGGCAAAAATACCGGCGATATCGAAAAACTGCATCGCGATCAGCGCGACCGGTATGTACAGCACGACTATTCGGCAAACGCTGATGACGACGCCCGGCATCGGATAGCCGAGCCCGTTGAAAGAGGCGTTCATGATCATGACCATGCCATAGGTACCGTAGCTCACCGGCACTATCAAGAGGAACATGGACGTGACCTGCCGGACGCTCTCGCTGTCGCTGAAGAGGCCCGGCAGCCAGCCGGACATCGACGCGAGCAGGCCCGCGATGACGAGGCCGCTGCCGATACAGAAAGCCGTGCACAGCCACAGCGCGCGCAGTATCCGCTCTTCCTTGCCTGTGGAAAAATTCTGACCGACGAAGGGACCGATGATCGCCGACAATGCGTAGTACATGACCAGCATCATCGATTCGATGCGGCTGGCAACGCCGAAGCCGGCTACCGCGTCCGGGCCGAAGCGCGCGATCATGGCGGTCACGACTGCCGCCCCGACCGGCACGATGATGTTCGTGCCCGCCGCCGGGATGCCGACGTGCAGGATGTCCCGCCACGACTGCCGCAGCTCGCCCGGGTCGGGCTTGTTGAAACTCACCATGTCCAGGCGGTGCCGCATCAGGTAGAGAGTGCCGACGAAGATCGTGGCGCGCGCGAGCAACGCAGCCATCGCGGCTCCGTTCAGGCCCATCGCCGGTACGGGTCCGACGCCGAAGATCAGGATAGGGTCGAGAATCACGTTCAGCACCGCCGCGAGTATCATCAGCATGCTCGGCAGACGCGTGTCCCCGGTGGCCCGCATACTCGCCATGCCCACCATGCCGACGACGATGAACGGCACGCCGATATAGAGAATGGTCATGAAGCCGCGGATCAGCGGCATCAGCTCATCGGGCGCGCCGAGCAACCGAAACAGCGGGCCGATCGTCAGGATGCCGATAGCACTGATAATCGCCGTTACCAGGAAGGACAACAGCAGGCTGTCGGTCGACAGCCGCCGCGCCCGGCGGTGGTCGTCCGCGCCGATCGCGCGAGCCACGACCGAGGAGGTGCCGGCGCCGAGGCCGATCGCCACGCTGGTAACGATCATGAGGATGGGAAAACCGAAGCTGAACGCGGCGAGCTGCGCATCACCCACCTGGCCGATGAACCAGGTATCGATGAGGCCCTGCGCCATCATCGTCGCGATGCCGAAAAGCACCGGCACGGTCATATCGACCAGGTGCCTGCCGACGGGACCCTGCGTGAGCCTCGGTTTGGGTGAGTTCATCGCGCAAGGTTATCATTGCGACACGCAATTAGAATAGGCCGCCCGGATGAAGTTCAGGCACGAGATCGTCATCGACGCCGACCAGCAGTCGGTATGGGCAGCCTTTGACGCCCCGGCCAACATGAAAGCCTGGCAGCCGACACTCGAGTCGTATACGCGCAAGAGCGGGCAGGATGGCCAGGCCGGCGCCGTTGCCGAGCTCGTCTATGACGAGAACGGCCGCAAGGTGACACTCACCGAAACCGTCACGGAACGGCGCGAGCCGCATTTCATGGCCGGCACCTACGAGTCCGATGTCGGCAACGCGCGCATCGTCAATCACTTCGAGGATGCCGGGGACGGGCGCACGCGCTGGGCCATGTACGGAAACCATTCGTTCAGGGGCATCTTCCGCTTCCTCGGCCTGTTCTTCGCCGGCGCGATTCGCAAACGCAACGAAGACATGATGAA
>DATHRM010000008.1:0-3457 GCA_035465295.1 Woeseiaceae bacterium | reverse complement strand
GGCTGGTCGAGGGCATCGGCGAAGACTTCATTCCCGTGATCGCGGATTTCTCCCAGGTCACGAAGGCCTATTCGATCAGTGACGCGGAGTCGTTCGCCGCCGCACGCGAACTCCTCAGGAAAGAGGGCGTGCTCGCGGGATCGTCGTCAGGCACCCTGCTCGCTGCGGCGCTGAAATACTGCCGCGAGCAGACGGAGCCGAAAACGGTAGTGAGCTTCGCCTGCGATACCGGCAACAAGTACCTCTCCAAGCTGTTCAACGACTTCTGGATGGAAGACCAGGGCTTCATTACGCGCGAACAGCACGGAGACCTGCGCGACCTCATCGGCCGACCGCACAGCGAGCACGCGACGATCACGGTCGGGCCCGGCGACGTCGTGGCCACCGCACACAACCGGCTACGCAACGCCGGCTTCTCGCAGCTCCCCGTCATGGACGAGGGCCGGCTCGTGGGCGTTATTACCGAAGACACGATCATCCAGCGCGTCTTCGGCAAGCCGGAACTCATGAACGGGCCCGTCGCCGATGCGATGGAGTCCACCTTCATCAAGCTCGACAGGACGACCAGCGTCAACAACCTCGTGGCCATGCTGCGCGTGCAGCCCTATGCCGCCATCATGGACGGCGACGAGTTCCTCGGCCTTATCACTCGCTCCGACGTACTCAATTACCTGCGCCGGCAGGTCTGAGGAATGTTTTCATGAGCAACGACGACAAGCAACGCGCATTCGCGACCCGCGCCATTCATGCCGGCCAGGCGCCCGATCCCACCACCGGCGCAATCATGCCGCCCATCTATGCCACGTCCACGTACGTGCAGGAAAGCCCCGGCGTGCACAAGGGCTACGAGTACTCGCGCACGCAGAACCCGACGCGCATGGCCTACGAACGCTGCATCGCCGACCTCGAGTCGGGCACGCACGGTTTTGCGTTCGCCTCGGGCATGGCGGCGATCGGCACCGCGCTCGAACTCATCGACAGTGGCAGCCACGTCGTTGCCATGGACGATCTGTACGGTGGCACGCGGCGCCTGTTCTCCGGCGTGCGCGAGCGCAGCGCCGGGCTGGAATTCAGCTATGTCGACCTGAGCGATGCGGGCCGGGTTGCTGACGCACTGCGCGACAACACGCGCATGGTCTGGATCGAGACGCCGAGCAATCCGCTGTTGAAGCTCGTGGACCTCGAAGCCGTTGTTGCCGCCGTAAAAGGCCGCGACATCCTGCTCGTCTGCGACAACACGTTCGCAACCCCGTATCTGCAGCGCCCGCTCGAACTCGGTTGCGACATCGTCATGCACTCGGCGACGAAATTCCTGAACGGGCACAGCGACATGGTGGGTGGCATTCTCGCGACGGCCGACGCCGGCCTCGCGGAGCGCCTGGCCTACCTGCAGAACTCGATCGGCGCGGTCGCGGGACCGTTCGACAGTTTTCTCGCGCTGCGCGGCCTGAAGACGCTCGACGTGCGCATGGAGCGTCACTGCACGAGCGCCATGGCAATCGCGGCATGGCTGGCACAGGACTCGCGGGTAGAGCGCGTGCTGTATCCGGGGCTCGAGACACACCCTCAGCACGAACTGGCAAAGAAGCAGATGCCCGGCTTCGGCGGCATCGTGACCTTCTTCATCAAGGGCGACCTCGGCGATGCGCGCCGTTTTCTCGAGCGCTGCGACGTGTTTTCGCTGGCCGAGAGTCTCGGCGGTGTCGAGAGCCTGGTCGATCACCCGGCGATCATGACCCACGCGTCAGTGCCCGGGAGCGAACGCGCCAAGCTCGGCATCAGCGATCAGCTGATCCGGCTATCGGTCGGTATCGAGGCGCTCGACGACCTCATCGCCGACCTCGATCGCGCGCTGGGTTGACGAGGTACTGGCAGTCCAGGGCATGCGCAACCGGGTAATCGGCGCCGTTTCGGCTCTGGTCGTAATTGTGGCGGCAGTCGCGATCTTCGTCGCGCAGGAGCCGCAACGCGACGATACGCAGAGAGGCGCGCTGCCCGTGCAGGCGACCTTCGTCGGCCGCGATAGCTGCATCGGGTGCCATACCGGCGTCTACGAAAAGTGGCTCGGGTCGGATCATGACAACGCCATGGACGCAGCCACCGAAGACACCGTGCTCGGCGATTTCGCTGGCGCGGAATTCACTCACGCCGGTATTACTTCGCGCTTCTACCGCAAGGACGACGGGTTCTTCGTTTTCACCGAAGGTCCCGGCGGCGACATGGCGGAGTTC
Source organism: Woeseiaceae bacterium (assembly GCA_035465295.1). GTDB lineage: Bacteria > Pseudomonadota > Gammaproteobacteria > Steroidobacterales > Woeseiaceae > UBA1847. Next base: position 1,226 of record DATHRM010000008.1, on the reverse strand, counting down.
GAAATTACGTACACCTTTGGTATCGAGCCGCTGCAGCAGTATCTCGTGCCATTCCCCGGCGGCCGGCTGCAGGCGTTGCCGATCGCCTGGGATACGGAACGCGATCGGTGGTTCACGCTGAACCCCGATACCGTCATCGCGCCGGACGACTGGCTTCACTGGACGCGTAACGGGCAGAACTGGAACGGCATGTGCGCCGAGTGTCATTCGACCAATCTGCAGAAAAACTTCGACCCGGAAACCGGCACGTACGATACGACATGGTCCGAGATCGACGTGAGTTGTGAAGCCTGCCACGGTCCCGGGTCGCGCCACGTGGCCTGGGCGGAAGCCGATCCGATGGGGCGGATGCCGGCCGACAATTTCGGTCTCGAGGTCGTCAGCAGCAACCTGGATAACCGCCAGTATGTCGAGATGTGCGCGCCCTGCCATTCGCGGCGCAGTGAAATAGCGGACTACGATCACAGCCAGTCCGGGCTGATGCAGCACTTCGTGCCCTCGCTGCTCGAGGAAGGCCTGTATCACGCCGACGGGCAAATCCTCGACGAGGTTTACGTCTGGGGCTCGTTCGTGCAGAGCAGGATGTACCAGAACGGTGTGAAATGCGGCGATTGCCACGACGCGCACAGCCTGAAGCTGCACAGGGATGGCAACGAACTCTGCTCGCAATGCCACCAGCCGGCCGTCTACGATGCCACCTCGCATCATTTCCACCAGAAGATCGTCGAGGGCGAGCCCAGCGACGGCGCACTGTGCGTGAAGTGCCACATGCCCGAGCAGCCCTACATGGTGATCGACTACCGCGCCGACCACAGCCTGCGAGTACCGCGGCCCGATCTCAGCGCATCGCTCGGCGTGCCCAATTCGTGCAGCCAGAGCGGCTGCCACGATGACCAGACGGTCGAATGGGCCGTCGAAGCGTATACGAACTGGTACGGTGAGGCGCGCAAGCCGCATTACGGTTCGGTCTTCGCCGCGGCACGCGCGGGCGAACCCGGGGCGCAGGACGGCCTTATTGCGCTCGCGGAGAATCCGCTGGCTGCCAGCATCGTGCGCGCGACAGCGCTGCAGTCGCTCGCGGCGTACGCGCCAGGCCCGGACCTGCCGGCAATTCGGCGCGCGCTTGCCGACGGCGAGCCGTTGTTGCGGCACGCCGGCATCGAAGCGCTCGCGACCGAGGAGCCCGGAATACTCGCGGAGCTGCTTGCGCCGCTCCTGTTCGACCC
>DATHRM010000007.1:0-5977 GCA_035465295.1 Woeseiaceae bacterium | reverse complement strand
GTTCGACGCCCTGCTCGCGAGCGTCAACGGCATCGCCCAGGGAATGCAGAATACGGGTTAGGTGTCGCGGTTCGAGCACCGCTCCTACTGCTCGAATGAACCTGTAGGAGCGGGCCGACGGCCCGCGAACCGCGATTCGGTCAATATTGATCGCGCGCCCGGACGCGCTCCTACGGCGGGTCGTCGACGAACGTCGTGTATTCGTCCAGCGCCTTGCGGCCGATGTCCGGCACTCGCGCATCGTCGGCGGGGTAACCCACCACCAGCAGCAGGAACGGGCGCTCACTGACCGGCCGGCCGAGTATCTCGTTCAGGAACTTCATCGGGCTCGGCGTGTGTGTCAGCGTGGCGAGACCCGCCCGGTGCAGCGCCGTGATCAGTATCCCGGTCGCGAGACCGGTGGATTCCGTCGGGTAGTAGTGCTTGACCTTGCGGCCGTCGTCGAGGCGGCCGTACTTCTGCAGGAACACGGCGATCAGGTACGGCGCCGTCTCGAGAAAAGGCTTCGACGAATCGGTGCCCAGGGGTTCGAGCGCGGCCAGCCACTCGGGCGACGCACGGTGCTCATAGAATTCCCGCTCTTCCGCTTCGGCCGCCTCGCGAATCCTCTTCTTCGTCTCCGTCGCGCTGACCACGACGAAGTGCCACGGCTGCAGGTTGGCCCCGCTCGGCGCCGTGCCCGCCGCTTTCAGCGCCGTTTCGATGACGTCGCGCGGCACGGGCCTGGCGGAGAACTCGCGCACGGTCCGGCGCCTCGCCAGGTCCGCGTAAAAGCGCTCGACGCGCTCGCGCATTTCCTCGACGGGATACTCGCGATAGTCCGCGAGCGGCACCGTCTTGTGGTCAGTCACCGCACACGCTCCTCAGCACCGTCCACTCGTCCGCGTCGTCTTCGGAGATGGCCGTGCCCTGCATCGAGACGCCGGCCTCGTGCACCGATTCCGGCCTGCCCGTCACGAGCGGATGCCAACCGGGGAGGTCCAGGCCGTTAGCGAGACGTTTATAGGCGCAGCTGTCCGGCAGCCACTCGTATGCGTCTTTTTCGTCGGCGGTCAGGACCAGGCAGTCCGCGACCTTCTGTGCACGATTCGCATAATCCGTGCAGCGGCAGGTGTCGATGTCCAGCAGGCGGCAGGCAACGTCGGTATAAAAAACATCACCGCTGTCCTCGTCCTGGACCTTGAGCATGCAGCACAGCCCGCAGCCGTCGCACAGCGACTCCCACTCGTCCGCCGTCATCTGCGACAGCGATTTGCGTTTCCAGAATTGATCGTTCATCGTCTCGAATCCGTCAGAGGGTACCCCAATTTCGCATGAAAGCCGTATTCCTGGACTTCGCAACGATGGGCGCCGGCCTCGACCTGCGGCAACTGGAGCGCCTGGTCTCGGAACTCGTCGTCCATGACGATTCGCCCGGCGATACGGTCGCGGAACGAATCGCCGACGCGGAGATCGTCTTCACCAACAAGATCCGCCTGACGCGCGAGCTGCTCTCGCAGGCGCCGAAACTGAAGTTCATCGCACTCACGGCGACCGGCACCGACAACATCGACACCGAGTGCGCGCGTGAGCACGGCATTGCCGTGGCCAATATCCGCCACTACTGCACGCAGTCGGTGGTCGAGCACGTCTTCGGCGTGCTGCTCGCGCTGACCCACAGCCTGCCGCTCTACCACGCGTCCGTTCGCGCGGGTGACTGGCAGCGGTCCACCGAGTTCTGCATGCTGCACTACCCGGTCCGGGAGCTCTCCGCGATGACGCTCGGCATCGTGGGCTACGGCGCACTCGGACAGGGCGTTGCGCACATCGCCCGGGAGTTCGGCATGACGGTTCTCGTCTCGGCCCGACCCGGCACGGACGGCGTGCCGGATGACCGCGTCGGTTTCGACGATCTGCTTGCCCGCTCCGACGTCATCAGCCTGCACTGCCCGCTCACCGACGCCAACCGCAACCTGTTCTCCGCCCGCGAGTTCGCGGCAATGAAGGACAGTGCGATCCTCATCAACACGGCCCGCGGCGGGCTGGTCGATTCGCAGGCGCTGGCGGACGCCCTCGCAAACGGGGGGATTGCCGCGGCCGCGATCGACGTGCTGCCCGAGGAACCGCCGGTCGACGGCGACCCGCTGCTCGACTATCGCGGCGACAACCTGGTCCTTACGCCGCACATCGCCTGGGCGACGGACGAGGCGCGGCAGAACGCCATCGACGAGCTCGCCGCGAATACGAAGGCCTTTCTCGACGGCACCGAACGCAACCGCGTCGTTTGACGACTTCACGCGCCGGGATGTGAGTCGTTCGACTGAAAATTTGCGCGGCGGTGTCGGCTACTGCCCGAATTCCGGTTTCGTGCACATGGACACGGGCCCGGTCAGGGCGCCTCGACGACCGATATGGCCACCGCCTCGGTCACCCGCATCCGCACCTCGTCGCCGACCGCTACGTTCGACAGTTCGACATCGTCCGCGACCCTGATCGCGGTCTGGTAACCGTCTTCGCCCCTGAGGGTCACGATTCGCGAGTCCGTGTCGATGGCATCGATCTTTGCGGCAACCATGTACGTGTCGGCCATCGCCATTCCGGGCTTCTCGCCTTCCGGCGCAACCTCGACCAGGCCCATGTCGCCCATCTCCGGGGTGCCCTCCGGCACCACGAAGACGGCCACGGACTCGAGGTACTCGGTGACGATGCGGTCGCGCGCTTCGATCTGGTCGAAATTGGCGACCATATCGCCGGCGACGAACTTGTGCATCTTGCCGTCTGCATCGACGACCCTGATCTCGCGGGTTTCCCTGTTGACGGACTCGACGATCGCCTCGCGGCGCGCCGTGGTCGTGAGCACGCGGCCGGGAATGGACACCGTCGACACATCGTCGACCGGCACGTCGACCAGGAAGTCGGACTCCGTGACGAACGCGATCTCCTGCACGTCGGGCCTGGCGAATTCGCTCGCCGACAGGTAGATCCCGATTTCCTGCCTCGTTGCCAGGTCGCGTGGACGCACTTTCCTGCCATCCACCAGGACGCGTGTCGCAGGATCCGGTCTTATCGTAAAGGTGTGGTCGGTCGCCGGCAGGTGCAGCGTTATATTGTTGCCGCGCACCCGGCGTACCTCGGCGCGGAACAGGCCATAAAGCTCGCCGTCACGCTCGACGACGCCCTCGCAGGCGCCGGCGAGGTCCGGGAATCTCTCCCGCGCTTCCTGGGTGGGAATGAAATCCTTGCAGCTCAGCTGGGTCATTTCCTGGCTGGATGCGCTGGCGGACAGGAGTGCGGCCGTGAAGATGGCGACGCAGGCAGGGGTTCTCATTGTTTTCTCCTCTGGTGAACCACTAACTTAATTGGGCAACAATATCGTTTGACAGGGTTACGAAGATGCGAAAACTCTCGTCGGCCGCCAGCTTCTCCCGCATGAGCAGGTCGAATGCCTCGTTCTGCAGTGCCCTGACTCGCTGGACGGCAGCGGCGCGTTCGGCGGCCGAGCTTTGCTCGCTGATCGAATCCCGCACCGCCATCACGTCCCTGTAGAAACCGTCGATACGGTTCTTGCGCCGCCGATTATAGATCTGGATGACCGCGTAGCCGCCGCTGACAAGGCCGATGACCAGCGTCACCACTACCTCTGCAACCCCGGAATAGCGCTCGTAGAGTGTCGGCGCATCGCGTTGCGTGAACGCCTGGGCACCCGGGTGCAGCACGAACGTCGAACCCGCCGCGTCGAATTCTTCACTCAGGCCGTTGAACAGCAGCGGGTAGCTCGCCGCAAGCGCGGGTTGCAGGCGCCGGATCTCGCTGATGAGGTCGTAGACGGCGGCGCCGTCGATGCCGGGCCTCGATGCCAGCAGCTTGTCCACGGCCAGCGTGAGCACGGGCTCGTCCGGGATGTCGCCGTAGGTTCCGACCGGGATGACGAACGGCCGGAGCCGCGGATTCAACAGAACCGCACGATCGACTACCGACCCGGTACCGATCTCGTCGGGCGAGCCCAGGCTCAGGAAACGGTACTCTCCGGCGCCGCCGGATTCGTCGAGGACCGCGCGGACGCTCTCCGGCGATATCGGCAAATACAGCACGCTGACGTCGGGCAGCGAAGCGGCGCCTGCGACGAAGTTGATCTCCTCAGCCCGCAGCGCCATGCCCTCGAGAACCTCGGTGAGCATCTGCCGGGAGGCGGAACCCGGCGGGCCGGCATTCACGGTGGCCCCGCTCAACAGGTGGGCGGCAGTGTCGGCCGGCCGGTCCTTGTGGTACAGGATATGCAGCACGGTCGGGTAGAGCGGCATGACCGTCGTGATTCCCTTGCGGTAGTGCTGCGCATTCGACGTGAGCGCAAGATCGGCGTATCCCGCCTCGAGCGCATCGAGGGGCGACTCGAATCCGGCCGGCAGCGGCACGATTTCGATGTGGTGGCGCGAGTTCTGCTCGAAGATCTCGGCCAGCTTCATGGCGATGTCCCGATCGAAGGCCAGCGCGGGCGCGAGCAGCCGGAACGTGCTGCGCTGGTCCCCGCATCCGCCGAGCAGCGCGAAGCAAGCCAGCAGCAAAGCGCAATATCGCACCCTGCAGGTCATCGCATGGCTCGTCACAAGCGCACGCTGGCAAACACGATGGGGCCGCGGTGTCTCAGCTTCAGCGAGCCACGGAGGTCCTCGTCGGGCGAATCGAGATTCATGAGGTAGATGTTATATCCGATGCCGCTGCCGATCGAATCGCCGAAATAATGCGTCTGCCCGGCGTACAGGCTGTTAAGGGAACCGGAGTAATGGTCGAACGACATGCGGAACAGCTGCAGGTTTGCATGCAGGTCCGTCATCGCGCCCGGCATCACCTACAGGCCCTCGGCCGCGCAGCCCGTCAGCTGCCTGCCGTCGATGTCGACCGTGGCCGCCCACGCGAAACGTGCACCCGACATCGTGTCGACGCAACGGCGCTGCTGCAGCGTGACCCGAATCGCCGAGTCCCCGCCGCCGCTCTCGAAACTGACCAGCGGCGCGCGCTCGCGCCGCTTCGGGGCGGCAAAGACGGCCTCCCCCGGCGTATCCATGGTGCGCAGCGTCATGCCCTCTTCGCGTACCTGCACCCGCCAGGAGGGTTCGTTGCCGCTGGCAACGAACAGCATGCCGTCGAGCGCCAGCCTGCAGCCGAAGCCTTCGTTCTCGGCGCGCAGCAGTTCGGTGACCTGCAGCGCCTCGTCGTAATCGGCGCCGAACCCTTCCGGCGGTGGCGCCACCCAGGTGCCGCGGACCTCGACGAACAGGGGCTGGTACGGAGCCGTGGCCAACTCGTCGTAGACGGCGACGAGCTCCTCCCCGGCTTCGTTGATCACCCAGCCTTCGCGCTCGCCGCCGCTTCCGGTAAACGTGCGGCTCTCGTGGCCCCACACGAGGTGTCCCCGGAACCGGCCGCCGCGGCCGGGAGTGGCGGTGTTGCGTGCGCGGCCGTCGTCGACGGCGGCCGGGTACGACGGCCCGGTTTCGTCCGTCGTATCGGGGGGCGGCTCCGACGCCGGCTTCGCCGGCGCGCGCGCAGCACCGGAACAACCGGCAAGCGCCAGGCCGAGCGCAACGCCAAGTAACTCGGTTCTCACTGTGTCGTGTCTTCTTTGTCCCCGGGGGACTCATCGTACCGCCGGATCGCTTCGCCGATGGCCGGGTTGACTTCCGCGATCGCCGATCGCAGCCGCGTCACGTAGTCGTCCGGAAAGTCCCATACGGGGAAGTTCTCGTACTTCACCAGGCCGCGTTCACCGGGTGACAGCCCGTACATCAGCGTCATCAGTATGTCACTGCTGACCCAGGGGCTGCTACGAAAGTAGCTGTGCCCGCCGTGATCGGTGCCACCTTCGGCATTGGTCACGTCGATAATCCAGAGGTCCGGGTGCTCGGCGAAAAACCGCTCCGCCTGCGGGGACATCGGTCCGTCGATCACCATCTGCCCCGAACGGTCGTGACGAAACACCTTCTTCGACATGTTCAGTGCG
>DATHRM010000006.1:0-1731 GCA_035465295.1 Woeseiaceae bacterium | reverse complement strand
CGCAGTTCGCGGATCCAGCCGAAGGTCTCGCCGACGGTAATCGTGTCGCCCGGTTTGATCGACTGGTCGAGCAGGATGATCATACCCGAGATGAAGTTGGACACGACTTTCTGCAGGCCGAAACCGATGCCGACGCCGACGGCGCCTGACAGTACCGTCAGTGCCGTCAGGTCGAGGTTCAGGCTCTGCATCGCGATCATCACCGCGAACACGATCAGGGCAATACGCAGTATCTTCCCGAGCAGCACACGCAGGGACGGCGTGAGTTCGTCGACCTGCTGGATGCGGTTGTCGATGAAGTTCCCCGTCTTCAATGCCGCCCACATCAGCACGCCGATGAAGAACACGGCTTTGATTGCGTTCAGCACGGAGAACCGTATTTCACCGACGCTGAAGCCAATGCCGTCCAGGATCGCGGCCACGTCGTCGACGATGCCGAGTATCGAAGCGGCAACGAACACCCAGACGATCAGCGAAAACAGGCGCCGTACAACGCGCTTGCGAATTGCATGGGAGACGACCGAAATGAGCAGCCAGGCGCCTGCGAGCAGCATGGCGCTGTAAATCAGGTAGTTCTTCTCCGGCCACGGCGCGATGGTCGTGGCGAGATAGGCGATTCCCAGCAACAGCACGACAAACAACCATTCCATACGCCGCAGGAATGCGACGATAAGGCGCAGGGTGCCTGGCATGCCCTTGATCTTGCGGGCCTGTTTTTCGAGCAGCGGCTCGACGCGCTTGGACAGGAACCACGCCGGCACGAACAGCACGACGATCAGGCCCACCTGGAACAGGAGTTCCGGCTGGCTCATGTAGCCGACCGCAACATCCCAGTATTCGAGGGCCCGTGCTTTTAGTTCTTCTATGTCCAAGTCTCAGGCTCCTGGCGGGCGGATCAGTGGTGCGAGTGCGGGCCGGGCGACATCAGTGCCGTAATCGGCATGAAGAGGGTCAGTATACCGAGCATGACGATCAGTAAACCAGCGCCGAGCCGGGTGCGCCGGTCCCGCATCAACTGCGCGAGGCGTGCGGCGCCGAGCCCGGTCAGCAGCATCGCCGGCGTGGTGCCGAGGCCGAAGGCGAGCATGACCAGTGCACCGTCGACGGCGCGAGTGCTCGTTGCGGCGACCAGCAGCACGCTGTAGACCAGCCCGCAGGGAAGCAGCCCCCACAACAGCCCGAGGCCGAGTGCCCGCGGCAGGCTGTTGACGGGCAACAGGCGCCCGGCGAACGGCGAGATGCGCGACCAGGCGGCGCCGCCCATGCGTTCCAGGAAGCCGAGGGCGCGGACGTTGAAGGCGATCTGCAGGCCGATGAGGATAATCACGGCGCCGGCAATGAGACGCACGGGCTTGCCCGCGGCCGGCGACAGCGCCGCGAAGCGGCTCCCGACCGCCGCCACGGCAAAGCCCAGCACTGCGTAACTTGCCAGCCGCCCGGCGTTGTAGACGAGTGCCATCGGCAGTTGCCGGCCGAGGCCCCGGACGCTTGCATGCAGGGCGAACAGGCCGGAAATGCCGCCACACATTCCCAGGCAGTGCGCGCTGCCCAGGAGCCACGCCAGGAACGCGGTCGTGAGTGCCGCAACGAGATCGCTCATTTCGTGTCGTCGTCAGGCGGGCGCTCGTCGTCGTCCATGATCACGCGCACGGCCGGCGTATCGAGATCGTCGAACTGGCCGCTGCCCACTGCCCAGAAGAAGGCCCACACGGCGCCTGCCAGGAGTATCAG
>DATHRM010000005.1:0-2997 GCA_035465295.1 Woeseiaceae bacterium | reverse complement strand
TTCGCCTCTATTTCTCGCGGCCGGCAGACTCGCCCGCCGTTGTCGCCGGCGTGGGGGACGACGGCGCGGTGCTTCCCCCGCCGGCCGGCCGGGAGCTGGTCACCGTGATCGATACCAGGGTTGCAGGCACGCATTTTCCGCCGTCGATGAATGCGCGCGACACGGGATACCGCAGCGTCGCGGTCAACCTGTCCGATATCGCCGCAATGGGTGCGGAACCGCGCTGGATGACCCTGGCACTGACGCTCGCCGAGGCCGACGCAGACTGGCTGGGCGATTTTGCCGAGGGACTTTACGAAGCGGCGGCCGAGTGGGGCGTGGCGCTCGTCGGCGGCGATACGACCAGGGGCGATCAGCTCGTCGTCAGCGTGCAGATCAGCGGCGATCTCGCGCCCGGCACGGCGCTGTACCGCAGTGGCGCGAAAGCGGGCGACACCGTTTTCGTCACCGGCACGCTGGGCGATGCAGCGGCCGGCCTCGAGCGGTTGTCGGCGGGCGCCGGCGATGAGTACCTCGTACGCCGGTTCACGCGCCCGAGCGCCCGCGTCGGCGTGGGCAGGGCACTGGCGGGTATCGCGCACGCGGCAATCGACCTGTCCGACGGGCTGGTAGCCGATGTGTCCAAGCTGATCGAGGCAAGCCGGGTCGGCGCCGAGCTCGACCTGCAGCGCCTGCCCCTGTCGCCGGAGTTGCTCGAGGCGGCTGGTCGCGAGCAGGCTCTGCAACACGCGATGGCCGGCGGCGACGACTACGAATTGTGCTTCGCGCTGCCCGCATCGAAGCTGCCCGCGGACGTCGCCGCCGAGGTGACGCCGATCGGACGCATTACGCGCGAGCCCGGGCTGGTGTGCCGCGACGGGAACTCTCTTGTTCCCGTCGACGACGCCGGGTACCGTCACTTCCAATGAACGGCGCGCCCGAAAACCTGGCCAGGACCGTTCTCACGGACCCCGTGCACATCCTGGCGTTCGGCTTCGGCACGGGGCTGTCGCCCGTCGCGCCCGGCACCGTCGGTTCGCTCGTGGGCGTTTTCTTTGCGTGGCTGACGCTCGACGCCGGCCTGCCGGCGCAGCTCGCGGTTGCGGCAGCAATCTCCCTGTCGGGCATCTGGATCTGCGGCGAGAGCGCGCGTCGCATCGGCGTGCACGACCACGGCGGGATCGTCTGGGACGAGATCGCGGGAATGTACATAACGCTGCTGGCGGCGCCACCCACCGTTGCCGGGTGGATACTGGGGTTCGTCCTGTTCCGGGCCTTCGATATCGCCAAACCGTGGCCGATTCGGGACCTGGATCACAGACTCGGCGGGGGGCTCGGAATTATGCTGGACGACCTCGCTGCCGCGCTGTATGCCTTGATTTTATTGGGATTGTACGGGTGGCTTATGACCTGACGTGAGACAAAATGGCCAGTCCTGTAAGCGAAATCAAGCGCCCGAGTGACGTGCCCGAGAAGATCGGCAAATACGTCATCATCAACAAGATCGGCAAGGGCAGCACAGGCATGGTGTACCTGTCTCACGACCCCTATTACCGCCGCGACGTCGCGATCAAGGTGTACAACAGCGACGAAGACACGGACGCGGACCGCGCCCAGGTCTCGCGCAAGATGTTCTTCAACGAAGCGCACATGGTCGGCATGCTGCAGCACCCGAACATCATGCCGATCTACGACGCGGGCGAGGAAGACGGCAAGTATTACGTCGTTACCGAGCACATCCAGGGTGCGCGCACCCTCGCGGCTTATTGCCGCCCGGACAACCTGCTGCGCGTCGACGACGTCGTCGAGATCATCTACAAGTGTGCCAAAGCGCTGCATTACGCGCACGGCCGCGGCGTTATCCATCGCGACATCAAGCCGAGCAACGTGATGCTGACGATCGACAACGACGTACGCATCATCGATTTCGGCATTGCCATCGTCAGCGACTCGGAAGTGTCGCGCATCGAAGGCATTGCCGGTTCGCCCAGCTACATGTCGCCGGAACAGGTGCAGTCGGAGGAACTCACGCCGGCATCCGACCTGTATTCGCTGGGCGCCGTAATGTACGAGTTGCTGACCGGTTTCCGGCCGTTCCGGGCCGACAACCTGTCCAAGTTGCTGCACCAGATCGTGTATGCGACGCCACCGCCGATACATACCTACCGTGACGATCTCCCCGAAGAACTCGAAGACGTCGTCGCGAAGACCATGATCAAGGATCCGGAGAAGCGTCTCGGCAGCGGCGCGACGATGGCCGCCGAGCTCACGCGGGTGTACAAGGACCTGCGGCAGAAGTACGACAGTCTCGACAACCAGGAACACTTCGACCTGCTGCGGTCGCTGACGTTCTTTCACGAGTTTTCGCACGCCGAGATCTGGGAAGTGCTGCGCGCATCGGACTGGCACGAGTATCGCGACAGCGATGACATCGTCCGCGAAGGAGAGATCGACGATCGCTTCTACATCATCGTCTCCGGCAGCGTGTCGGTGCAGGCGAACGGCAACACCATCGGCTCGCTCGGCCCCGGCGATTGTTTCGGCGAGACGAGTTACGTGCGCGGCGCCAAGCGCCAGGCGTCCATCCGCGCCGAAGGTCCGGTCACCATCCTGCGCGTCAGCTCCACGCTGATGGAGCAGGTGAGTTCGGCCTGCCAGCTGCGTTTCAACAAGGTCTTCCTGCGTTCGCTCATCACGCGCCTGCAGGGTAGCGGCGGTGCCAATACCTGACGTTCGCTGCCTGTAGGAGCGCGCCTCGGCGCGCGATCTGGTTCGCGCTTCAAGAAGCGCTCCTACGTCGAGGAACCTCCGGCCGCCCTGCCTCTGTAGGAGCGGGCCCGGGCCCGCGATCGAAGTTGGAAAACCGCTCTTGCGACCTGCAATCCGGTCCCCGGGGAATACGCAGGTGGCAGGCTGGGATAGAATAAGCGTCGAATCCATTCGATATATTCCTGCAGGGGGTTCCGATGCACCGACTTGTTGCCGCTGTCGCGGCGATCGTGTTTTTTTCGTTTTCTG
>DATHRM010000004.1:0-15988 GCA_035465295.1 Woeseiaceae bacterium | reverse complement strand
AAATCTCTCGCCCGCTCCCTGAGCTCCCGCCAGTTCCAGCGGACTCCCTGATCGACGACGACAAGCGCATCGTTGTCAGGCCAGCGGCGAGCTGCCTTGTCCAGCAGCTGCCCGACGGTTACCCCGAGCAGGGGCGTGTCATCGCTACCGTGTGCATAGCTCCGCAACGCCATACTCCGGTGCGTTCCAACCTGGCGACATTACGCCTGTTCCGGCGCGAAACTTCACTTCGTAGTTTTCCCAAGCCGTTGCGGCAACTACGGAGTGATTTGAGCAACGGCGATTCACCGGATCGCTGGCATTGTCATCCGGTCAGGGTGGGTGACTGCCCCGGCAGCGATCGGCGACGTGGTGCGCCAGCTCGCGCGGCGTGTTGATGATCTGGTAGAAACGGTCGACGTATTCTGCCTGCCGCCTCGCGGTCTTTTCGGACAGACCTGCAGACGCGAGCGCTTGCTCGATCGCCCCGCGACGCCCGTTGAAAAGGGCGATGTTCTCTTCGAGGTTTGCAAGGTACGCACAGCGACCGCGGTAGAGCCGCTGGCGGACCGTGCGAATCGGCAATTCTTCATGCGGCAGCGCATACGGTGCATTGATCATCCCGGCCTGGTCGAAATCGTAGGGTACGACGATCCAGCCTTGCCCGGCCCCGGCCGCAGCCAGGACCTTGCCGTTATGACAGCAGTTCTCGTCGCCCGGCCCGTCCAGCATGGACCAGTCCGTGTTGCCGATCATGAACTGAAACAACTCATAGACGTTTGCGTACTTGCCATCGAGTTGTTCCGGGCTAACACGCTTTACCTTCGCGACCTCGAAACCGGATCGCGTTTCCATTTCGGCAACCGACTCGATGAAAAATGCGTCCTGCCGTTCATCGCGTCTCGCACCCAGCGAATCCGTGAACGTTACATCGAGGAGTCGTACCCGGAACGCCACATCGCTCACTTGACTGTATGCCCGGTAGATGCCGTATTCCTGGTGCAGGTAATCGCGATACCGATTACCGCGCTTGCACTGGGTGACAATCTTCAGTTTTTCCTGGCCGGCAAAGATCGTGTCTTTGACCTGTGCGGGATAAAACTGGATCGAAAGCGGCGGGAAACTGCAGATCACGAGGCGACTGTGTCCGCGGGACGTGACACGTACGTCGAGCTCCACGTGCTCTCCGTCGGCGCCTTCGTAGATGAGCCGGCCGTCCAGCACCGGCCTGTCTTCCGCTTCGCGAAGGAGTTGTTTGACCGGCAGTACAAGCGTTAACGAGAGCGGCTCATTACACGCGAATAACGGACGCTCCGCCAGCATGTCGCAGCCCGCCGATGACGACTGCAGCAGTGTAAGAAGCAGAAGCGGAAGCGCGGACATCCGATTCACCCGGGTTACGAGCCTGCCATTATACTCGGCGAATGATCCGAACCCGCGTCTTTACACCGCTGCTGTTTGCCGCTGTCTCCGGGCTTGCCGTGGTGGCTTCCTGCGCCACACACATCCCCGTGGGAAAAGATGTCGGGAAAGCACCGGGTACTTACCCGACCCTGGTAGACCTGCTCTTCGTGACCAACCGACGGCTCGTGCGATCAGGCCGAGTGGGCGAGTACTTCGGCGACGACCATGGAAAACTTTCTGCCGGAACCTGCCGTGTGGGATTCGAGGCCGGCGACAGCCGAGGCAAGGTGCTCCGTGTAGACACGCGCTCCCTCGAGGTGGTTTTTGCCGACGTCGCGCCGGGACGTTTCGTAATCTACGTGCACGGCTATGGCGAGTATTTTGCGAAAAACTGCCGCAGGGCGGCTTTGTTACAGGAGCGCCTCGGGCTTGACGGCAGGATGCTGCTGTTCTCCTGGCCGTCGAGTTCCTACCTGACCTACTCGGGGGACGCGAACGACCTCGAACGCAGCGTCGACGAACTCAACGCGCTGTTGACCCTCGCCGCCGACGCCATCGGCCACGAGCGAATCGTACTGATGGCTCACAGCATGGGCTCGCGCGGCGTAGTTGACGCGCTCAAGCTGCGGGACGATGAAGCCCGGTTCGGCAGTGCGATCTTCGTTGCGCCGGACATCCGGCGCGACGTGTTCCGCGAGAACGTAGCGATGCTGCAGCAGAAGGTGTCCGACATCCTGGTATACACGTCCGACAGCGACCGCGTGTTGTGGCTGTCCACGACCGTCAATGTTTCCGGGCGGCTCGGTGTCGCCAGGGAATTCGACCTCGACCACACGACCGTCATAGACGTCACGCCGACCGGCACCAACGATATTTCCGGGCACCTGTACCACATGCTCAACCCGGCGGTGATCGAGGACCTGCGCACACTGCTGGGGTCAGGGCCGGGGACTGCGAAGCGACGCTTTCATCGCGTGCCGGGAGAGACGCCCGGCTTCTGGCGGCTGGAAGCGGTCCCCTGACATTCTCCCGCCAGCCCTCGTACAATATCGGCTACGCCGACGGAGGGACTCGTAATGAAAGACAAAGCAGCTGCATTCGCAACCGTGGATCCATTCGACGGAATGACCGGTGAAGAGCCCGGCCGCGGGCAGAACCTGGTCGGCGGCGAATGGGTTTCCGTAAAACGGGTGCGTGACGACATCGTCGATCCGATGAACGGCAGCCGCTTCCTGGAGATCCCGGACACCACGGATTTCGATGCCTTCATCACCGGCCTGCAAAGCTGTCCCAAGACGGGCCTGCACAACCCCATGAAGAACACGGATCGGTACGTGATGCTGGGAGAAGTCTGTGCACGCGCCGCGGCGCTCCTGGCCGAAGAGGAAGTGTCGGACTACTTCACGCGGCTCATCCAGCGCGTCATGCCGAAGAGCTGGAAACAGTGCGCCGGCGAAGTGCAGATCACCCGCGTCTTCCTCGAGAACTTTGCCGGCGATGGCGTGCGTTTCCTTGCGCGCGGCTTCTCGAACCCGGGCGACCGCACCGGGCAGGAATCACGCGGCTATCGCTGGCCGTATGGACCCGTCGTCGTCGTTGCGCCCTTCAATTTCCCGCTCGAGATTCCGGCATTGCAGGTCATGGGCGCGCTGTTCATGGGCAATCGTCCCCTGGTCAAGATCGACTCCAAGGTCAGCATCGTTTTCGAGCAGTTCCTGCGATTCCTCATCCACTGCGGTTTGCCGGCAGGCGATGTCGACATGGTTCATTGCCGCGGCGAGAACATGGGCAAACTGATCGACGAGGCCAGGGACGTCATTCGCCTGGTGCAGTTCACAGGCTCGAGCGAGGTCGCGGAACGCGTCGCGGCGACCGTCAATGGCGCCGTGCGCATCGAGGACGCCGGATTCGACTGGAAGATCATCGGCCCGGACTACGACGAGCGCTGGCTCGACTACGTGGCGTGGCAATCGGACGAGGATGCGTATAACGCGACCGGCCAGAAGTGCTCCGCGCAGAGCATCGTGTTCGTACATGACAACTGGGCAAAGGCGCTGCTGCCGAAGCTCGCCGAACTGGCGGGCCGGCGCACGCTCGACAACCTGAGCATCGGTCCGGTGCTGACCTGGAGCAACGAGCGCATCAGGAATCATGTCGAGGCGACGCTTGCGGTGCCGGGCGCCGAATTGCTGTTCGGCGGCAAGCCGCTGTCCGGCCACGACATACCCGACCGTTACGGCGCCTGGGAGCCGACGGCGGTCCGGGTGCCGCTCGAGGCGATCTGCGGAGAGCATTTCGGCCTGCTGACAACCGAGCTGTTCGGGCCGTTCCAGGTCGTCGTCACCTACGGCGATGGCGAACTGGGCAAGGTACTCGACGTATTCGAGCGCATCTCGCAACACCTGACCGCAGCGGTGGTAAGCGCCGACCCGGTTTTCCAGCAACAGGTGCTCGGCGCCACCGTCAACGGCACCACCTACTGCGGCATGCGCGCGCGGACCACGGGCGCGCCGCAGAATCACTGGTTCGGGCCCTGTGGCGACCCGCGGGGTGCGGGCATCGGTACGCCGGAAGCGATCCGCCTGACCTGGAGCGGTCACCGCGAGATCATATTCGATCAGGGCGCACTCGAGTCCGGCTGGAGCATACCGCCGCTGGCCTAGGGTGTATCGACGCTATCGAGCGACTTCGCCACGTCGCGGCTGAACTGTTGCAGCACCTCGTTCATCGCGCGCACCAGTGCCGGGTAGTCGCCGGCCCGTGTCGCCCTCGCTTCGTAACGCGCGCGCCGCGGTTGCACAATGAACTCGTCCTGTGCCGAGATCACGCTCCACTGGATCTGCAGCACTACCGTTCCATCGGCGTCGGCGTCGAAGCGGCTTATGCGGCCGACGAGCTGATAGTCGAGATTCGCGATATGCGTGTACGGAAACGCGACGACGACGGCATCGTCGATGAGACTGTCGAGGTTTTCCGCAACGACCCGGTAAACCGCATCGCTGACGGGTTCGACCCAGCGATTGAAATCATCGACGATGACGCGGCTGTCGCCTCCGCGCGTGACGATTTGTGAGCGCGACAGGTAGTCCGGCGTGCGCAGCGGCCCGACTCCCACGCGCAGGTACGCCTCGCCATCGGAAACGTAGCCGGTTTCCAGCGCCTCCAGGTCGTAATAGTGGACCGGCGGCGAGGTACCGCAGCCGCCCACGCTCAGCGCGACGAATAGAAAAGGCGCGTACCACTTCGTTCGTGTCATTCCCTGTGCCCCCTCACGGTTGCTTGCCCTGAAGCAGCGCTTCCGGATTGCGCTCCAGGTAGTCGAAGAACTCGCGCAGCGCCGCGGCGGCGCCCTCGACCTCCTTGAGCGTCGACTGCAGCTGGTATACCTGTTCGGAATCGCCCCGCAGCTGGAGCCGGGCCGCATTGAGCGTGGACTCGGCCGCGACAAGCGTCTCGCCGACCCGCTCCAGCACCGGCTGCAGGTCCGCCGCAACATTGCTCAGTTCCTGGTCCGTGCTCCTGAACAACGCCGTCGCCTCGGATGCGGCATTGCTGACTTCTTCGATCGCCTGTCTCAGGGAGGTTCCCAGGTTTTGCATGTCTTCGTCGTTGACGAATTCGCTCAGTCCGGCGAGAGAGTCATGGAGGTCCGGTGAATTCGCCAGGGCGGCGATGCCGTTCAGCGCATTGGTGAGACCTTCCGCCAGGGCATCCACGTCGACGTTGTCGCGAATATTGGCAAGCCACCGCTGCATCCGCGTCAGCAGTTCCTGAATATCCGACCGGACGGTCGGTATCTCGGGATAGTCCGACTTCACGCCGGCCATGCGAATCGGCGTATCGGGGCGCAGCTCCAGGCGCACCAGCAACTGCCCGGTTACGAAGCTCTCGATTTCGAGCTGTGCGCGCAGTCCGGCGTCCCGAATCAACTCCTCGTGCGGAATCACCTCGCGCAGGTCGTCCGCTATCGGAACGCCGTCGCGAACCGGGATATAGGTGTCCGGCAGTATCTCGAGTGTCACCCGGGTGAGCGTTTCGTATTTTTCCTCGTCGATCAGCAATGCGATATCCGACACGTAGCCTACCCGCACGCCGTTCAGGATCACGTTCGACCCTACCCGGAGGCCCTTGGTCTGCTCCTCGAAATACGCGACGTAGTTGACACGTTTCTTGAACAGCTCGCTGCCGCCGAACACGGCAACCCCCAGTGCGAGCAGCGACACCGCGCCGACGACGAATGCGCCGATCATCGCCGGATTGGACTTCTTGCTCATGCGGCATCCGCCTCCGGTACGCCGCGTCTCAGGAACGCGCGCACGATTTCGTTGGAATGGGAATCACGCAGCTCTTTCGGATCGCCCGTTGCCAGCTGCGTCTTGGCGTCGGCGTCGAGAAAGACCGAATTGTTGCCGATCGCAAAAATGCTGGCGAGTTCGTGGGTAACCACGACGACCGTCGTGCCGAGACTGTCTCGCAGCTCCAGTATCAGGTCGTCGAGCAGCCGGGCACTGATCGGGTCCAGCCCCGCCGATGGCTCGTCGAAAAACAGGATGTCCGGGTCGAGCGCCATCGCGCGGGCCAGACCGGCGCGCTTGCGCATCCCGCCGGAAAGCTCGTTGGGGTAGTAGTCCTCGAAGCCGGCAAGCCCGACGAGCATGAGCTTGTAATCGACGACCTCCCGGATCCCGGCATCACTGAGCGACGTGTACTGTCTCAGCGCAAGGCCGATATTTTCCGCGAGCGTCATCGAACTCCACAGCGCCCCGGACTGGAACAGCGTGCCGAACTTGCGCTTCATCGCCTCGCGCGCGTCGTCGCCGGACGCCCAGAACGGCACGTCCTCATACAGGATGTCGCCTTTCGCCGGCTCCTTGAGGCCGATCATGACCTTCAGGAGCGTGCTCTTGCCGCAGCCGGAACCGCCCATGATGATAAAGATGTCGCCGCGGTTCACGGTGAAATTCAGGTCGCGCTGCACCACGAAATCGCCGTAGGCGACCGTGATGTCCTTGGCGACGATGTGTCCGGCGTTGCGCTGCACGTCAGATTCCCAGGTTGATATAGATCACGGTCAGTATCGACGCACTCACGACGATCAGGACGATGCCCATGACCACCGCCCGCGTCGTGCTCTGTCCGACGGCCATTGCGCTGCTGCCGCAGGCAAGACCCTGCTGGCAGCCGGCAATGGCGACCAGACTGCCGTACACGACGCTCTTGAACAAGCCGCCGAGCAGGCTGTTCAGCCCCACGGAATTCACGGTCTGGGAGGCATACTGCACGAGACTCACGTCCAGCATCGACAGCCCGACGACGGCGCCGCCGAGAATGCCCATCAGGCTGCCGTACAGCGTCAGCATCGGTAACATGACGACGAGAGCGATCACCCGCGGCGTCACCAGGAAATCGATGGGATCCATGCCGAGCGTCGTAAGGGCATCGACCTCTTCGTTGACCTTCATCGTGCCTATTTGCGCAGCGTACGCGGCACCCGTGCGGCCCGCCATGATGATGGCGGCCATGATCGGCGCCATTTCCCTGACCATGGCGACGGCCACGAGGTTGGCCGTGTAGATGCCGGCGCCGAAATTCTCGAGCTGCATGACGCCGACGAAGGCGAAAATCATGCCGATGAGGAAGCTGATCAGGCTGACAATCGGCAACGCTTCGGCGCCGGCCTCCTGGATGTACTGGACGAGGTCCGAACGCAGATACGTCGCCTTGCCGCGAAACAGGCGCCCGAAAGAGAACACCAGCTCGCCCACGAATTCGAGCAGCTCGCGGCCGCGCCCGACCACGCGTTGCGTCTTCTCGCCGATACCGGCGAAAAACCCGACATCGCGCGCCTTGCGCCGAGCGCCCTCGCGCTCCCTGACCGCGAAGGCCAGGGCAATCAGCTGCCGCGCACCCTCGGGCAGACCGCTCTCGTCGACGCGCACGTCGTTGGCTTCCGCATCGCGGCGAATCGACACCAGCCTCGCGACGAGCCCGGTATCCCAGTCGCCGAGCCCGGAGGCATCGAAACAGATTGCGGCAGGCGCCGGCGTATCACGCAGGCGCTCGAGGACCGGCTCGACGCCCGGGAGGGCGGTGTCGAGCAGCCAGTCGCCGGTCAGCGTGACGGCGAGTGTGTCTTCAGGCGTGGTTGAGCAGGTGAGGGCTGCGTTCATTCATCGGCTCGCGGCGAAGCACGGCCATTCTAACCGTTACTCGCCGCCGGGCCGAGTTCTGTAACCGCAACAGCGCGTTACGGGATCAGCGCGCCGTCAGCTTGCGAACGGCAACCAGCGTCAACACCAGCACCAGGACGCCGAGAAGCATGGCGGCGGGTGAATGGTGCAGCGACGTAAGCTGGTGGCCGAAATTGCCCAGAAAGCCCGTATCCGGCGTGTGTGCCAGGGCCGTCTCCGCACCCGCCAACGCGAGCGCCGCAATAAGGAATCGCATCGTGTGCCTCCTCACAAAAATGCGCCGGGGCTCCGGCGCCTACCCTGTACCTTAGACACGCAACTCCCCCACAGGAATAGGCGTAATTACGTACAGTCCTTCGCCGAAATCAGCAAGTACTATCAGGGTCTGATCGTCTTTCCCGATACCGCCCGGCCCGGGGCATGGAGGGTTTCGAATGTGCCTCGCAGTGCCAATGAAGATAACCAGAGTCGACGGCTTCCAGTGTACCTGCGAAGCCCGCGGTGTGGAGCGCGAGGTCAGCCTGTTCATGATGCAGGGCGAGGACCTGAAGCCCGGCGATAACGTCCTCGTGCACGTCGGCTACGCCATCCAGAAGGTGTCCGACGAAGAAGCGGCGGAATCGTGGGCGCTGTTCGACGAGATACTGGCCGCCACCGACGGCTGAGCCCCACATTCCCGGAGCAGAACGATGTGTGATACGTGCGGCTGTAATATCACTCCCGGCAACGAACACCTGCTGGAGCAACACGGGCACCTGCACACGACCGAATCGGGGCGGGAATCGGTCGAGGTGCTCAAGGGCCTCCTCGACGCCAACGACCACCAGGCGCTGCACAATCGCGAACATTTCGACCGTCACGGTGTGCTCGCGGTCAACCTCATGTCCTCGCCCGGCGCCGGCAAGACGTCGCTGCTCGAGGCGACCATCGAGGCGCTGGACGGCCGCCTGCGTGTCGCCGTCATCGAG
The DNA here is from genome assembly GCA_035465295.1 of Woeseiaceae bacterium. Classification (GTDB taxonomy): domain Bacteria; phylum Pseudomonadota; class Gammaproteobacteria; order Steroidobacterales; family Woeseiaceae; genus UBA1847. The sequence goes on along the minus strand of DATHRM010000004.1, from coordinate 7,446 downwards.
GGCGACCTGGAAACGGAAAACGACGCGGAGCGCATCCGCAGCAAAGGTGTACCTGCGGTACAGATCAGCACCGGCAGCGCCTGCCACCTCGACGCCCACATGGTGCACTCGGCGCTGCACGAGCTGTCGCTGGACGAGGTCGACATCGTGTTCATCGAGAACGTCGGCAACCTCGTCTGCCCGGCCAGTTTCGATCTCGGCCAGCACCTCAACGTAACCCTGCTGTCGACGCCCGAGGGCGACGACAAGCCGGCCAAGTACCCGGTCATGTTCCGCAGCGCCGATCTCGTGCTGATCACGAAGTCGGACCTGCTGTCGGTGCTCGACGATTTCAGCCCGGAGCGGGCCGAATCCTGCCTGCGCAACCTGGCAAGCTCGGCGCCGCTCTATGAGCTCTCGTCGAAAAACGGCGCCGGCCTGGACAGCTGGCTGCAGTGGCTCGGCACGGCGCGTAGCGAGGCGGCATGAAGCACTCCGCCGAATACTGGCTCGACGCTCTGAAGGGTCTCGGTATCGACGCGCCGGTGCGCATCATGAACGTCTGCGGCGGCCACGAACGCTCCATCTCGACGGCCGGCCTGCGAACAGCGATACCCGACAGGATAGAACTCGTCCCGGGGCCCGGCTGCCCGGTGTGCATATGCCCGGAAGAGGACGTCTTCGAGGCCATCCAGCTCGCGCTCAATGAAGACGTCACGCTGGTCGCCTTCGGCGACATGCTGCGCGTACCCGTCAACGTGCCGAAAAGCGAACCGCGCTCCCTCGAGCAGGCACGTGCGGCCGGGGGCGACATCCGGCCGATCGCATCGCCGACCGAAGCGGTGCAGATCGCGAACGAGGACCCGTCACGCAAGGTGGTTTTCTTTGCTGCAGGCTTCGAGACCACGACGGCGCCGGTAGCCGCGATGCTGGCGGAAGGCGCTCCGGACAACCTCCTCGTGCTGCTGTCGGGCAGGCTCACCTGGCCGGCGGTCGCGTTGCTGCTCGATTCCGGCACGCCCGGTTTCGACGCGCTGATTGCGCCGGGCCACGTGTCGACGGTGATGGGCCCCGAAGAATGGGAATTCGTGGTCGAAAAACACCGGATCCCGGCGGCGGTCGCCGGGTTCCGCCCGGATACCCTGCTCGCGGCGATGTACTCGGTACTGCGCCAGCGCAAGGAGGGGCGCCTGTTCCTCGACAACTGTTACCCCGAGGTCGTGCGGCCCGGCGGCAATACGATCGCACGCGCTCACCTCGACACGGTGATGGACGTCGTCGACGCCAACTGGCGCGGGATCGGCGTCATTCCGAAGTCCGGCTACCGGCTGCGCGAGGCCTATGCCGCGCACGATGCGCGGCTCGTCTACCGCTCCTATGCCGACGATTCGCGCAAGCGGGTCGGTGAAATGCCGCCCGGCTGCGACTGCGCCAACGTCGTCCTCGGCAAGGTGTATCCCAACCAGTGCCGCCTGTACGGGCTCGCGTGCACGCCACGCAAGCCGGTAGGCCCGTGCATGGTTTCCGATGAAGGCGCCTGCCGCATCTGGTGGTCGGCGGGCTATCGCGACAATGAATGGGAAGGGCGCAAGAAGAGGCAATCCGTTGGCTGAGCCCGCCGTATCGAGGCACCACGACGCACTGGAAAGCGTTCGTATCACGCTGGCCGGCCATGTCCAGGGCGTGGGCTTCCGCCCGTTCGTATACCGCCTTGCAGCACGTCACGGTGTCGTCGGCCGGGTGCAGAACCGGCTCGGCGAGGTCGATATCCTCGCGAGCGGCAGCGCGGACGTGTTGCGCCGGTTCGAAACGGAGCTGGTCACCGCGGCGCCGCCGCTGTCGCGGCCGGTCATAACGCGCATCGAACCTGTCGAGACGCGAAACGACCGTGAATTTTCCATCGCACCCAGCTCGACGGACGCCGATGCGAGCATCTTCGTGCCGCCGGATTATTTCATGTGCGACGACTGCCGCCGCGAGCTCGCGGACCCGGCCGACCGGCGCTACCGCTACCCGTTCATCAACTGCACGCAGTGCGGTCCGCGTTACACGCTGATCGAGTCACTGCCTTACGACCGCCACAACACCAGCATGGCGGCATTCCCGCTGTGCGCCGATTGTGAACGCGAATATCTCGACCCGGCCGACCGCCGCTTTCATGCCGAGCCCGTCGCCTGCCCGGCCTGCGGGCCGCAGGTTGCCTGGGAGGTGCCGGGTACCGGGGAGATGCAGCAGGCGGCTGCCGCGCTCGATGCGGCACTCGCCGCCCTGCGCGCCGGCCGTGTCGTGGCCGTGAAGGGTATCGGCGGCTATCACCTGATGTGCGACGCGGGCAGTGCCGCGGCAGTCGCCGAATTGCGCCGCCGCAAGCAGCGGCCGGACAAGCCCCTGGCCGTGATGTTCCCGCTCGCCGGCAGCGACGGCCTGGATATCGTGCGCCGCTACGCCAGCCTGAGCGATGCCGAAGTCGAACTGCTCGCGAGCCCGGGGCGGCCGATCGTGCTCGCCTGCCGGCGGCCGGGCAGCGCCCTCGCGGACAACGTCGCGCCCGGCCTGCGGGAAATCGGCGCATTCCTGCCGTACAGCCCGCTGCACCAGCTGCTGCTCGAAGGCTTCGGCGGCCCGCTCGTCGCGACCTCGGGAAATATCAGCGGGGAACCCGTGCTGACCGCGAACGCGGAAGCCGGACAGCGCCTCCGACAGGTCGCCGACGCGTTCCTGCACCACGACCGTCCGATCGTGCGGCCCGCCGACGATCCCGTTTTCCGCCGCATCGGCAGCCGCATGCGGCCGTTGCGGCTCGGGCGGGGCTGTGCACCCCTCGAGCTCACGCTGCCCTGGCGCCAGCCGGCGCCGTTGCTCGCCGTCGGCGGGCACATGAAAGGCGCGCTGGCGCTGAGCTGGGAGGACCGTATCGTCGTCTCGCCGCACATCGGCGAGATGGACAGCCCGCGGAGCCTCGCCGTCTTCGAGCAGGTCGCCGCGGACCTGCAGGCGCTCTATGGCGTAAAAGCCCGCAGGATCGTCTGCGACGCTCACAGCGGCTACACCACGCACCAGTGGGCACGGCGGCAAGACCTCCCCGTCGAGACCGTGTGGCATCACGAGGCGCACGCAAGCGCCGTGGCCGCCGAGTTCGCGCGCCCGGGCCAGTGGCTCCTGTTCGCCTGGGACGGTGTCGGCCTCGGTAACGACGGCAGCCTGTGGGGCGGCGAGGCCCTGCTCGGCTCAGCAGGCGCGTGGCGGCGCGTATGCAGCCTGCGTCCCTTCCGCCTGCCCGGCGGCGAACGCGCGGGACGCGAGCCCTGGCGCAGCGCAGCTGCTCTCTACTGGGAATGCGGCCGGCAATGGCCGGACTGCCCCGACGAACACGGGCTCGCCGAATTCGCCTGGCAAAACGAGCTGAATTCGCCGCAGACGAGCGCCGCGGGGCGGCTGTTCGACGCGGCAGCCGCGATAATCTGCGGCCAGACCCACACGAGCTTCGAGGCCCAGGGGCCCATGCAACTCGAGTCGCTCGCGCGCGGCCCGCGCCACCCCGTGTACCTTCCCCTGATGCGCGGCAGGAACGGCGTCCTGACGAGCGACTGGGAGCCGCTGCTGGACGTCATCAGCGACGACCAGCGCAGCCCGGCGGAACGTTCCGAGATCTTTCACGCCAGCCTCGCACAGGTCATCGTGCAACAGGCCTGCCGCGTCGGTTACGAGCACGACATCCGGCAGGTCGGCCTCTCCGGCGGCGTGTTCCAGAACCGCCTGCTCGCGGAACTCGCCATCGAGGGCCTGCGGCGCCGGGGCTTCGACGTATTCCTGCCGGAGCAACTGCCCTGCAACGATGCGGCACTCTGCTACGGCCAGGCCGCACATCTCGCCGCCCGGTCCGCTGGAGCGCAGAGCTGATGGAAGACGATCGCATTTCACTGGCCCACGGCAACGGCGGCCGTTTCATGCGCGAACTCATCGAGGAGATCTTCGCGCGCCACCTGGGCCCGGATGAGCTCGATACGCAGGCGGATGCGGTGCCGATCGCGCTCAATGGCGGCGACGTCCTGATCACGACGGACGGCTTCACGGTGCAGCCGCTGGAATTTCCCGGCGGCGATATCGGTTCGCTGGCCGTTCACGGCACCACCAACGACCTCGCGGTCGCCGGCGCCAGACCGTTGTACCTTACGCTCAATGCGTTTATCGAGGAGGGCTTCGAAATCGCCGCCCTCGATCGCATCGTCGCGAGCCTCGCGCGAGCGGCCCGCGAGTCCGGCGTCCGCATCACCGCGGGCGACACGAAGGTGCTGCGGCGGGGCGAAGGCGGCGGGCTTTATCTCGCGACGACCGGTGTGGGCGTGCGGCTGCCGGGCGTGGTGCCGTCGCTGAAGCGTATCGAGGACGGCGACGTCATCCTCATCAGCGGGCCGGTCGGCGACCACGGCACGGCCGTGATGCTCGCGCGCGAGGATTTCGGGCTGCGCGGGGACCTCGTGTCCGACGCGGGCCCGGTCATGGCGCTCACCGAGACGCTGCTGGGCTTCGACGGGCTGCGCTTCATGCGCGACCCGACGCGCGGCGGCATTGCCTCGATTGCGCACGAGATCCACCGCGCTACCGGTTTCGGCGTGCGCTTCGAGCCGACGATACCCGTGCGCGATCCGGTGCAGTCCGTTTGCGACATGCTCGGCTACGACCCTTATTACCTGGCCTGCGAAGGGCGCGTGCTGGCCGTCGTGGCGCCGGACCAGGCCGACGCGGCGCTGGCGGCGTGGCGCGCGCTGGATGAAGGCCGGGACGCGGCGCGCATCGGCCGCGTTTCGGCGCAGGACGCACGCGTCATTCTCGAAACCGAACTCGGGGGGGAGCGGTTCCTCGAAGAACTCGAGGACGATCCGCTACCCCGTATCTGCTGAAAGACCTGGCTGTGGCCTAGACCATGACCGAACTCGGCCCGATCACCCACGGCGATCCCATCGCCCCGGTGATCCTGGGCGTGACGAGCATCCTGGCGTTCGCGGTCATCGGCCGCGTCGCCGCGCGCAAACTCGGCCAGCCCACGGTCCTCGGCGAGCTGATCATGGGCATCCTGCTCGGCAATATCGCCTGGTACCTCGGTTTCGACCTGATCACCGTCCTGCGCGAGGGGCCGCGCGTATTCGACGTCGTCAACCTGACGCTGGCCGGCGCCCCCATCGAGGTCGTCGCCAGCAGCACGTTCGGCGCCGAGACGGCCCCGGAAATCGTGCGCATCATCACCGGCCCTCACGGCGGGCAGGTCATGCAGGTTGCGCAGATCGTGGACGCGTTCTCGCGCTACGGCGTCATCTTCATGCTGTTCATGGTGGGCCTGCAGACGAACCTCGACGAAATGCGGGTCGTCGGCGCGGACTCGCTGCGCGTCGCCGTCATCGGTGTGCTGGCTCCGGTGACGCTCGGATTTGCCGTCACGCGCATACTCAGGCCGGACCTGGCGCTCAATTCGGACCTGTTCATCGCCGCGACCCTCGCCGCCACCAGTGTAGGCATCACCGCCAACGTGCTGCAGGAAATGGGACGCGACAAGACCCGGGCCGGTCACATCATCATCGGTGCCGCCGTGGGCGACGACATCCTCGGCCTGGTCCTGCTTGCGGTCGTCTCCGGCATCATCGTGAGCGGCAGCGTCAACATCACCGATATTGCGACCGTTATCGTGGTTTCGTCCCTGTTCCTCGTCGCCGCTGCGACGCTGGGGCCGGTCATCGTCCGCTTTGCCGCCAGCGTCCTCGGGCGGCTCGATATCGTCGAAGCCAAGATGTTCACGTCCTACCTGTTCGTGATGCTGCTGGCCTGGATGGCCAATCTCGCGGGCCTGGCGACGATCATCGGTGCGTTTGCGGCGGGCATCGTGCTGCACGACAGCTATTTTCGTGAGCATGTCAGCGAGCAGGAAGAACGCGAGGTCAGCATTCGCGAGCTCATCATGCCGCTCGAGGTCATCCTGGTGCCGATCTTCTTCATCCTGATCGGCATCCAGGTGAAACTCGAGACCTTTTTCTCATGGCCGGTCGCCACGCTCGCGGGTGGCCTGCTCATCGCCGCGATCGTCGGCAAACTCGCCTGCGGCCTCGGCGCGTTCCAGTCGCGGTCGCGCTGGGTAATCGGCATCGGCATGGTGCCGCGTGGCGAGGTAGGTCTCGTGTTCGCGGCCATTGGCCGGACGCTCGGCGTCATCGACGACTCGATCTTCGCGGCGATCGCGCTCATGGTAATCGTGACGACCATTATTGCGCCGCCGTGGCTGAAGTTCGCGCTGGCGCGCCAGGAGACGCCGGAGGAACCGGCGGTCAACCAGCCGTAGCGGTACCGATGTCGTCGAGCTCGAGGCTCTTCAGGACCATTTCGTCGCCGCTCACCAGGTTGGTTCTGAAATCCCCGCATTCTCCGCACAGCAGCCGGTTCGGTTTTGCGGGAGACTCCGCGCCGCACTGGCTGCATTTCACGACGATACCGGCGACGTCGATCTGGAACTCGGCATCCTCGGCAATGGTTCCCGCAACCGCGAGGGGATACGCATTGCGTAACAGGTCGGGCTCCACTCCCGACAGCGGGCCCACGGTCACCTCGATCCGGGTTACCCGGCCCGCGTTGTTCTCACGGGCAACCCGCTCCACCTCCCGGAGCAGGGACAGGCAGACGGACAGTTCATGCATCAGGACGCCCGCAATCCCGTCAGCAGGCCGCGGCGGCTGACCGTGCCGGTTTCCTTTTCGGGGGGCTCGGCGAGAATATTCGCCAGCGCCTCTTCGGCAACCGCCCGCGCGATCTCCTGGTCCGGGAAATCCGCGACCGTGCGGAACAGGACTGCGGCAAGGTAGGTGCCCAGTTCCTCGTCCTGGTAAACCGTCAACTCGCACGGCCCCGACGGGAAGCGGCATTCGATCCGTTCGCCCTGCTCCAGATCCGCGAGCTTGTCGGTATCCGGAAGCAGCACCAGGTTCATGAACCACGGCGTGATCAGCACGCCCAGGTCCTCGTCCTCCCACCGCTCGAAGCCGACGGCCTCGACCGCGAGCCTGGGGTTCACGATGGGAAGGCCGCGCATGCGTTCCTCGTAGATCGCCTCGTAGCGAGCGACAAGATCCGCAACCGGTATCGTCATGTCAGCCCTCCACGGGCAGGAACGCGCTCGGCTCCGCGTCGCACTGCGGGCAACGCCAGTGCCCGGGGAGTTCCAGGAAGGGCGTGCCGGGCGGTATCTGCTCGACCGGGTCGCCTTCCGCAGGATCGTAGACATACCAGCAGATCCGGCATTCGAGACAACTATCGTCGCTGAGCCGGGACCGCTCCTCGCCGCCCTGCGGATCCGTCACGCGACTTCGGACCAGTAGGGCTCGAGGATTTCCTTCAGGCGCCCTGCCGAATCGACGAGATCCTCGGGCGCCGCTTTTACGACTGCGGGCACGTCCACCACCTCGAGCGTGTTCAAAATCAGCACAC
>DATHRM010000003.1:0-6384 GCA_035465295.1 Woeseiaceae bacterium | reverse complement strand
AGCAGGGACCGCGTCGAGATGATGCTGCTTTGCGGCGACACCCAGGCGCCGATCTGGCTGCCGCGCGGCCGGGTGGCGAAATACTTCAGCGTCTCGGCCGACGGGATCTTCGCCGCGGTGCCGCGGATCGAGATCTGCCGGGCGAGCTCGCGCCAGAAGAACAACAGCGCGACATTCGCGTTGGCCGCAATATGCGAGGCCTTGCCGCTTTCGAGGTTGGTAAAAAACACGAAACCGCGTTCGTCGAAATATTTCAGGAGCACGGTACGCGACGCGGGGCGGTTGTCGGCGTCGACCGTGGACAGTGTCATCGCGTTCGGGTCCATGCGCTCCGACCCGCACGCGTCGCTGAACCAGCGTTCGAATTGCACGATCGGGTCCGCGTGGAGATTCTCGCGTTCCAGGCCCGGGCCGGTCACGGAGCGGCGCAGGTCGGACACGTCCATGCCCGTGCGTGGCAGCGATTCGTCGCGGTTACTGGTCATCACAACACGGCCCTGAGACGGTTACAGCCGATATCCTAGTATGATTACGCCGGGAATAGGCAGTCGTTGTTGCCCCTGTGCCGGTCATCGCGAGAAGCCCCAACAAGCGTCGAATCTTCGTTATAATGTCCGGCTGGACGGTAGTTACGGGTTCCATAGTCAGGCCGGGCTCGGTCAAGCGAAAGTGGCGGAATTGGTAGACGCGCAGGATTTAGGTTCCTGTGGGGCAACCCGTGAGAGTTCGAGTCTCTCCTTTCGCACCAGCTCTCGCTGTCTAACCCACTGAATTGTAAATATTTAATTTCGCCAGCCGTACCCGGATGCGCCTGGCGACGGAAAGGATTGAAACCATGCAGGTCACTGTCGAATCGACGGGAACGCTCGAGCGGCGTATGCGCGTCGAGCTGCCCGCCGAACGCATCGAGAAAGAGGTTGCCAGCCGCCTGAAGTCGGTCGGCAAGAACGTCAAGATCAAGGGCTTCCGCCCGGGCAAGGTGCCGCCCAAGGTCGTGAAGCAGCGCTACGGCGCGCAGATCCGCCAGGAGGTGCTGTCGGACCTGATGCAGCAAAGCTACTCGGATGCCGTGCAGCAGGAAAACCTGAATCCTGCGGGCGGCCCGCAGATCGAGACGGAAGCCGAGGGCGACGGCAAGGGCTTCACCTACGTCGCGACGTTCGAGGTCATGCCCGAGGTCGAGCTCAAGGAGCTCGACAAGATCAAGGTCGAGAAGCCCGAGGTCGAGATCGGGGACAGCGACCTTGACGACATGATCGAGAACCTCAGGAAGCAGAAGGCAACCTGGACCGAGGTCGAGCGGGCGAGTGCGAAGGGCGACCGCGTGGTCGTCGACTTCGAGGGCACGTTGAAAGGTGAGCCCATCGAGGGCGGCCAGGGCAAGGAAGTGCCGGTGATTCTCGGCCAGGGCCAGATGCTCCCGGACTTCGAGAAAGGCCTCACGGGCATCAAGGCCGGCGACGACAAGACCTTCAAGGTCAAGTTTCCGAAGGATTATCATGCCGAGGACCTGCAGGGGCAGAAAGTCGAATTCACGATCCACACGCACCGCGTCGAGGAGCAGACCCTGCCGCCGGTCGACGACAAGCTCGCCGAGATGTTCAGCGTCAAGGAGGGCGGGCTCGAGCAGTTCAGGAATGACGTGCTCGACAACATGCGCCACGAGGCCGACCAGAAGGTGAAATCGCAGGTCCGCGAGCGGCTCATGGAGGAACTGCTGGCCGCGAACCCGATCGAGATCCCGCAGGCACTGAAGCACCAGGAAATGCACTCGATGCAGCACGAGGCGATGCAGCGCCTCGGGATCGAGGACCACGACCAGGCGCCGCCGCTGGAGAACTTCGCCGAATCCGCCGAGAAACGCGTGCGTCTCGGGCTGCTCATTCGCCAGCTGATTGTCGACCAGGACATCCGGCTGGACGAAGAGCGCGTGCGTGAGCACGTCGAGGAGATGTGTGCCGGCTACGAAAACTCGGAGCAGATGGTCGACATGTACCTGAATACCCCGCAGGTGCGCCAGCAGGTCGAGCCGATCGTGCTCGAACAGATGGCCTTCGACTGGCTGCTGGAACACGGCAAGGTCAAAACGAAGAAGGTCGCCTTCAAGGACTTCATGAACGGCTGAGGGCCAGATTGGCATACCTGAACGCACGGATTCGTGAGAAAATAGGCACTTCGAAACAGCAGCAGGCAACCGTATGAGCGCAACCGCACTGAACCTCGTCCCCATGGTCGTCGAACAAACCGCCCGCGGCGAGCGGGCGTATGACATCTACTCGCGCCTCCTGAAGGAACGCGTCGTTTTCGTCGTGGGGACGGTCGAGGACCACATGGCGAACCTGGTGATTGCGCAGTTGCTGTACCTGGAGTCCGAAAACCCGAACAAGGACATCCACCTCTACATCAACTCGCCCGGCGGTGTGGTCTCGTCCGGACTGGCGGTCTACGACACCATGCAATTCATCAACTGCGATATTTCAACGATCTGCGTCGGCCAGGCCGCGAGCATGGGCGCGCTGCTGCTGGCGGGCGGGACCAAGGGCAAGCGTGCCGCGCTGCCGCATTCGCGGGTGATGGTGCACCAGCCGAGTGCGGGCTTCCAGGGGCAGGCCACCGACATCAGCATTCACGCCAACGAGGTTCTCGAGCTCAAGCGCCGACTTAACGAGATTATGGCGAAACACACCGGCCAGTCCGTGGAGACGATCGAGAAAGACCTGGAGCGCGACAACTTCATGAGCGCCGAGGCGGCCGTCAAGTACGGGCTCATCGACACCGTGCTGGCGCAGCGTAGCGAGATGAAGGGCGCAAAAAAGACCTGATTCCATTAAAATCAAGTCGTTAGGGTGACGTTCGTCACAGATGGGACGTGTCACTTTGCACCCCGAAATGCCGCATGTTATATACATTCCAAGTCGTAACAGACTGATTCTAGAGTTACAGAGGCAGATCCTGCATGAGCGATGAAACCCGCGGTAAGAGCGAAGACGGAAAGCTCCTCTATTGTTCTTTTTGCGGCAAAAGCCAACACGAAGTACGCAAGCTGATTGCAGGCCCCTCTGTTTTCATTTGCGACGAATGCGTCGAGCTGTGTAACGACATCATTCGCGAGGAACTCGAGGACTCCGGCGAGGCCGGCCGCGACAAGCTGCCGAAGCCGCAGGAGATCAACGCCATTCTCGACGAGTACGTCATCGGCCAGGTGCGCGCCAAGAAGGTGCTCTCGGTTGCCGTGTACAACCACTACAAGCGGCTCAACGATCGCCTCGACGATCGCAAGCAGGACGACATCGAGCTCGCCAAGTCGAACATCCTCCTGATCGGGCCGACCGGCTGCGGCAAGACGCTGCTGGCCGAGACGCTGGCACGGCTTCTGAACGTGCCGTTCACCATCGCCGACGCCACGACGCTTACCGAGGCCGGTTACGTCGGCGAGGATGTCGAGAACATCATCCAGAAGCTGCTGCAGAAGTGCGACTATGACGTCGAAAAGGCGCAGACCGGCATCGTATATATCGACGAGATCGACAAGATTTCGCGTAAATCCGACAACCCCTCGATCACGCGCGACGTGTCGGGCGAAGGCGTGCAGCAGGCGCTCCTGAAGCTCATCGAGGGCACGATCGCGTCGGTACCGCCGCAGGGCGGCCGCAAGCACCCGCAGCAGGAATTCCTGCAGGTGGACACCGGCAACATCCTGTTCATCTGTGGCGGCGCGTTTGCCGGCCTCGACAAGATCATCCTGAATCGTTCGTCGAAGTCGGGCATCGGCTTCGTCGCCGAGGTCAAGAGCGAGGAGGATGAGCAGAGCATCGGCGAACTGCTGACGGACGTCGAGCCGGAGGACCTGATCCGCTACGGCCTGATCCCCGAGTTCGTCGGCCGCCTGCCGGTCGTGGCGACGCTCGAGGAGCTCGACGAGGATGCGCTCATTACGATTCTCCTCGAGCCCAAGAACGCGCTGACCAAGCAGTACAAGAAACTGTTCGACATGGAAGGCGTGGAACTCGAATTCCGCGAAGACGCCCTGCGCGCCGTCGCGAAGAAGGCCATGGAGCGCAAGACGGGCGCCCGGGGCCTGCGGACCATCCTCGAAAACGTGCTGCTGGATACGATGTACGACCTGCCGTCGTCGTCGAGCGCGAAAAAGGTCGTGGTCGACGAAGCCGTTGTCACGGGCGAGACGAAGCCCTACGTCATTTACGAGTCGGAAGAGAGCCCGACCGCAAACCTCGAACAGCAGTCGCGACGCCCGACCGGCTCGGACGGCGCCTGAGCGTATACCGGTTCCCGAGGCTTGGGTCGGGAACCGGGTAGAAGCGGTTCTCGAACCGCGACCGGGTTGACGGCCCGGGGGCCGCCAGCATTTGTAGGAGCGGTTCTCGAACCGTGAGTTGTTCGAACCCTGATCGCGCGCCGAGGCGCGCTCCTACAGGTTGAATTCCCAGGACAGAGCCATATCTCCCACCCATTCTCCCATGGGGACACGAAGTGACTGACCAAGAATTGATTAGCAAGCAGGACGAGTCCGCGAACGCCGGAATCCCGGTGCTGCCACTGCGCGACGTCGTGGTCTATCCGCACATGGTGATACCGCTGTTCGTGGGCCGCGAGCGGTCCATCGTGGCGCTCGATCGCGCGATGAACGCGGACAAGCGAATCCTCCTGGTTGCACAGAAAAAGGCCGAGCTCGACGACCCGCAGCCGGAAGACCTGTACGACGTCGGCACGCTGGCGACGATCCTGCAGCTCCTGAAGCTGCCGGACGGGACGGTGAAAGTGCTCGTCGAGGGCGGCGAGCGGGCCAGTATCGAGAACATCGAGGTGGGCGACCATTTCGCGGCGGAAGTAACCGTGCTCGCCGAGGAAGACCGCCACGACGAACGCGAGATCGACGTGCTGGTGCGCTCGATCATCGCGCAGTTCGAGCAGTACGTGAAACTCAACAAGAAGGTGCCGCCCGAGATCCTGACCTCGCTGTCGGGTATCGACGAACCGGGCCGCCTTGCCGACACCGTCGCGGCACACATGTCGCTGAAGCTCTCCGAGAAACAGCGCATCCTCGAGATCCAGGACATCAAGACGCGCCTCGAACAGATTCTCGGCATCATCGAGGGCGAGATCGACGTGTTGCAGATCGAGAAGCGCATCCGCGGCCGCGTCAAGCAGCAGATGGAAAAGAGCCAGCGCGAGTACTACCTGAACGAGCAGATGAAGGCCATTCAGAAAGAGCTCGGCGAAATGGAGGATGCGCCCAACGAGATCGCCGATCTCGAGCAGAAGATCGAGAAGGCCGGCATGTCCGAGGAGGCCAAGGACAAGGCGACCTCGGAACTCAACAAGCTCAAGCTGATGTCGCCGATGTCGGCCGAAGCCACGGTCGTGCGCAACTACATCGACTGGTTGCTGAAGGCGCCATGGCAGAAAAAGAACAAGGTAATCAAGGACCTCAAGCGGGCCGAAGAAGTGCTCGAAGAGGATCACTACGGGCTCGAGAAGGTCAAGGAACGCATCCTCGAGTACCTGGCCGTGCAGCAACGCGTCAAGAAACTGAAAGGCCCGATCCTGTGTCTCGTCGGCCCGCCGGGCGTCGGCAAGACGTCACTCGGCCAGAGCATCGCGCGCGCCACGAACAGCAAGTTCGTGCGCATGTCACTGGGAGGCGTGCGTGACGAGGCCGAGATTCGCGGCCACCGTCGCACCTACATCGGCTCGATGCCGGGCAAGATCATCCAGAACCTCGGCAAGACCGGCGTAAGAAACCCGCTGTTCCTGCTCGACGAAGTGGACAAGATGGCCATGGACTTCCGTGGCGACCCGTCGTCGGCGCTGCTCGAAGTGCTGGACCCCGAACAGAACTCGACGTTCCAGGATCATTACCTCGAGGTCGACTTCGACCTGTCGGACGTGATGTTCGTGTGCACCGCGAACAGCCTGAACATCCCGGCGCCGTTGCTCGACCGCATGGAAGTCATCCGCATCCCGGGCTACACGGAAGACGAAAAGCTCAATATCGCTTTGCGTTACCTGATCCCGAAACAGATGAAGGAAAACGGCCTCGAGGAAGACGAGGTGACGATTTCTGCGAAGGCCGTGCGCGACATCATCAGGCATTACACCCGCGAATCGGGTGTGCGCAACCTCGAGCGCGAGATTTCGAAGATCTGCCGCAAGGTCGTGAAGTCGTTGCTGCTCAAGCCGCGCAAGAGCGCCGTCAAGGTCACGCCGCGCGGCCTCGAAAAGTACCTGGGCGTGCGCCGGTTCCGCTACGGCAAGGCCGACGAACACGACCAGGTCGGGCAGGTGACCGGCCTCGCGTGGACGGAAGTCGGCGGCGAGTTGCTGACGATCGAAGCCGCGGTCGTGCCGGGCAAGGGCAAGCTG
>DATHRM010000002.1:0-20549 GCA_035465295.1 Woeseiaceae bacterium | reverse complement strand
GATCCTGAAGACGATTTGTGCCTACGACTACACGCTGATCACGGGGTTCGACGCGCGATTTTCCGCGCCGGTGCTGCCCGGCGACACGATTACGACCGACATGTGGCAGGACGGGAACATCGTGTCTTTCCAGTGCAGCGTTAAAGAGCGCGGCCTCATCGTGCTCAAGAACGGCAAGTGCACGCTGGCCGCTTAGTACGCGGCCCGGGGTGAGGGGACAGGGATGAGCACACGCCTGCAAATTAGCATCGAAAACCACGTGGCCGAGGTTCTGCTGAACAGGCCGGATAAGCACAACGCGCTCGACATGGAGATGTTCGACGAGCTTGCTGAGGCGGGCGAGCGCCTGTCGGCGGAGCATTCGGTACGCGCGGTGATCCTGGGCGGCGCCGGGGAAAATTTCTGCGCCGGTATCGACCTGAGCATTTTCAGCGATCCCGGCGACGCGATCGATCCGGCATCGATGGCTCCGCAGCCAGGCAGCGATGCAAACCGCTTCCAGCGCGCGGCCTTTGCCTGGCGCGAAATCCCGGTACCGGTGATTTGCGCGATCCGCGGCGTCGCGTATGGCGGTGGGGCCCAGATCGCGCTGGGAGCCGATCTGCGCTATGCGGCGCCGGACGCGAAGCTGTCGATCATGGAGATACGCTGGGGGTTGATACCGGACATCGCCATTTCGGTAACCGCGAGAAACCTGCTGCGCGATGACCGGCTGAGGGAACTTGCCTACACGGGGCGTGTCGTAGATGGCGCCGAGGCAAGCGAGCTCGGCCTGGTGACGGCCGTTCACGAGGATCCGATGCAGGCGGCGCGGGACACCGCCCGGCTGATCGCCGGCCGTTCGCCGGACGCGATCCGCGCAATGAAGGCGCTGTTCAACGAGCGGCACGATCTCGACGCCGCGAAGTCGCTGGCGCTGGAGGCGAAACTGCAGTCCGGCATCATCGGCCGGCCGAACCAGCTCGAAGCGGTGCGTGCGAACCTGGAGGGCCGGGAGCCGGATTTCGAGGACTGAACGGTTGCGTTCGGGTGGAACTTCGGCGGGTACGTCCGACTCCAACAATAGACGGCACACTGGCCGACGACTTTAGCGATACCAATTGATCAAGATACTGAAAATCCTGGCCCTGACGATCGTCTTCGGGCATGCGGCGGCGGCCGTCGCGCAGCAGTCCGCGAGCAATCTGAGCGTCGACCTTGATGCCAGGACGCTGAACGTACAGGCCAAGGCCGAGGAGCTTTTCCAGCGCGGCGACTTCCGGCGCGCGCACGTCATCTACCGCAACGACCTTGCGCCCATCGGCGACAAGTACGCGCAGTACATGCTCGGCTACATGAGTCTCAGCGGCCTCGGCGTGGAGCAGGATCCCGTGCTTGCGTCGGCCTGGTACCGGCTCGCGGCGGAGCGCGGCGAGCCCGAGGAATTTGTCGCCATTCGCGACGAACTGCTGAGCCAGCTTGACGCGGTGGACAGGGCGCGGTCGGAAGAGATGTATCTCGGCCTGCGCCGCGAGTACAGCGATATCGTGATCAGCATGCGTGAAGCGCGCGAAGCCTTCGACGACCTGACGCAGGGGACGACGGGCTCACGCCTCGGCGGCCCGGCGTCTGCCGTGACGATCGTCGAGCCGCGCGCCGGCAACACCCAGTCGGGTGACGCGCGTATTCACCGCGTACAGCGCCGCATGCAAGCCCACCTGGACCACATCACCGCGACGCTCGGTATCGACAGGATCGAAGCCGAGACCGTCACGGCCGGCGAACTGTCGGCCCTCGAACGGCAGGTACAGGATTACGTCCGCCGGCCGGGGACCCGTTAACGGGCTGCCAGCCCTGCGCTCAGTATCCGCGGGAATTCCTCGAGGATATTTTCCGCGACCGCCGGGTCGCCGTGAAACCACTTCGGAATCCAGTTCAGCGATCCCATGATCGCGTTGCCCGTCATCCGCACGTCGCAGGGCGCGATGCTGCCGTCGCCGATCCCGCGCTCGAGCAGCGCTTCGAACGCGGCGCTGTGCTTGCGCGACAACTCCAGGACCTCGTCGCGGTGCTCCGGTTTGAGCGACGGGATCTCGCTCATGATTGCGACGGGGCCCTGCTCGCCCACCATGTACTCGATGTGGTAGCGCAGGTAGCGCCGCACCGTCTCCAGCCCGTCCTCGCCGTCACGGACCGCGCGCTGCATCGCATCCCGCCCGACGTCGGCGGCCCGTACGTAACAGAGATAGACGAGTTCCTGCTTGTTGCGAACGTAGTAATAAAGCGCGGCGTCGGTCAGGCCGAGCAGGTCTGCCACGTCCTTGAGCGACGTGCCGCTGTAGCCCTTGATGTTGAAACACCGCGCCGCCGCCTTGAGCATGCGGTTGCGCTTGAGCCGGAAGCGAGTATCGACGGGATTTTCGGTCCCAGGCCGGGCTGATTCCATGAAACGGGCACTTGAGTTCTGGCGGAATGTGCATTATTTTAATCACCATTAAAATTATTTCAACAGCAAAAGCATTTGATTTAAAAAACAATTTCGTCTTACGGGCGAAGCATGACGCTGTTTTTGCGTTGGAGGAAAGGTATCCATGAGCACGGTAGCCAGCGATCTGCGCAGCGCATCACGCACGGCCGGCGACGCCCCCCTGCGCTTCGTTACCGCGGCGTCGCTGTTCGATGGCCATGATGCCGCGATCAACATCATGCGGCGCCTGATTCAGGCGCAGGGCGCCGAGGTGATTCATCTCGGCCACAACCGCAGCGTCGACGACATCGTGCGCGCGGCGGTGCAGGAAGACGCCGACGGCATAGCGGTCAGTTCCTACCAGGGCGGCCACACCGAGTTCTTCCGCTACATGATCGACCGCCTGAACGAACTCGGTGCGGGCCACGTTCGTGTGTTCGGCGGCGGCGGCGGGACGATTACTCCGGAGGAGATCAGGGACCTCATGGCGTACGGCGTCGAGCGAATCTACCATCCGCACGACGGCATGGAACTCGGGCTCGAGGCGATGATCCGCGACCTGGTCGAGCGCACTACCGCGGCGCGGCGCGAGACCACGATGCCATCGGGCGTCGATCGCGCCGACACGGTCGACATTGCCGCCACGATCTCGGCGATCGAGGAGGGCATCCTCGACGACACCGAGCTGTCCCGGTTGCGCAAGGAGTGGCAGGTGCAGGCGGGCACAACGCCGGTTATCGGCATCACCGGAACCGGTGGCGCAGGCAAGAGCAGCGTGACCGATGAAATTCTCAATCGTTTTCTCGGCTGCTACCCCGACATGCACATCGCCGTGCTGGCGGTCGATCCCACGCGGCGGCGCACGGGCGGCGCGCTGCTCGGGGACCGCATCCGCATGAACACGCTGCGCTCCGAGCGCATCTTCATGCGCTCCATTGCGACCCGCCGACAGCACCTTGCGACCAGCGAAATGCTGGGCGACCAGATCCTGTTCCTGAAGTCGCTGGGCTACGATCTCATCATCGTGGAGACGGCCGGCATCGGCCAGAGCGACAGCGAGATCGTCGACCTGGTGGATTTCTCGGTCTACGTCATGACCAGCGACTACGGCGCCGCCAGCCAGCTCGAAAAAATCGACATGCTGGATTTCGCGGACGTCGTCGTACTGAACAAGTTCGACAAGCGCGGGGCGGAGGACGCCCTGCGCGACATCCGCAAGCAGTGGAAGCGCAATCACGTCGCGTTCGACGTCCCTGACGACGATGTGCCCGTGTACCCGACAATTGCGAGCCAGTTCAACGATCCGGGCGTCACCTGGATGTTTGCAGAGCTTTGCCGCCGCGTCGCGGAGAAGCTCGACCTCGACCCTGACGAGTGGTCGCCCGGCATCGACACGTCCGTACGCGAGCCGCGTTCGACCGCAATGATCCCGGGCAGCCGAGTTCGCTATCTCGCCGAAATTGCCGAGCAGGGGCGGGAGATCAACCGCAGTATCGACAGCCAGGCCGAGGTGGCAAGCCGCCTGCAGCATCTCTACGAATCGCTGAAGTCGGTCGGCGACGACGCCGTGCCTGCCGCGTTCGAGCCCTGCCCGAAGGACGCGCTGACCGCGGACGGCGACCGGACCCTGCTGGTGCTGAGACAGCGCTACCAGGAAACGCTCGACGAGCTGTCGCCCGAGTCCGCGAGGCTGTTGCGCGAATGGCCCGCGCGCCGGCAGTCCGTGACCAGCGACACGCACAGTTACGAGGTCCGCGGCCGCGAGATCACGGGCGATAATTACCGTGAGTCGCTGAGTCACCAGAAGATCCCCAAGATCGCGGCGCCGCGCTACGGCGACTGGGGCGAGCTGTTGAAATTCCTGTCCCGGGAAAACCTGCCGGGCGCCTATCCGTATACGGGTGGCGTCTATCCCTACCGGCGCCTCGGCGAAGACCCGACGCGCATGTTCGCGGGCGAGGGCACGCCGGAACGCACCAACCGGCGCTTTCACTACCTGTCGCACGGGCAGGATGCCGCGCGGCTGTCCACCGCATTCGACTCGGTCACGCTGTACGGGGAGGATCCGCACGAGCGCCCCGACATCTTCGGCAAAGTCGGCAATTCGGGCGTCTCGATCGCCACCGTCGACGATATGAAGAAGCTCTACTCGGGCTTCGACCTCTGCTCGCCGAAGACCTCGGTGTCGATGACCATCAACGGTCCGGCGCCGATGATGCTCGCCTTTTTCATGAACACGGCGATCGACCAGCAGGTCGAAAAGCACCTCCGCGAAACCGGCGAATGGGACAAGGCGAGCAAGAAGATCGACGCTTACTTCGAAGGCCGCGAGCGGCCACGCTATGCGGGCGAACTGCCGCCGGGGAGCGACGGTCTCGGGCTCGGCCTGCTCGGCATTTCCGGCGACAAGGTCGTCGACGCCGAAACCTACGAGCGGATTCGCGCGAAAACGATGTCCACGGTGCGCGGCACCGTGCAGGCCGATATCCTGAAGGAGGACCAGGCGCAGAACACCTGCATCTTCTCGACGGAATTCGCGATGAAGATGATGGGCGACGTGCAGCAGTTCTTCATCGAGAACAATGTGCGTAATTACTACAGCGTGTCGATCAGCGGCTATCACATCGCCGAAGCCGGCGCGAACCCGATCAGCCAGCTGGCGTTTACGCTCGCCAACGGTTTTACGATCGTCGAGTACTACCTCGCCAGGGGCATGGACATCGACGCGTTTGCGCCGAACCTGAGCTTTTTCTTCTCCAACGGCATGGATCCCGAGTATGCGGTGATCGGCCGGGTTGCGCGGCGCATATGGGCGCGCGCGATGCGGGAGCGCTACGGTGCGGGCGCCCGCTCGCAGATGCTGAAGTACCACATACAGACCTCGGGCCGCAGCCTGCACGCCCAGGAGATCAGCTTCAACGACATCCGGACCACGCTTCAGGCGCTGTATGCGCTGTTCGATAACTGCAACAGCCTGCACACGAATGCGTTCGACGAAGCGATCACGACCCCGACGGAACAGTCCGTGCGGCGGGCGGTCGCCATCCAGATGATCATTTCCCGCGAGCTCGGTCTCAATTACTGCGAAAACCCGTGGCAGGGCTCGTTCATTATCGACGAGCTCACGGAACTCGTCGAAGAGGCGGTCTACCAGGAGTTCGAGCGCATCTCCGAGCGTGGCGGCGTGCTGGGCGCGATGGACACGATGTACCAGCGCAGCAAGATCCAGGAAGAGAGCCTCTATTACGAGAGCAGGAAGCACGACGGTTCCCTGCCGCTGATCGGTGTGAACACGTTCCTGCCGAAGGAAGGCCAGGAAGACGAGGTGCACGAACTGGAACTCATTCGCTCCAGCGAGGACGAAAAAAACAACCAGATTCACAATGTGCGCGCTTTCCAGGCGACGCACGCCGAAGAGAGCGACAAGGCGCGCGACAGCCTGCAGGCCGTCGCACGCGAGCGCGGAAATATCTTCGCCGAGCTCATGGAAACCGTCAAAAGCAGCTCGCTCGGGCAGATTTCCTCGGCGCTTTACGACGTCGGCGGCGAGTACCGCCGGAACATGTAGGAACGACCAGGACCAAGGAAATGAGCGATATCGTCAGGTACGAACAGGCGGACGGCGTCGCCGTCGTCACCCTCAACCGGCCCGACGCGATGAACTCGTTCACGTCGCAGCTGAGTTTCGATCTGCTCGACGCGCTCGAGACGGCCCATCATGACGAGTCGGCACGCGCGGTCGTCCTGACGGGCGAAGGCCGCTGTTTCAGCGCCGGTGCGGATCTGAAAGCCGGCTTCGAAGGGCGCCGGGTCCATGGCAAGCTGCAGTACGAATATCGACCCGTCATGATGGCGGTCGCGTCCATGCCCAAGCCGGTCATTGCCGCGGTGCCCGGGTCCGCGGCAGGGATAGGCCTGTCGCTCGCGCTGACCTGCGACCTGCTGATAATGGCCGATGACGCATTCCTGCTGTCGCCGTTCACCACGATTTCACTGGTGCCGGACGGCGGCCTCAACTGGTTGCTGGTGCGGCAGCTCGGTTACCGGCGCGCCTTCCAGCTGAGCGTCGAATCGGAGCGTATCGACGCCGGCCGTTGTGTCCGGCTCGGCCTCGCCAACAAAGCGGTGCCGGCGGATGAACTGCAGGCTGCGGCACGCGAGTGGGCTGCTGCCCTCGCGAAACGTGCGCCGTTGTCGCTGGCCGCAACGAAAAAGGTCATGCGGCTTGCACAGGACCATGACTGGGAGACCTGCTTCAACGCGGAAGCAGAGCTGCAGCAGTCACTTGTCGGCTGCCCCGACAATCTCGAAGGGGTAAAGGCGTTTTTCGAGAAACGCGAGCCCGATTTCAAGGGATAAAAGGAACCGCCCGGCATGAAACGATTGATATTCGAAGAAGAGCACGACATGTTCCGCGATTCGGTGCGGAGCTTTTTTATCAACGAGGTCCAGCCGCACCGGGAGCGCTGGCGCGAGCAGGGCATCGTGGATCGCGAGGCTTTCCTGAAAGCCGGCGAGCAGGGGCTCCTGCTCATGTGGGCCGATGAAAAGTACGGCGGCGCGGGCGTGCCCGATTTCCGCTACGAACAGATCCTGATGGAGGAGAATGCGCGTCACGGCGACAACGGGTTTTTTCTCTGGCTGCACAGCCGTCTGGTCGGGCCTTACATCGGCGAACTCGCGACCGACGAGCAGAAACAACGCTGGCTGCCGAAATGCGTCACGGGCGAGAGCATCCTCGCCGTCGCGATCACCGAGCCGGGCGCCGGCAGCGACGTAGCCGGCATTCGCACGCGTGCCGAGGACAAGGGCGACCATTTTCTGCTCAACGGCTCCAAGACCTACATATCGAACGGCATCAACGCCGACCTGGTCATCGTGGTTGCGCGCACCGATCCGGAGAAGCGGCATGGCATGAGCCTGTTCGTCGTCGAGGAGGGCATGGACGGTTTCGAGCGCGGCCGCAACCTGGGCAAGATGGGCCTGAAGAGCCAGGACACGGCCGAGCTGTTCTTCAATAACGTGAAGGTGCCGAAGGAAAACCTCCTCGGCGAGCTGCACCGCGGGTTCTACAGCCTCATGCACTTCCTCGCGGAAGAGCGCCTGATTGGCGGCGTCGGCTACCTCGCAAATGCGGAAGCGGCGTTCGAGGAAACCATGGAATACATCACGGACAGGCATGCTTTCGGCCAGCCGATCGCCAACTTCCAGAACACCCGTTTCAAGATGGCGGACATGCGCACGCAGCTGGACGTGGCGCAGGCCTTCGTGGACCAGTGCGTGATGCAGCACAACGAGGGAAAGCTGAGCGCGGAGGACGCGGCCAAGGCCAAGCTGCACTGCAGTGAGGTCGAAGCGATGGTCGTCGACGAGTGCGTGCAGCTTCACGGCGGCGCCGGCTACATGGACGAATACGCGATCAGTCATCGCTATGCGGACGCGCGGGTGTCGCGCATCTATGCGGGGAGCTCCGAGATCATGCGCGAGATCATCGCGCGTTCGATCGGGCTCGACCCGCGCAAGGCCCGCTCGTGAAGACGGCGTTCATCGGGCTCGGCGTGATGGGGTTCCCGATGGCGGGATACCTTGCGGCGCGCGGTTACGGCATCGTCGTCTTCAACCGCAGTCGGGACAGGGCGCAGCGCTGGCTGGAGCAGAACGGCGGCAGCACGGCCGAGACGCCCGCGGATGCGGCGCGTGGCGCCGATGTCGTGTTCTGCTGCGTCGGCAACGATGACGACGTGCGCGAGGTGACGCTGGGCGAAGCCGGTATCCTGCAGGCGATGTCGCCCGGATCGATACTCGTGGACCACACGACGGCGTCCGCGACGCTTGCCAGGGAATTGCATGCCGTCGCCGGCGAACGGCAGGTCGGTTTTCTCGATGCGCCGTTGTCCGGCGGACAGGCGGGTGCCGAAAGCGGGCAGCTGACGATCATGGTCGGCGGTGACGACGACGTCTTCGAGCGTGCCCGGCCCGTCATGGAGTCGTACGCAAAAGCCATTACGCTCATCGGGCCGGCCGGGTCGGGGCAGCTTGCGAAGATGGTCAACCAGATCTGCATCGCGGGACTTCTGCAGGGGCTCTCCGAGGGCCTGCACTTCGCGCTGCGCGCAGAGCTCGACATCGAGAAAGTAATCAGCGCGATTTCGAAAGGCGCGGCACAGTCCTGGCAGATGGATCATCGCTGGCAGACGATGGTGAACGGTCAGTTCGATTTCGGTTTCGCGGTCGACTGGATGCGCAAGGATCTCGGCATCGCGCTCGAAGAGGCGCAAGCCAACGGCGCCCGGCTCGAGCTTACCGAACGGGTGGATCGCTATTACGCCGAGGTGCAGGCGCTGGGCGGCAGCCGCTGGGATACGTCGAGCCTGATCGCGCGGCTCGAGGAACCGTCCGGCAGCCGGGACGGCTGAACGGACTGGCCCTGGCCGTGGGTCCGCTTGATGGCATCAGGATCGTCGAGATTGCGGGCATCGGCCCGACCCAGTTGTGCGGCATGCTGCTGGCCGACATGGGCGCGCAGGTCGTCCGCCTGCGGCGTCCGCGTGCCGGCAATCCGGGCGTCGAGATTCCCGATCGCTTCAACCTGATGAATCGCGGCAGGCCGACGATCGACGTCGATCTCAAGTCGGACCACGGGCGCGAGTTCGTGCTGCGGCTGTGCGAAACAGCGGATGCGCTGTTCGAAGGCTTTCGCCCCGGCGTCATGGAGCGGCTGGGCCTCGGGCCCGGCGAATGCATGGCGCAGAACGAGCGCCTCGTCTACGGGCGCATGACGGGCTGGGGGCAGGACGGCCCGCTGGCAGCCAGGGCAGGGCACGACACCAACTACATCGCGATGACCGGTGCGCTACACGGTATCGGCGCGGCCGACCGGCCGCCGCCATTGCCCCTCAACCTCATCGGCGACTTCGGCGGCGGGGCGCTCTACCTCGCCGTCGGCCTGCTGGCGGCGTTGCTCGAAGCCGGCCGCTCGAACCGGGGCCAGGTCGTGGATGCCGCGATGATCGACGGCACTGCTTCGATGCTCACCCTGTTTTATGGCCTGGTGGCGGGCGGCATGTGGACGGAACGCCGGGAAAGCAACCTGCTCGACGGCGGCGCGCCGTTTGCCCGCTGTTACGCCA
Source organism: Woeseiaceae bacterium (assembly GCA_035465295.1). Lineage (GTDB taxonomy): Bacteria > Pseudomonadota > Gammaproteobacteria > Steroidobacterales > Woeseiaceae > UBA1847. The sequence goes on along the minus strand of DATHRM010000002.1, from coordinate 10,973 downwards.
CCCGGGACGACCGCTTCATGGCAGTCTGTGCGCTGGAAACGGAGTTCTTCGCCAACCTGCTGCGGGCACTCGGCATCGACGATATCGATCCCGCCGAGCAATACGACACGCGCAAGTGGCAAGCGCATGGCGAGATTCTCGCCAGGGCATTCCGCAGCAGGACCCGCGACGAGTGGAGCGAGCTCCTTGGCGGAACGGATGCCTGCGCGACGCAGGTGCTGACGCTCAGCGAGGCCGCCGCGCACGAGCACGCCGCTGCGCGTGGCAGTTACGTCGAAATCGAGGGGATTCGGCAGCCCGCGCCCGCGCCGCGCTTTTCGCGGACGGCGGCGGAGGCGAGAGCCGCGCCGTCCGATCCGTCCGCTTCCGCGCGGCGGATGTTGCTCGAATGGGGCCTCGTCGAAGACGAGCTGCAACAGCTGCTATAATCGTCGCTTCACAGGGGTGGTCTCCGGACCTGAGATCCGTAACGGGAACCCTTAGAACCTGAACCGGGTAATGCCGGCGTAGGGAGAGGACGATGAACCAAAGACACCTCGTGCCGGTACCCGGCACACTTTCCACAAGTCTCCTGCTTGCCGCGTCCGCTGTGGCGCAGGCCCAGGCCATCGAGGAAATCGTCGTCACCGCGGACTTCCGCGAGCGTGCGGCGAGCGAGATTCCCGCGAGCGTGACCACCCTCGATGCCGAGGAGATCGAACAGCTGGCGGTACAGCACTTCGAGGAACTGATCAACGTGGTCCCGAATCTCAACTGGTCGGGAGACGGCCATCGTGCGCGGTACCTGCAGATACGCGGCGTCGGTGAGCTGGAGCAATACCAGGGCGCGCCGAATCCGTCGGTAGGCTTCCTGATCGACGACATCGATTTCAGCGGTATCGGCACGATCGCGACGACGTTCGATTTACAGCGCATCGAGGTCCTGCGCGGACCGCAGGGAACCCGCTACGGTGCCAATGCGCTGGCGGGACTCGTCTACGTGCAGAGCACGCTGCCGTCCGCGGAGCCCGAGGGCCGCGTGCAGTTGACGGCGGGCGGCGACGATACCCTGGCGGGCGGCGTCGCGCTCGGCGGCCCGCTCAATGCGGACGAGTCGCTGCTGTTCCGCGCCAGCGCTCATCATCACGAAAGCAACGGCTTTCGGGATAACCGCTATCTCGGTCGCGACGACACCAACGGCCGCGACGAGACCACGCTCCGCGGCCGCCTGCGGTGGCAGCCGGCAGACACGCTGTCGGTGGATCTCGCAGCGCTCTATGCGGACGTCGATGACGGTTACGACGCGTTCGCGATCGACAACAGCCTCACCATGCTGTCGGACAAGCCGGGCAGGGACGCGCAGCGGAGCAGAGGAGGGTCGTTGCGCATCGAGTGGTCCGGCCTGTCGTGGGCGACCCTGACGTCGATTACAGCGGCCGCCGACTCGGACATAAATTTCGATTTCGACGCGGACTGGGGAAACGATGACAGCTGGGCACCGATCACGTACGACTTCGTTTCGCTGAGCGATCGGTCGCGCAGCACGGTGAGCCAGGAGATCCGTCTCGCCTCCAGCGAAGAGGGCCGTATCTTCGGCGACACGACCGACTGGCTCGCGGGACTCTACGTGCTCGAACTCGAGGATGACCTGGTGACGACAAACCGCGGCGAGTACTTCGATCCCGGCATCGATTTCGCCGACAGCCTCGACGACACTTTCGGCAGCACCTACGAGGCGACCAATGTCGCCCTGTTCGGGCAACTGGACCACGATGTCGGCACGGCCACCCGGCTGAGCGTCGGGTTGAGAGTCGAGCGCCGCACGGCGGACTATTCCGACACGGAAGGATTACGCGCGGCCCCGTCGGAAACGATGTCGGGGGGCGAGATTACCCTGAGCCACGATCACTCCGACGCACTTACGAGTTTCCTGAGCCTGTCGAAAGGCTACAAGGCGGGCGGCTTTAATCTCGGAATCGTGCCGGAAGACCGGCGCGAGTTCGATGCCGAGAGCATGTGGAACCTCGAGGCGGGCATAAAGTCCGTGTTGCTCGATGGTGCAGCGACGCTCAATGTCTCCGCCTTTTACAGTCGCCGCGAGGACCAGCAGGTGCGCACATCGTTTCAACTGGATCCCGGCGATCCGGCATCGTTCGTATTCTTCACCGACAATGCCGCGAGGGGCCGTACGCTGGGACTCGAGGCCGAACTCCGCTGGGCCCCGGCGGAGACCCTCGAGCTGTACGCCAATGTCGGCCTGCTCGATGCGGAATTCGACGAATTCGTCACGCCCCAGGTCGACCTGAGCGGCCGCGCACAGGCACACGCGCCGGACTATACGTTCGCGGCGGGTGCCAGCTACCAGCATCCGAGCGGCATTTTTGCGCGCCTCGATGTCAGCGCCCGCGACACGTTCTATTTCGACGTCAGTCACGACCAGAAATCGCAGCCCTACGAACTGGCCAGCGCGCGGCTCGGCTACGCGGCCGACACGTGGTCGATCCAGCTTTGGGCGCGCAACCTGTTCGACCGCTATTACGCCGTGCGCGGGTTCTATTTCGGCAACGAGCCCCCCGATTTTCCCGCCACGCTCTACACCCGGGCGGGCGATCCACGCCAGCTCGGCCTCACATTCGACATGAATTTCTAGAGAGGTACCGTCATGAAGGTTGCCGTCGACATCAGCCTGTATCCGCTCGATGCGGATTTCATCCCGCCCATCAAGGACGTCATCGGGCGCCTGAACGGCTACCCGGAGCTTACGGTCGAGACGAACCCGATGAGCACGCAGATTCGCGGGGACTACAACGACGTGATGGCGGCCCTGACGACCGAGATCGGCGCCACGTTCGAGCGGGTTCCCAAGGCCGTGTTCACGATCCGGATACTGAATAACCCCGTCGCAGGCTGACTGCCGGGTGACCGAGGTCTGGATGGCGATTGCGGCGCAGGCGCGTGCGCTTGCGCCACTCGAGGTCATCGCCGTCGTTGCCGCAATCGCATACCTGCTGCTTGCGATTCGACAGAACATCTGGTGCTGGCTGGGCGCCGGGATCAGCACCGCGATTTACGTCTACCTGTTCCTCGACGCGAAGCTCTACATGGAGTCGGCGCTCAACCTGTTTTACTTCGCCATGGCCATATACGGCTGGTTCGTCTGGTATTCCGGGCGCTCCGGCGACGAGGAGCTGCCGGTGTCCGTATGGCCGCGCAACGTGCATGCGGTCGCCATCGCATCGGTGGTCGCGGCAAGCGTGCTGAGCGGCTACCTGCTGTCGCGATATTCGGACGCGGTGTATCCGTACATCGATTCGATGACGACGTGGGGAGCCATCTGGGCGACATTTCTCGTCGCACGAAAGGTCCTCGAGAACTGGTGGTACTGGCTCGTCATCGACACGGTGTCGATCGTGATCTACTGGTCGCGCGACCTGCATTTGACGGCACTGCTCTTCGCTGCGTACGTTGCAATGATCCCCTTCGGCCTGATCGCCTGGCGCCGTTCGTGGCGGGAGCAGGCCGCTTGAAAAAGCCGACGAGCCCGGACGCCGTACTCGCGCGCATTCCCGGCTGGCGCGGCGCCTCGTACAGCGAATTGCCGGGAGGGCTGACCAACAGGACGCTGTGCGTCGAACGGGACGGCCGGCGTGCGGTTCTCAAGATCGACCCGGTGCCGCGCAGGGCGCCGTACAATTCGCGGCAGGCCGAAGCGCGGATACAGCAACGGGCCGCCGCGGCCGGCCGCGCCAACGGTGTGCTGTACGTCGAAGACACCGTGCTGCTGAGTGAATGGGGCGAAGGCGAAGTGTGGACGGCCGCGCACTTCGACGTGGACGACAACCTCAGGCGCGTCGCGAAAGCGCTGCGCGATGTGCACGCGCTGCCGCTGACGGGAACGACCTTCGACGCGGTGGCGGCGGCGCGACTCTATGCACGAAAGCTGGGCGCGGGCCTGTCGGGCGCCGCGGAGCGTCACCTTGCGGCCGTCGAAGCCGCGCCGGGCCCGATGAACCTGTGCTGCTGTCACAACGACCTGGTCGCCGGGAACATCATCTCCGTGCCGGACGTCCGGTTCCTGGACTGGGAGTACGCCTGCGACAACGACCCGCTGTTCGATCTCGCGGTCCTGGTTGCGCACCATCAACTGTCCGAGCGGCAGGCAGACATCGTTCTCGACGCGTACTTCGACGGTAACGGCAAATCCTGGCGCAAGCAGCTCGGGGTCCGGATGCGCCTTTACGACGCGCTGAACTGGCTATGGAAGGCAGCCTGCGACGCGTCCGCCGGGAACGGTTGATGCGGGACTACCGGGCCACACGGGTCTACCAGTTGTTACGGAGTTCTCGCAGTTTCAGGAACACGGTGCGCGCGTCCGGCTCGTCGCCAATGTCCGGGAAATCTTCTCGTAACCGCGCGATCACCGACGGGCTGTCGAGACGGAAGAACGTGTTCATCTCGCGTTCCTGCGCGAGCGTGGTGACCAGCGCGTCGTCCGGGTCCTGGTCCGCGTAGTCGCGGAGCATCCGTTGCGCGACATCGTTGTCCGGTTCCCGGTCGAGCGTAAAGCGCAGGTTATTGACCAGGTAATCGTGCCCCGGGTAGACGAGCGTATCGTCGCGGAGCTTCGATAACTGTTTGTCGAAGGTCTCGTAGAGTTCCTCGGGGTGGCCGCCGTTGTGGCAGTTGCCGGCGCCGGCGTTGAACAGCGTGTCGCCGCTGAACAGCGCCGGCTGGTCGGTGTGCGACAGCAGGCAGACGTGGCTCATCGTGTGCCCGGGTGTGTCGAGGCACTCGAGCTCGACGGCGGTGCCGACCTCGATGACGTCGCCCGCGCCGACGCCGCGGTCCATGCCGGGAATTCGTTTACCCGCGTTCCTGTGCGCGATGATTTTCGCGCCGGTCGCGGCGACCAGGCCCTTGTTGCCGCCGATGTGATCGCCGTGCTCGTGCGTATTCACGATCTGGGTGATCCGCCAGCCCCTGTCCTGTGCCACGGCAAGGCACTTGCTGAAATCGAGCGGGTCGATCGCCAGCGCATCCCCCGTCTCGGGGCACGCAATGACGTAGTTGAAATTGCGGTATGCGTTTCCGGTCCAGACTTGCTCTACGATCATCGTTTACTCCCCGGCCGGCGCCTCGTACACGAGCTTGCCGCCGACCCACGTTTGCATTACCTGGATATCGTCGATTTCACTGGCGGGTATTTCGAAGTAGTCGCGATCGACGACGATGAAGTCGGCCCACTTGCCGCGCTCGAGACTGCCGAGACGGTCTTCCTGGTGTGCCGCATACGCCGCGCCGAGCGTAAACGAATGCAACGCCTCGACGCGGCTCAGGGCCTGGTCCGGATACCAGCCACCGTCCGGCATGCCGGAGCGATCCTGCCGCGTGACGGCCGCATACAGGCCGTGAAACGGATTGGGCAGCTCGACCGGGAAGTCCGAGCCGCTCGCGATGACCGCGCCGGAATCGAGCAGCCGTCGCCAGGCATAGCCGCCGCGAATCCTGTCCGGACCTACCCGGTCTTCCGCCATGTTCATGTCGCTCGTCGCGTGCACCGGTTGCATGGACGCGATCACCCCGAGCTCGCTGAACCGGGGAATATCGTCAAGCGCGATGACCTGGGCATGCTCGACGCGGTTGCGCAGCGGCGAGGGTTTGCCGCCCTGCGCCCGCTCGAATGCGTCGAGGGCCATGCGGTTGCCGAGGTCCCCTATCGCATGGATGCCGACCTGGAATCCCTTGCGGTTCGCCGTTCGCACGAATTCGTCGAGTTGCCGCTGCGTGTAAAACGGCAGGCCGCGATTTTCCGGATCGTCGTCGTACGGCTCGATCATGGCCGCGCCGCGGCTGCCGAGCGCGCCGTCCGAATAGAGTTTCACGGCGGCAATATCGAGGTGATCGTTGCCGTAGCCGCGGATCGGCTCGGCGAATGCGTCGAGGTTGGGGCCGGTATCGCTGAGCATCGCGTATATGCGCATGCCGAGATCGCCGTCGTCCGCCATCGACAGGTATACCTCGGCTTCCGTCTTGCTGATGCCGGCGTCGTGCACGCCGGTGAGGCCGAGCGGGAGCAGGCTGTCGATTGCAGCCTTGTACGTTTCGCGGATCTCGGTGCGCGTCGGGTCCGGAATGTGTTTTTCGACCAGCGCCATCGCCGTATCCACGAGAACGCCGGTCGCGTTGCCGCCCGCGTCGCGGATGATCTTGCCGCCGACGGGATCGGGCGTGTCCGCGCCGATGCCCGCGACCTCCAGCGCCTTGCTGTTCGCCCATCCGGCATGCCCGTCGATACGCTCCAGCCAGACCGGCCGGTCGGCGACGACGGCATCGATGTCCGCGGCTGCCGGGAAGTCCTGTACCGGCCACAACACCTGGTTCCAGCCTCGGCCGAGTATCCAGCCCGTGCGCCGTGCCGCGGCATAGTCGGCGATGCGCGCTACAGCGACCGCCACGCTGGGCGTGCCGAGCAGGTTGAGGCTGACGTCGAGGAACCCCTGGGTGTACACGTGTGCGTGTGCGTCGATCAGCCCCGGCAGCACGAACAACCCGCCGCCGTCGATGCGCTCGCTTGCGGGGATGTCGGTGAGCAGGGTCTCGTCACCCGTCGCGACGATCCTGCCGTCGGCGCCGACGACGAGCACGTTGAATTCGCGGAGTCCGTCGGCCGTCGGCGTGTAGCCGACGACATTATGAATAGCAGTATCCGCGCCGGCGGTGAGCGCCCAGAGTGAGGTGAGGACAATCAGGAAGCGGCTGGTTTTGATCACGAAAACGGCTCCGGAAGGACGAGTCAAGTATGTAGTAAAAATACCACAAATCGAACGGATCATACTTCGTTTGAGATAGAAGCGCTCTAGATTATTGACATGCTGCGGTAGTTCTGCGAACTTATTAGCGCACTTTCGTCGTGTTTCAACAACATAAGCGCGACGCGAGTACAGCCAGACACCTTCAGGTACGGCTTGGCGGGGGATTCAGGGGGCCAGGTACCACGTACGATACGTAGGTAGCGAGGGCGGTTCCGCGAGGAACCGCCTTTTTTGATTCCGCTCGACGAGATTCACCTATGGGATCCCACCACGGCGGCGGCAACATGAAGCGGGTCATCGTCGCGCTGACGCTGACCGGCACCTTCATGGTCGTCGAGGTCGTCGGCGGCATTCTCGCCGGCTCGCTCGCGCTGCTGGCCGATGCGGGCCACATGCTGACGGACACGATGGCGCTGGCGCTCGCGGCCGTCGCGTTCCACGTCAGCAAGCGTCCCGCGGATGCGCGGCGCACCTTCGGTTACCAGCGCTTCCAGATTCTCGCGGCCTTCGTCAACGGCCTCAGCCTGCTGGTCATCGTCGGCTGGATCCTGATCGAGGCGGTGCGGCGCTTTGTTTCACCGGTAGAAGTCGCGGGCGCGACGATGCTCGTCGTCGCCGCGGCCGGCCTGGTCGTCAACGTAATCGCGTTCGCGGTTCTGCACGGCGGCGATCGGGACAACCTCAATATCCGTGGTGCCGCCCTGCATGTCGCCGGCGACCTGCTGGGGTCCGTCGCCGCGATCGTGGCCGCCGTCGTCATCATCTACACGGGCTGGATGGCGATCGACCCGCTGTTGTCCGTCGCCGTGGCCTTCCTGATCCTGAAGAGCGCCTGGGCGCTGGTGCAGCAGAGCGGACACGTGCTGCTGGAAGGCGCGCCGGAATGGCTGGATCGCGACGAGATGCAGCGGAAGATCGTCGAGCGCGTTCCCGAGGTGAGCGGTATTCACCACGTCCACGTCTGGGGTCTCACGCCCGACGACCTGATGCTGACGATGCACGTCAGCCTCGGCGAGGGCGTTTCCGACGCGACGTCCATCGTGCGGCGGATCAAGTCGACGCTGAAAGACGACTACGGCATTGGCCACTCGACGATAGAAGTCGAGACCGCGGACTGCGCCGATCACTGATCGGGCGGCTGGATGAACCCGATGTAGGGCAGTGTGCGATCGCGCTCGGCGTAATCGAGGCCGTAGCCGACCACCCATTCATCGCCGATGCCGAAGCCGATGTAGTCGATGGGTACCTCCACCTCGGCGCGTTCGGGCTTGTGCAACAGGGCGGCGGTCCTGATCGAGGCGGGACGGTGCGATTCGAGGATGCCGATCAGGTATTTGAGCGTGTGTCCCGTATCGACGATGTCTTCGATGATGAGCACGTGGCGGTTTTCGATGTTGCCGCGCACGTCCATCACGAGCCGCACGGCGCCCGAGGTCACGCTGCCGCTGTCATAGCTGGAAACGGCGATGAACTCGATTGTGCGCGGTATCGTCAGTTGCCTCGACAGGTCGGCGAGGAAGATGAACGCGCCTTTCAGCACCCCGATGAGCACGAGGTCGCCCTTGTCGCGATAGTCGTCGGAGATCTGTGCCGCGAGTTCGGCAACCCGCGCCTGGATATCCGCTTCGCTGATCAGTACGGGAGGCTGGTTCAATGCTCCGGCCCTTGGTCCACGTTGCGTGGGAGCATAGGGTATCTTGCAGGTGGACGCCAGACGCGAATGCGGTAAGGTAGCCGCACCATGAATCGGTCGATCGCTATTGCAGGAAACATGGGCGCCGGCAAGTCCACACTGGTCGACTTTCTCGCGCGGACGTACGGCGTGGTGCCATTCTACGAGCCGAACGACGAGAATCCCTACCTTGCCGATTTCTACCGGGACATGAAGGGCTGGGCGTTCCAGTCGCAGCTGTACTTTCTCGCCAACAAGTTCCGGCTGCACCAGGAACTCGACCGGCAGCCCGGCGTCGTCGCGCTGGACCGGACGATATTCGAGGACGCCGAGATCTTCGCGACTGCCCTGCACCAGATGCGCAAGATATCGAAGCGCGACTGGCAGACTTACCAGAGTTTCTACGCCGCGATTCTCGAAGCAATCCGGCCTCCCGACCTGATGATCTACCTGCGCTGCTCGATGCGGACGTTGCGGCAGCGCATACGCCTGCGCGGCCGGACGATGGAGCGCGACGTGCCGCACGCCTACCTGAAGCGCCTCGACCGGCTGTACGAGCAATGGATAGCGTCGTACGACATGAGCGACGTGCTGGTGCTCGAGACGGACCGGCTCGATTACATCCACGACCTCGTGCATCGACTCGACGTCATGGAGCGTATCGAAGCCGTGTTGCCGCCGGAAATGGGCAAGCCGGCGTGCTGAACGACCCGGCAAACCCCTGAGCCATGAACGGCGGCATACTGGAGATCTCGCCGCAGGGGCTCCTGTACGCGTTCATTCCCGCCCTGGTCGTGTTGTACATCATGTGGCGCTGGCACGCCGGCCCGGGTACCGCGGTTTACGCGATGCTGCGCATGCTGGTGCAGTTGTTCGCCATCGGCTACGTGCTGATTTACATTTTCGAGAGCGACAGCTACTGGGTCATCGCCGGCGTGCTGTCGATCATGATTATCGTCGCGAGCTGGATTGCGGTGCGGCCGCTCGGTGCGTCGAAGAGATTGTCGTGGCCGAACTCGCTGATCGCCGTCGGCGTCGCAAGCATCGTAATACTTACCGTCGTGACGCAGGCCGTCATCGGCGTCGAGCCGTGGTTCAGCCCCCGCTACGTGGTGCCGCTGGGCGGCATGGTCGTCACCGGCGCGATGAACGCGGTGAGTCTCGCAGCCGAACGCTTCCAGACGGAAATTGCGCGCGACGAAGTACTCCGGGAGGCGCGCCGCAGCGCGTTCAAGACGGCACTGATACCGATCACGAACATGTTGTTTGCCGTCGGCGTGGTATCGCTGCCCGGCATGATGACGGGGCAGATACTCTCCGGCGTTTCACCGCTGATCGCTGCCAAGTACCAGATCATCGTCATGGCGATGTTCTTCGGCACGAGCGGCATAGCGGCGGCGATCTACCTGCAACTCGAAATGCGCCGCACGGGCGGTTCCTGAGCGGCTCAGTCGATACGAAAACCGGCGTTTCGCAGCATTCTCGCGCTGGAATCGAATTCCTGCCGGTCGGCGTAGGTCATGACGACCTCGAACTCGCCCGTGCCGCGGCGAAACCAGTCGAGGTTCAGCCCGGGCGCCTGTTGCTCGAGGCTCTCGACGAAGGCGGCCGCGCGATACGGCTCACCGAAGGTCACGAGCGTCGATTGTCCCAGCTCCGAGTACAGCGCATCGGCGACGGCCCGCGCGGCCTTGCCGTCGCCGAGCACGTAGTTGAGGTGCCTGAAAATGTAGCCTGAATACCAGTTGGCGCCGGAGGGAATGGCGCCGCCGTCGACCGGGATGCGGCGCGGCCCGTAGTTGTAGGCGGCAAGTGCCAGGTGCAGGTTGCCCTTGTAGCGCGCGAGCAGTTCCTTCAGGTAGCGCGCGCCGGCGTCGATGTTCGTGCAGGGATCGTAAAGCTGGCTGAGGCGATGTATGCCCAGGTGCCTGGCGGTGTCGGGCCAGAGAATCTGCATCACGCCATGGGCGTTGGCCCGGGAGCGGGCGGTGGCCTCGAAATCGCTTTCGCCGCGCGCGACCGCGAGCAACAGCGTCTCGGGCAGGTCGTATTGCAGCGCCGCGGTGCCGAAACAGCTCGCATAAGGAAAGCGGTACGCGGGCTCGCGATCGGACTGCGTGTTCGCGTAGTCCCGCCACGCGCCGTCCAGGTCGGCTTCCATGGCGTGCGTTTGGGCTGCGGCGAAACCGAGCAGGCATGGCAGGAGAGCGAGCATGATTCTCAAACGTATCGCCGGCATCTCAGCTCTCCGGAAGCTGCAGGCCGGTCGCCGCGGAGATCTGTGACAGGTTGGCCGTGATGTCCTGGTCGTCTTCGTAGGCGAACGCGACCTCGTAAACGCCGGGTTTGACCTTGACGACACGGTAGTCGAGACCGGTCACCCGTTGCAGCTGATCGACGAACCCGTTGGCGGCCACCTCGCTGCGGAACGGGCTCCAGAACGCATACCATTGCGGCGTGGCGGCGGGCTCCGGGTCCGGCGGTTGCGGCGGCGCGTCCGGCGGCGCGTC
>DATHRM010000001.1:0-4318 GCA_035465295.1 Woeseiaceae bacterium | reverse complement strand
CGTCCACCCGGGGGTGCGGAACATCGGTTTCGTTTCGCTGCCCATGATATGGGGCGCCTGGTAAATCACAAGTTCGTCGACCAGCCTGCGCGACAACAGGTGCCCGGATACGCCCGGCCCGGCTTCGACCAGCACGTCGTTGACTTCCCGGTCGGCGAGATCGGCAAGCACCTGCTGCACATCGAGAACGCCAGCGACACGTTGCATGCGTACCACGCGGGCACCGGTATCCACCAGCGGCTGCCGACGCGCATCGTCCGTACAGTAAACGATCGTATCGCCGGGCATTGCCAGCATCCCGGCCGACAGCGGCATACGCAGGCGGGAATCCAGCACCGCCCGGATCGGCTGGCGGCCGCGCGTGTCGAGCCCGTCGTGGCGGACATTCAGGGCCGGGTCATCCGCGAGCACGGTGCCGATCCCGGTCAAAATCGCGCCGGACCTCGCGCGCAGGCGCTGCACGTCGTTGCGCGCCTCCGGGCCGGTGATCCACTGGCTCTCGCCCGATTTCATCGCGATTCCGCCATCGAGACTGCTGGCAACCTTGAGCCGGACAAACGGCCGGCCGCGCCGAACCCGGCTCAGGAAGCCCGCGTTCAGCGCCTCTGCCGTCTCCTGCATCAGGCCGCTGCGGACGCCGATCCCGGCGGCCTCCAGCAGAGCCCTGCCGTTGCCGCTGACGGCGGGAAACGGATCCTCCATGGCAATGACGACTTCGCGTATCCCCACCTCGATGAGGGCTGGCGCGCACGGCGGCGTCTTGCCCTCGTGCGAACAGGGTTCCAGCGTCAGGTAGGCGGTTGCGCCGCGGGCCCGCTCGCCCGCGACCCGGAGCGCATTGATCTCGGCGTGCGCCTCGCCCGCAGACTCGTGCCAGCCCTCACCGACAACCTGGCCGTCGCGAACCAGCACGCAGCCCACCATCGGGTTTGGATGAGCCGTGTAGACGCCGCGCTCGGCGAGGCGCAGGGCGCGCGCCATGAATGCGCTATCCGCGGCCGAAAATCCAGCCATTGGCGGTTACCGGTTCTTCTTGCCCAGCAGCTCGGGCAACAATGACATCTGCTCGCGGCTGGCAGCCGCCTCGGAGATTCGCTGCAGCCGCTTGATCTCCTCCTCGAACTCGGTCACGTCCTGGAATCGGCGGTAAACGGAGGCGAAGCGGACGTAGGCGACCTCGTCCAGCGCGCGAAGCTCTTCCATGACGAGTTCTCCGACCAGGCGCGACGGCACTTCCCGCTCGCCCATGGTCCGGAGCTTGTGCACGAGCCGCCCGATCGACTGCTCGAGGGCGTCGCTCGGCACCGGGCGTTTCTCCAGGGCACGAATCATGCTGTAGCGCAGCTTGTCCTCGTCGAAAGGCTGGCGGCTGTTGTCGTTCTTCACCAGCCGTGGCATGACGAGTTCGGCGGTCTCGAACGTCGTGAACCGCTCGTTGCAGTCAAGGCATTGCCGCCGCCTGCGAATCTGCCGGCCCTCGCCCGCAAGCCGGGAATCGATCACTTTCGTTTCTTCGTTGGCGCAGAACGGGCAATGCATCTAGTCGTAGACCGGGAACCGCCCGCATAGCTCAAGGACCTCGCCACGCACGCGATCGATGGTCTCCTCGTTTTCGATATCGTCCAGTATATCCGCAATCCAGCCGGTCAACAGGCGCGTTTCCTCGACCCCGAAGCCGCGTGTCGTGATGGCCGGCGTGCCGAGCCGCAGTCCGCTGGTGACGAACGGCGATTGCGGGTCGTTGGGCACCGCGTTCTTGTTGACCGTGATATTGGCCCGTCCCAGCGCGGCGTCCGCGTCCTTGCCCGTGATGCCGTGCTCGATCAGGCTGACGAGCATCAGGTGATTCTCGGTGCCGCCCGACACGATCGGGTACCCGCGCTTCTCCAGCGTGTCCGCCATGGCTTTTGCGTTCTCGCAGACCCGGCCCTGGTACTCCTTGAATTCGGGCTCCATGGCCTCCTTGAAGGCGACGGCTTTCGCGGCGATCACGTGCATGAGCGGGCCGCCCTGGATACCCGGGAATACCAGCGAATTGAACTTCTTCGTGAGCTCCGGATTGCGGCGCGCGAGTATGAGGCCGCCCCGCGGTCCGCGCAGCGTCTTGTGCGTCGTGGTCGTTACCACGTCGGCGTACGGCAGCGGGCTCGGGTAGTGCCCGGTGGCCACCAGACCCGCGACATGCGCCATGTCCACCATCAGGTACGCCCCGACACTGTCGGCGATCTCCCGGAACCGCGCCCAGTCCACGATCCGCGAGTAGGCGGAGAAACCGGCTATCACCAGTTTCGGCCTGTGTTCGTTCGCCAGCGCCTGCACCGCGTCGTAATCGATGAGCGCCGTTTCGTGATCGAGTCCGTACTGCACGGCGTTGTACAGGCGCCCGGAGAAGTTGACCTTCGTGCCGTGCGTCAGGTGTCCGCCTTCGGCCAGGCTCATGCCCAGCAGCGTGTCGCCGGGGTTCAGCAGCGCCATGCACGCCGCCGCGTTCGCCTGCGACCCCGAATGCGGCTGGACGTTCGCGTAGTCCGCGCCGAACAGCGCCTTGGCGCGTTCGATCGCCAGTATCTCGGCGTCGTCGACGTATTCGCAGCCGCCGTAGTAGCGCTTGCCCGGGTAACCTTCCGCGTACTTGTTGGTCAGCACCGACCCCTGCGCCGCCATGACCCGCTGACTCGCATAATTTTCCGACGCGATCAGTTCGATGTGCTCTTCCTGGCGCCGCTGCTCGAGCTGGATCGCCGTGGCGAGCTCGGGGTCGAACACCTCGAGCGAGCGATCGGCGTGGGTGGCGGATACGGGCTTGGTAGCAACCATGGGCGAGATACTCCGGGTCCTGGGGGTGAGAGTCGGGGGCGCGAAAAGGGGCGATGTTACCTGCAAAATGGCGCGCTGTAGAGGCCGGTTTACCGAAATACCTCAGGCCGCCTCGACAAATGCCTGCACGACCCGCGTCCAGGCACGTGCGATGTTCTGCCGGTTGTAACCGCCGCCACCGGCACCGACCAGGCGGCCGCTGCAGTGCTTGTCGGCGAGCCGGCACAGGGTGGCTGCCGCATCCGCGTGTGCCTGCTCGGAGAAACACAGGTGCGTGATCGGGTCGCCCTCGAGACTGTCCGCGCCGCTCTGGAAGATGATGAACTCGGGCTCGGCCGCATCGAGGTAGGCCTCCACCTGCCGCCATGCCATGCGGAACTCGGCGTCGTCGGCGCCCGGCGCCAGCGGCACGTTGAGTTTCGTGCCGCGCGCCCTGCCGGTACCGGTTTCCTGCGCTGCGCCCGTCCCCGGGTACAGGTAACGGCCGTCCTCGTGGATGTCGGCGAAAATCAGGTCGGGATCGTCGGCGAAACCGTAAAAGACGCCGTCGCCGTGATGGGCGTCGATGTCCACGTAAGCAATTCTCGACAAGCCGTGACGCTGTCGCAGGTACTCGGCGGCGACACCGCAGTCGTTGAAGACACAGAAACCCGCTGCACGGTCGCGGGCGGCATGGTGCAGGCCCGCGATGGGCACGAAAGCCCGTTTCCCCTCGCCGTGCATGACGGCGTCGACGGCCGCGAGCATGGTGCCGACGACGTCGCACGCGGCGTCGAATATACCCGGCAGCGCCGGCGTATCGCCCTCGTCGAGGTAGCCTCTGCCCTCCTCCGACATGCGCGACACCTTGTCGATGTACTCGGGCATGTGAAACAGCAGCAACTCGTCCACGCTCGCGCGGCGCGGCGTCATGTAGCGAATCGCGTCGCCGAGCGACGCCTCCGCCAGCTCGCGGTGAAACACGTCGTGCCGGTCCGTTCCGAACGGGTGCGGATCGCCGAAGCCGTAGGCCGCGATCTCGTCGCCTTTGTAGACAAGTACGGGGTCGCTCATGGCTGTGCCAGGCCGGGTTGCTATCGCTGCAGCATACCGGATAATGCGCCCTCCTCAACGATTACCCGATGGAAATGGCGCAATACATATACACGATGAACCGGGTGGCCAAGGTCGTGCCGCCCAAACGCCAGATCATCCACGACATTTCGCTGTCGTTCTTCCCCGGCGCCAAGATCGGCGTGCTGGGACTCAACGGCTCCGGCAAGTCGACGCTGTTGCGTATCATGGCCGGGCTCGACACCGAGATCGACGGCGAGGCGCGGCCGCAGGCGGGCATCAGGATCGGTTACCTGCCGCAGGAGCCCGAGCTCGATCCGTCGAAAGACGTCCGCGGCAACGTCGAGGACGGCGTCGCGGAAACGAAGGCGCTGGTCGACCGCTTCAACGAGATCAGCGAGAAGTTCGCGGAGCCGATGTCCGACGACGAGATGAATGCCCTGCTCGA